>NZ_KV837971.1:348101-430081 GCF_001838615.1 Haemophilus sp. HMSC61B11
CGGTGCCTTACCGCTTGGCGATACCCCAACTACTATTTGACTGCAAGCTGATAAATGGTGCGGGACGAGGGACTTGAACCCACACACCTCTCGGCGCCAGAACCTAAATCTGGTGCGTCTACCAATTTCGCCAGTCCCGCAAATTTGGTGGCTACAGCGAGATTCGAACTTGCGACCCCAACATTATGAGTGTTGTGCTCTAACCAACTGAGCTATGTAGCCATCATTTGCTTTACCTTATCGGCTTTGCGGGGCGTATTATCCTGATTTGACCTATTCTCGTCAATCATTTTTTTGCAAAAAACGGATTTTTTAATTTAGTTGATTATAAATAAAACGCTTTTGCTATTTTTTGTTCACATCAAGAACGGAGATCATTCCTACAAAATGCTTCCAATGCAAAGAGCTAAATTGTCCTGGAATGTACCAATTAGAAATGGTTCCATCAAGATATAAGGCATCCTGACAACCAATTTTAAGTAAACCTTGACTCAAGGTATAAAGATTAGGCTCACCTTTTATCGTCATTAAGAAAAGTAATTCATTCTGCTTCGTTAAACACACTGCATTACGCTTATGATAGCTTTCTAGGCTAGCTCGAAATTGTGGATTCATTTTGCCACGAATAATCAACATCGGGCCTGATTGCAACGCAAAATCAGGCTTGAGTTTGCTTTTCTGATACGCGGCGGTTGTTAAAATGTAGGGCTTATTTCCTGCAATGGCGAATACCCCATTAGGCTGCACATGGAAATTACCTTTGCCTGATTTTGTATTTAACGCATTGAGCTCTTTTCCATGCTCAATCCATAATCCCGCTGGCGTATTATTCATGCTATAAATGCCTGCATTCATAATCATTTTCACGTTATAGCTAGGCTCTAAGGCATTTTTGAGACGCGTTAAACTTTGATAATCTTTACCTTCAGCATCCTTCCAATGTAGCTGTACTTCTTCGGGCTTTGCTTGAAAAATTCCGTAAGTAATATTGCCATCATCAAAGGTTCGATATTCCGCTAGGGATGACACACTCATCAGTAACGATACGCTACCGAAAAGTGTGGTCAAAAATTTAATCGTTTTTTTCATTTAAAGGATGGGTTAAATGCAACGCATTTGAAAAGGCATGCAACCCTTCTGCATTACCCGATCGCATCATGGATTGCATGGTTTGGGTTGGTGCATGAATAAGTTTATTTGTTAATTTATAACTCAATTCTTGCAGAATTTTTTCAGCATTCTCACCTTGTTGAATTTGGTGTAACGCTTTTTCGAGTAATTCTTGGCGAGTATTCTCTGCCTCATCACGATAATGACGAATCAAATTGGAAAATTGATGAACCTTCAACCACTCAAAGAAATCCATGCATTCTTGTGTAATGATATCTTGCGCTTGCTCTGATGCTTGCTCACGTTGAGAAAGATTACGCTGGATAATATCTTGCAAATCATCCACAGTGTAATGATACACACTTTCTAATTCCGAGACATTTTCATCAATATCACGAGGCACGGCGATATCAACCATTAAAGTCGGTCTAAATTGGCGTGCTTTCTCCGCAATTTCAGCCATCGCTTTGGTGATTAAAACATTTGGACTGCCTGTTGAGCTGATAACAATATCAGCTTGATTTAGTGGTGTTTGCAATTCATCAAGCGAATACACATCAATCGGTGTATTAGACGCTAAGTTTTCCACCAACTGCTCAGCACGAGATAAAGTGCGGTTAGCAATCATCAATTTTTTTACACCGTGGCGTAATAAATGACGGCTCACCAATTCAATGGTTTCTCCTGCCCCAACAAGTAAAATTTGTAGTTCACGTAAAGATTCAAAAATCTGACGAGCCAAGCTACAAGCCGCATAAGCCACCGATACGGCACTTTCACCAATATTGGTTTCAGTACGCACACGTTTTGCTGTAGCAAAAGTTTTTTGGAACAAGCGAGAAAGCGTGCTCGAAAGTGGAATATTTGCCGCTTGATAATAATCTTCACTGATTTGGAAAGCTTGCTTCACCTGTCCTAAAATTTGCGGCTCCCCCAAAATTAATGAATCCAAACCACAGGCCACTCGCATTAAATGATTTGCAGCTTGTTGATTTTGATGTGTGTAAATACTTTTATTTAATTCATCTACAGAAAGATGATGAATGTTAGCAAACCAATTTATACAGTTCGTTTGCCATTGCTTACACTCTTGAGGTGAAATTTGACGATGGTGAAGATAAATCTCAGTACGGTTACAGGTAGAAAGAATAACCGCACTTTCTGCCAAATCTTGTTGGTGAATTTGTTGTAAAGCAAGCTGCCGCTTTTCTTCAGAAAAAGCGACTTTCTCACGAACAGCGACAGAAGCCGTTTTATGATTAATGCCTAGAACAAGAAGGGTCATAAAAACCTAATAAAAACAACCGCACTTTTATGAATATGCGGCTTAAGTAGAAAGTAAAAGTTTCGCTATTTTAATGAATTGTTGAGAATTGAGCAAATTTCAAGAGAAAAAACTTAATCAAATAGCTAAAATGAGCTAAAACTTATCTTTCGCTAAACGCCATTGCGTAAATTCGTCTAAACTTTTTGCTTGTAAAAACGGATTAATTTGTTTCTCTAATCCAATTGTTGTCGGCAAACTCGGTTTCCCCTCTGATCGATAACGTTCCACTAATACACGTTGATTTTTGACCGCACTTTTATCCGCCAATACGGTTTCTGCAAAAGCTAAATTACCCAGCGTATATTCATGAGCGGGACAAACAACGGTTTCATTCGGTAATTGATTAAAACGTCGCATGGTTTCAAACATTTGAGCAAAATCCCCCGTAAATACGCGACCACAGCCCGCAGAAAATAACGCATCGCCGCAAAATAGATGTCCATCCACCAAATAGCTGATATGCCCTGCCGTATGGCCACCGCTTGGCAAAACTTCAATATGATAATGTGCCGTATTAATCACACCACTATCCATAATATTGGTTGCCCCTTTATTTGCACATTCTGTTGGACCGAAAACTGGCACATTGGGATAATATTGCTTAAATTCCGCGACACCTTGAACATGATCATCATGATTATGGGTTAATAACACCGCTTCTATGTCTAGCTTATTGGATTCTAAATACGGAATTAAACGGGTTATTTCTGGGATATCGATCACAATTACGGAGAAATTTTCTCGTCTATAAAGCCAAATATAGTTATCATTGAGCGCAGGAATAGGAACTAGCATAAATTACCTTATGAAAATAGGATTAACATTGAATTGGAAAGCCAAATGGCACAAACCTCTTCTTTCACCTGAAAGTTGGCAAGCGTTACCACAAGGTGAAGCCTATTGTAACGTATTAACACATTATTTTACCCAATGGACACCAAAAATTTTAGGCTATCAAATTCTGAAAGTCGGTGCCTTAAGTGGAGAAATTGCCTTTGATTTACCTTTACGTCATCAAATTGTATTAGCTGAAAAAACAGCGCATTTTCCCACCGCATTTTTAAATGAAAGTGGCAGTTTGATCCAAGCCTCACCGTTAGCCTTGCCTTTTATTGAAAAAGAAATGGATGCCTGCTTGTTGGCAAACACCTTAAATTTTGCGCAAGATCCTCATCAAATATTGCGTGAAGCGCATCGTGTTTTAAAGGATGACGGCTGGATTTTCATCACGTTATTTAATCCGATGAGTCCATTACTTTTCAAACCTAAGTTAGGTGACTTCAAATTCCGACAATATGCCACTTGGCGAGTCATTGACTGGTTATCGTTATTAAATTTTGATGTGATTGCAGAAGAAAGACTATCTATAAAACAAGAAAAGACCACGCTCTGCTCTCCGCTCACGGTCATCGTTGCCCAAAAACGAACCTATCCCTTAACACTGAATCCGGAGAAAGCGCGGTCAAAAATGCCGGCGTTTTTAGAGCCGGCAGGTGCATTTAAAGAAATAAGAACAGAATGATTATTCTGTGACTTCTTTGATTACTGCAGAAGATGCGTTATTGATCACTGACTCAACGCCTTTTTCTGCTGCAGCTTGAGAAGAATAATATTGGCTACGGCCAATTTCTTGGTGGTTAGCTGCTTTTAATACGAAATAAGGTTTATCATTTTTTGCTACGCGATATTCAAAGTTTTTCGCATCCACGCCATTTTTTTGCACTGAAGCAATACCGTTTTCAGCTGATGCTTTAGTTTTATAAAGTTCGCTAGTTAAAATCACTTGTCCGTTTGCTGCTTTTAAGTTGAACATAAATTGTCCGTCTTTAGCCACTTTTAATTCATAAAATCCTTGAGCCATGATATCTCCCAATTGGTTGATTTGTTTATAATTTTACCCACACAGAAAATGCCTTTCTGCACCAAGCTAATTTACCCTTAAAAATCAAGGAAAACAAGAGTTAAAGCGTATAAATTTTATACTTGATTAGCTCACTAAACTCCCCTATGATGCTGGAACTTTTTATAACAGGAACAATTATGACCGAACAAACATTTATCCCCGGCAAAGATGCCGCACTTGAAGACAGTATTTCAAAATTTCAACAAAAATTGACCGCACTTGGTTTCAATATTGAAGAAGCCTCTTGGCTTAATCCTGTGCCAAATGTATGGTCGGTACACATTCGTGATAAAGATTGCCCACAATGTTTTTCTAACGGCAAAGGCGCCAGCAAAAAAGCCGCATTAGCATCTGCATTAGGTGAATATTTCGAACGTCTTTCCACCAACTATTTCTTTGCGGATTTCTATTTGGGACAAGAAATTGCTAACGGTGATTTCGTTCATTACCCCACTGAAAAATGGTTTCCAATTGAAGACGATTCTCTTTTACCACAAGGGATTTTAGACAATTATTTATGGGATTATTTCGATCCTAACCAAGAACTAACGCCTGAATTACTCGTGGATCTGCAATCTGGTAATTACGATCGTGGTATTGTCGCCATTCCTTATGTGCGCCAATCCGATCAACAAACCGTCTATATTCCACAAAGTATCATTGCGAATTTGTATGTTTCTAACGGGATGTCCGCTGGTAACACACAAAATGAAGCACGAGTGCAAGGGCTTTCAGAAGTTTTTGAGCGTTATGTAAAAAATCGCATTATTGCAGAAGCAATCAGTCTTCCTGAAATTCCAAAATCCGTCATGGATCGTTACCCATCCATTCAAGCCTCTATTGCCAAATTAGAGGAAGAAGGCTTCCCTATTTATGCCTTTGATGCCTCATTAGGTGGTAAATACCCTGTGATTTGCGTGGTATTGCTCAACCCAAATAACGGCACGTGCTTTGCCTCTTTTGGTGCACATCCAAACTTTCAAGTGGCACTAGAGCGTACCGTAACGGAGCTTTTACAAGGCCGCAGTTTAAAAGATCTCGATGTATTCTCGCCTCCATCATTCAATAACGATGATGTAGCTGAACACGCTAACCTTGAAACTCACTTCATTGATTCTAGTGGTTTGATTTCTTGGGATTTATTTAAAAATACGCCAGATTATGAGTTTGTAGATTGGGATTTTTCAGGTTCAACCCAAGAAGAATATGAAAACTTGATGGCAATCTTTAACGCGGAAGAAAAAGAAGTCTATATCATGGATTACAACCATTTAGACGTTCACGCTTGCCGCATTATTGTGCCTGGCATGTCTGATATCTACCCTGCTGATGATCTCATTTATGCCAATAACAACATGGGTATGGACTGGCGCGAGATCTTATTAGATTTGCCACACCATCATCATGATGCTGAAACTTACGAAGAATTATTAGCAGAATTAGATGAGCAAGATATTGACGATGCCACACGTGTTCGAGAATTTATCGGTATCGTGGCGCCAAAAGCAAGCGGTTGGACCACATTACGTGTTGGTGAACTTAAATCCATGCTCTACTTAGCATTAGGTGAATTAGAATTAGCCTTAGATTGGGCTAACTGGACGATGAATATGAACAGCTCCGTGTTTACACCAGAGCGTGCAAATTACTATCGTGCTTTAATCAGTATCATTGAATTGCATTTAGACAATACTCGCGATCCACAACAATATCGTACTGTATTTGAAAGAATGTATGGCAAAGAAGCCGTTCAACAAGCTTGGGCTGCAGTGGCAGAAAAAGGTAACCCGTTCTATAACTTGCCAGCCAGCGATGAAACGCTTGAAAACTTCAAAGAACACCAAGCTTTACTTGGTGCTTATGCGAAATTACAAAAAGCCAAACGAGAAAATTGGAAATAGACGATTTTTTCGCAATCATAAGGCGGACTTCATGTCTGCCTTATTTATTTCCGCATTAAAAAACTGCTTTAAAATCAACAGCACTTTTCACACAAAAACGCTTAAATTTATGCTATAATCCGTCACAATTTTTTGATCAAAAAAGGAATAAAAATGACGGATTCAATCCATTCCTCTATTACCCCAGTCAATATTGAAGAAGAACTAAAATCTTCTTACCTTGACTACGCCATGTCGGTGATTGTTGGGCGTGCTTTGCCCGATGTGCGTGACGGTTTAAAACCAGTACATCGACGTGTGCTTTTCTCCATGGATCAATCTGGCATCACTGCCAGCAAAAAATACGTAAAATCTGCCCGTGTGGTAGGTGATGTAATCGGTAAATATCACCCGCATGGTGATTCTGCGGTGTATGACACCATTGTGCGTATGGCACAGCCGTTCTCATTGCGCTACATGTTGGTAGATGGGCAAGGTAACTTTGGTTCAATTGACGGTGATGCGCCAGCGGCAATGCGTTATACCGAAGTCCGTATGCAAAAAATTACCCAAGCGTTATTAACTGACTTGGATAAAGAAACCGTGAATTTCTCGCCAAACTATGATGGCGAATTAATGATTCCGGACGTATTACCAACCCGTATTCCTGCGCTTTTAGCAAACGGTTCTTCTGGTATTGCGGTGGGGATGGCAACCAACATTCCACCACACAACTTAAATGAAGTTTTAGATGGCTGCTTGGCTTATATTGATAATGAAAACATCACCATTGATGAATTAATGCAATATATTCCTGGCCCAGATTTCCCAACAGCGGCATTGATTAATGGCCGTAAAGGGATTGAAGAAGCTTATCGCACGGGGCGCGGCAAAGTGTATGTTCGCGCTCGTGCTAGCGTGGAAACCACAGATAAAGGCAAAGAACAAATCATTGTGACTGAATTGCCTTATCAGGTGAACAAAGCCAAATTAGTGGAAAAAATTGCTGAGCTTATCAAAGATAAAAAAATCGAAGGTATCAGCAATATTATCGATCTTTCTAACAAAGAAGGGATCCGCATTGAAATTGACATCAAACGTGATGCCGTAGGCGAAGTCGTATTAAATCACCTCTATGCGCTTACCCAAATGCAGGTGACCTTCGGGATCAACATGGTGGCCTTAGATCACGGTCAACCACGTTTATTCAACTTAAAACAAATCATTGAAGCCTTTGTGATGCACCGTCGCGAAGTGGTGATTCGCCGTTCTTTATTTGAATTGCGTAAAGCCCGCGAGCGTACCCATATTTTAGAAGGTTTAGCGGTTGCAACCTCAAATATCGATGAAATCATCGACATCATCCGTCAATCGAAAGAGCGTAAAGAAGCGGCTGAAAAGTTAATTTCTCGCCCTTGGAAACTCAACAGTGAGATCTTAGGCTTACTTGATGCAGCGGCACGCCCAGCTGAATTAGCCGCTGAATTTGGTATTCAAGGTTCTGATTACTATCTTTCTCCAGAACAAGTTGATGCAATCTTAGAACTTCGCTTACATCGTTTAACCGGTCTTGCTACCGAAGAAGTGATCAATGAATACAAAGAGTTATTGGTTAAAATTGCAGAACTTCTCCACATCATCAATAGCCCTGAACGCTTGATGGAAGTGATTCGTGAAGAACTTGAACAAGTACGTGCACAATTCGCAGACGAACGTCGTACCGAAATTACTGCAGCTTCTGGTGACATTGATTTAGAAGATCTAATCGCTCAAGAAGATGTGGTTGTGACCCTTTCTCACGAAGGTTATGTAAAATATCAACCACTTACTGACTACGAAGCACAACGTCGTGGTGGTAAAGGTAAATCTGCAACGAAGATGAAAGATGAAGACTTCATCGAAAAACTCTTAGTAGCGAATACTCACGATACGATTCTCTGCTTCTCGAGCCGTGGTCGCTTATATTGGTTGAAAGTCTATCAATTACCACAAGCCAGCCGTGGTGCGCGTGGTCGTCCAATTGTCAATATTCTACCGTTACAAGAAAATGAGCGTATTACCGCAATCTTGCCAATCTCTGCTTATGAAGAAGATAAATTCGTCATCATGGCAACGGCCGGCGGTATTGTGAAGAAAATTGCACTAACCGAATTCAGCCGTCCACGTTCAAGCGGTATCATCGCCTTAAACTTACGTGATGAAGATGAATTAATTGGTGTAGATATCACTGATGGTTCTAACGAAATCATGTTGTTCTCTTCGCAAGGTCGCGTAGTACGTTTCGCTGAAAGCGCAGTACGTGCAATGGGTCGTTTAGCAACAGGTGTACGCGGTATTAAGCTTGCCCTTACTAACGACATCGCTGACGATGAAAGTGCGGTCGAAATTGAAGACGTTTCTGACGATAATGCAGAAGAAACTCTCGATCTCAACATCGATAAAGTCGTTTCCTTAGTTGTACCGAAAAATGATGGTGCAATTCTTACTGCGACGCAAAACGGTTATGGAAAACGTACCCAACTAAGCGAATACCCAACCAAATCGCGTAATACCAAAGGGGTGATTTCGATTAAAGTGAGCGAACGTAACGGTAAAGTCGTTGCGGCGACACAAGTAGAAGAAACCGACCAAATTATGCTTATCACTGATGCAGGTACCTTAGTGCGTACTCGTGTAAGTGAAGTAAGTATCGTTGGCCGTAACACCCAAGGGGTTCGTTTAATTCGTACCGCAGAAGATGAACACGTAGTCAGTCTTGAACGTGTTTGTGATGTGGATGATGAAGACGAAGGCACTGAAGATGTGACTTCTGAAGAATAATTGATCTTCCATTAAATAAAAGCCCCGCGTTTTGATATGCAGGGCTTTTTTATTAGCATCTAAAAATCTCTTTTAGGGATCTATTCTATTGATGAAAACTACTCGCCTTCTTCTAATTCATCAGCCATTGCCGCAAGAATTTCACGGGTTAAATACGCTAATGAACGATAGAAAGGAAGTGTGGCATAAGTTTCTACTTGGGTTAAGAATTTCGCTGCACAAGGCAACAGGAAATCACCGAATAAATCCTGTTGAGCGGATAGTGATTCTGTGTTGTCTTCTAACCAAGAAGCTGTAAGCAATAACAAGGCGAAATGATCCACATTCTCTGCCTCTGGCACGTTACGAGCATGACGGAAATCCACAAAACGTTGCACATCTATATCATAACTTGAAATAGCTGTCGGCACGTTACCGTTTGGACCAAACAATTTTTGATATTCTTGATCAAGTAACGTTAAATCAATTTTCATCTGTAAATTATCAATGGCCACTTCGCTTTCTTTATCCGTAGAAAGTGCCCACACTTGACTTAAACCTTGTTGCTGCAGCCAATCAAATACCCCACTTAAAATTGGATCCGTAGGGCTGCGATAAAATAAATTGCCGAATAAGCGGCTAATTAAAGAGAAATTATTGACTTGAGTTTCTGACATCTGTTGCTTTCCTATAATTGTGCTCAAGATTGAGCTAAAAGTGCGGTCAATTTTGCTGCTGTTTTTTCAGCAGCTTCATCAAGCATCGCTTGGCGGGCTGCATCATCGATAATATGAATATCTCCGAATAAAGTGTAATCCACATTCTCGATACCACAATAATTAAATAACCCATTGATCAAACAATGATTAAGAGATTTATCTACACCGTATTCTTGATATTGCGCCACGCTGCTACCAATGGTGATAAACTGCTGCATTACTTTGCCTTGAATTAGACCTTTGGATTCACCATTTTCTGTCTTATAAGCAAAACCATGGCTTAACACACGATCTAAATAGCCTTTTAAAATTGCAGGAAAGCCCATCCACCATAACGGATAAACCATCGTAATTAAATCAGCTTGGCGAATAAAATCATGCTCTTGCTGAATTTCCGCTGGAATTATACCCTTATTGGCCGATTGTAATTCTTCAAAGGAAATAATTGGATTAAATTCCATGGTGTAAAGATCGCGCAAATGGGTTTCAACACCAAGCTGTTGGCTTGCTTTTACAACGCGATCCACGATGGCGCGACCAAAACTTTTTTGGCTATTGGGATGCGCAAAAATAATCAAATGATTCATTCTTCTACCTTTTTAACTAACAGTGTAATGCCATCAACACGTTCTACCACCACAAGATCATTCACATTTAGGTGCTCGCCTTGAATTCTCCATGTAGTATCGCCAAAAGCACCACGACCAATCCCGTTAGAACCGATTTCTAATACCGTGCCTTTTTTACCTAACAGAGTATGATCCCGTTGGTTTAAGGTTGTACGTGATTGATCTTGATTATCTTTGCTATGCTGGTATTTCCACCAAAGCAACGAGAGAATAATCGCTAAAACCGCATAAAAAATGGCTAAGGCGGTTAAGGATAAAGTTGGTACCAACGCCATCACACCTGCCGTCACAATCGCAGCCAAGCCCCACCACAATAAAAACACACCAGGTACGAGAGTTTCAGCGATTAATAACACAAAACCTAATACCAACCAATGCCATACTGACCAAGTTGTTAACCAATCTGCCATATCAACTCCTTGAGAGAAAAAGTGCGGTCATTTTTAACCGCACTTTAAGAAATTACGCTTTTTTGTCGCCTTTTAACAATTCAGCAATGCCCGCTACCGAACCAATTAAATTGCCTGCTTCAAGTGGCATCATGACTACTTTGCTGTTCGGTGAACCACCGATTTGTTTTAAGGCTTCTGTGTATTTTTGTGCAATGAAGTAATTGATCGCTTTGGTATCACCGCTAGCAATCGCTTCTGACACCATTTGGGTTGCTTTCGCTTCCGCTTCTGCTGCACGTTCACGCGCTTCTGCTTGTAAGAAGGCTTCTTGACGCTCCCCTTCTGCCTTCAGAATACGGGCTTGTTTTTCCCCTTCTGCACGTAGAATTTCCGCCTGACGAATACCTTCGGCTTCCAATACTTCCGCACGTTTATTACGTTCTGCTTTCATTTGGGCATTCATGGAGTCAATCAATTCACGTGGTGGACGAACATCGCGAATTTCAATACGGGTGACTTTAATCCCCCAAGGATTGGTCGCTTCATCCACAATTGCCAACAAGCGACCATTAATGGAATCACGTTGGGAAAGCATTTCATCCAATTCCATCGAACCTAAGACGGTACGAATGTTAGTCATGGTTAAATTGATAATCGCCTGTTCTAAATGATTCACTTCATAAGCTGCACTACGGGCATCAATAACCTGAACGAAACAGACCGCATCAATGGATACGTTGGCGTTATCCTTAGAAATAACTTCTTGTGACGGAATATCTAATACTTGTTCCATCATATTGATCTTACGGCCAACACGATCCACAAATGGCACAACGAAGTTTAAGCCTGGCATTAAGGTGTGGGTATAACGCCCAAAACGCTCAATCGTCCAGTTATAACCTTGCGGTACAGTTTTGAGTGCTGAAAAAAGTACGACCACGACTAATACAATAAAAACAACTGCGGCAATAGATAAGCCTTCCATAGATCGCTCCTTAATGATGAGTAAATATACGAAAAGTCTATCAAATTAGACCGCACTTTGTACATAAATATATTTATCATTTTCTCTTATAAATTCAAAAAGATGTGTAATGCAATTCGGGGCATCTGAATTTTGGTGAGAGACAAATAAGAGTTGAGTTTTGCTATTATTTACCAATTGCTCAATAAAATGTTTCACTAGCTTGCGATTTAATCCATCAAGCCCTTGAAAAGGCTCATCTAAAATTAAAACAGGTGGATGCTTCACCATTGCTCGTGTAATTAAAAGCAAACGTTGCTGCCCCCAAGAAAGTGAACGAAATGGCGTTTTTGCTAAATGAGTAAGATTTAAACGAGCTAACCACTGCATGGCTTTCAAACGAATTGCCTCTGGTACTTGTTGATAAATCCCAATACTGTCAAAAAAGCCTGAAATGATCACATCTAGCACGGAACAATTTACACGATAATCTAAATGTAGTTGGCTACTTACGTAACCAATCTTTTGTTTAATGTCCCAAATGGTTTCGCCTGAACCACGTTGTTTACCAAAGATGACCACATGATTCGCAAAGGCTTGCGGATGATCACCTGTAATTAAAGAAAGTAAGGTAGATTTCCCTGCACCATTTGGTCCTTTAATCCACCAATTTTCACGAGGCTTAACAACCCAGTTTAAATGATCCAAAATGACTTTATCGCCATACTGGACAGTGACATTTTTAAGCTCAAAGTGCGGTTGGTTTTCAGGCAATTTTAGTAATGCTGAGGCAGGCTCAGGCAACGCAACATCAACAGACTGCTCTGCATACACTAATTGTTGATAAATACTTTGTTGCTCAATGGATTGGCGTTCACCTTCTAGTACCAATTCCAAATTTTCCAACATTGCTAAATGAGTCGCTTCAGCAGGAATATCAGCCAGACGATTAACAATTAGAACGATTGCACATTCTTTTTTTAGTTCTTTCAACATCGCCATCCAATCTTGCACTGATTGCTGATCTAGCCCTTCAAAAGGCTCATCTAAAATTAATAAATCAGGCTTTTGCAATAATGTTTGTGCCAATAAGACTTTTCGTGTTTCCCCAGTGGAAAGTTTGATAAAGAAACGATCTAAGAGATAAGTAATCCCTAATTTTTCTGCAATTTGTTCACAAAAACTGATCTCAGAGCTGCCATTTAAAATGGTTTCTCTTGCAGTTTTACCAAAAAAATCAGGATCGGTATCATCATTATTTAAGTTTTTTAATGTCGCTTCAAGAATTTCTCGTTGTTTTTCAAAAGAAAAGGATTGAACACGTTTGAAAGTATTACGATACTCCCCTTCCTGTAAAAGCAATTTATGTTGCAAAGCTAACGCAAACGCTGATTTCCCACTCCCATTACTGCCTACTACAACCCAATATTGTTGTGACTTAATCGCAAAGTGCGGTAAATTTAAGGTCTGTTTTTGATAAAGCTCAAATTTTGCTTGCTGAATTAAAAGCGTCATTCTCTTTCCTTTAAAAACAAAAGGCGAGCTATTGCCCGCCTTGTAAGATGAATTGAATTAACCGTTTTTACGCTCTTCTTCAATACATACTGCCGCAGTAAATAGTACGTCAGTTGAAGAGTTAAGTGCTGTTTCTGTCGAGTCTTGTAAAATACCAATCACAAAACCTACACCGATCATTTGAGCCGCGATATCATCAGTGATACCAAATAAGCTACAAGCTAATGGGATCAATAATAGTGAGCCACCAGCCACACCAGAAGCACCACATGCACAAAGCGCCGCAACAATACTTAATAATACAGCACTTACAAAAGATACTTCTATACCTAATGTATGAACAGCCGCTAACGTTAATACAGTAATGGTAATCGCTGCCCCCGCCATATTGATATTTGCACCTAATGGAATTGCCACTGAATAGGTTTCTTCATCAAGATTTAAGCGTTTTGCTAATTCAATGTTTACAGGAATATTTGCCGCAGAACTACGTGTAAAGAATGCGGTTACACCACTTTCACGCACACAAGTCCAAACTAATGGATATGGGTTACGACGGATTTTCCAATAAACGAGAATTGGATTAAGTACAAAAGCTGTAAATAACATTGTACCGATTAATACGAACAATAAGTGAACATATCCACCTAACGCAGATAACCCTTTGTCAGATAATGTTTCAGCCACTAAACCAAATACACCGAAAGGCGCAAATGAAATAATCACGTGAACAATTTTAGAAATACCTTCCGCAAAATCAAACACAACTTGTTTAGTTGCATCAGAGGCATGACGAAGGGCTAATCCTAAACCAATAGACCACGCCAACACACCAATAAAGTTGGCTTTGAAAATTGCATTTAATGGGTTATCTACCACGTTCAATACTAAAGTCAGCATTACCTGGCCAACAGATTGAGGCGCAGAACTTGCATCTTCTTTTACTGCAAGTGCAACATCTGATGGAAATGCCATACTTGCAATTACCGCAGCAACAGCGGCTAAGAAAGTCCCTACAAGATAAAGCACAATAATTTCTTTCATATTACTTTTTGAGCCGACTTTTTTATTCGCTAAGGCCGCCATAACAAGGAAGAAAATTAAAATTGGAGCAACTGCACGCAATGCTTTAACAAAAATTTGACCTAGCACACCAAAGCTAGATGCAAGATCAACCCCTGTTGAATTTTTTACACTCTCATTCACCAAGGCAACAAGGATCCCGAGTACTAAACCAACTGCAATTCGTTTTACCAAATTACCCTGGAACAGAAAATGAAATAAACGTGATGTATTCATAATAATTTTAAATAAAGATTAAGTTGAACTTCGGATCGTTACGATCCACCGAATCCCGACAAAGATAGCTCAAATTTTATTTAAAAGAAAATTTTTTCTTTATTATTTTGTTAAAAAATTGAACTTTTTTAATAAGGAATGAATTTTTTCTAAAATTTCCGTCTATAAAAAAATTTTTTCTATACCCTATTGACATACTGTATCTAATAACAGTATATTAATACTGTATAAACAACCAATGATTAAAAACACACAAACTAAAAAGGAACACTAGATGATGAACTACGCAAATACAGTTGCACAACATGATACGACGTTTTCTTATCATCCTATGCCATTTTTCAATGATGTTGAGAATAAATCAACATTTAATAAAAAATTAGATCTCAACCTTTATTGCATCAAACGTCCACAGCAAACTTGTTTTATTCGTGTTACCAATCCAAATATGCTTGCTTGGGGGATTGAAATGGGTGATATGTTAGTTGTTGAAAAAAATGACAGCCTTTTCATTGGGGATCTTATCGTCTTAGAAAAACAAGACGAGTTCCATATTTATGAATTTGCCGGCGTAAGTGATAATGAATTTGTATTCATGGCATTAGATTCTAAAGTGGAAAACATTAAAACAACGCAATGGACAAACTTACCATTAGTTGGCACTGTGACGAATACCATCCATCAAATGAAACCAAGAAGAGACTTAATGAAATTTGCGGCTTAAGCCAAACATCAAATAATCTAAACAAAGAAAAAGTGCGATTAAAATTAACCGCACTTTTTGTTAAAATAAAAATTGTAATTACATCACACGACGAGATTGTGTGTAGGTTCTTGCCCAGTAATCTTCATCTAATGAACTAATGGTTACACCTTGACTTGAACTTGCATGCATAAATTGGTTATTACCAATATAAACACCTACATGGTTATTTCGACGGAAGAATACTAAATCGCCTTTACGCAATTCATTCTTTTGGATTTGACGACCTAAATAACGCTGTTCTGAAGTTGAACGAGGCAGTTCCATACCGTAAGCATCAAGGAAAGCTGTTTGCATAAATGCAGAGCAATCAATACCACGTTTTGTAGTTCCTCCCATTCTATAACGTGTTCCCACCCATTCATTATAAACTTGAGAAAGTGCTTTATCACCAATTAAACCGGATTTAGGACGGTTTGTTCTTAATTTAGAATGAATTTCACTTTTTTTTCCATCTAAACCAGCAATCAATCCCGCTAACTCGGCATCATCACTTTCAGCAATAACACCGTTTTGAGCCTGCCTAGGGCTATTAGAGCAGGCCGTTGTCAACACGGCCAAACCTACAATAATCAAAATCTTCTTTAACATAGCCTTTAAATAATAAAATAATATAAAACAAAATTGGTCGAATTCTATCAGAAAGCTATTATCTGCGCCAGTTCTTATTGAATTTTTATGCAATTTTGTGAGCGAGATCTCAAAAAAATAAGGGCTGCTAAATAAGCAACCCTTAAAAAGATTAAAATTGATTATTTTTTCTTCGCTTTTGCATTTGGAAGATCGGTAATTGAACCTTCAAATACTTCAGCCGCAAGACCAACAGATTCATGAAGTGTTGGGTGAGCATGGATAGTCAATGCAATATCTTCCGCATCACAACCCATTTCAATGGCCAGACCAATTTCACCTAATAATTCACCCCCGTTAGCCCCCACGATAGCCCCACCAAGTATACGGTGAGTATCTTTATCGAAGATCAATTTAGTCATACCTTCAGCACATTCTGAAGCAATCGCACGACCTGAAGCAGCCCATGGGAATTTAGCGACTTCGTAGTTTAAGCCTTCTTGTTTACATTCTTTCTCAGTTTTACCAACCCAAGCCACTTCTGGTTCAGTATAAGCAATAGAAGGAATGACTTTTGGATCGAAGTAATGTTTTTGTCCTGCAATCACTTCTGCCGCAACGTGACCTTCGTGAACACCTTTGTGAGCTAACATTGGTTGACCAACGATATCACCGATTGCGAAGATATGAGGCACATTAGTACGCATTTGTTTATCAACATGAATGAAACCACGCTCATCCACTTCAACACCTGCTTTACCAGCATCGATCAATTTACCATTTGGTGTACGACCGATTGCAACTAATACTGCATCATAACGTTTAGTATCGTTGCATGCCTTACCTTCCATTGAAACATAGATACCATCATCTTTTGCTTCAACTGCAGTCACTTTAGTTTCAAGCATTAACTTGAATTTTTTCTCAACTTGTTTGGTATAAATACCTACCACATCTTTATCTGCCGCAGGAATTACTTGGTCAAACATTTCAACCACTTCAACTTCAGAACCTAATGCATCATATACGGTACCCATCTCTAAACCGATGATACCACCGCCCATGATTAACAGTTTTTTCGGAACTTCTTTTAATTTAAGTGCATCCGTTGAATCCCACACGCGTGGATCTTCATGTGGAATAAATGGTAATTGAATTGGACGAGAACCTGCTGCAATAATTGCATTATCGAATTTAATTGTAGTTGGTTTACCATCACGATCACGAGCCACTAATGTATGTGGATCGGTAAACGCCGCTAAACCTTCAACAACGGTCACTTTACGTTGTTTAGCCATGCCTGCCAGACCACCGGTTAATTTTGCCACAACCGCTTCTTTACCGGCACGCACTTCATCTAAATCAATGCGAGGCTCTGCGAAATACACACCATTTTTGCTTGCGTGTTTTGCTTCTTCAATTACTTTAGCAACGTGAAGTAATGCTTTAGAAGGGATACAACCTACGTTTAAACATACCCCACCTAATGTTGAATAACGTTCAACAAGTACTGTTTCTAAACCTAAGTCCGCACAACGGAATGCCGCTGAATAACCTGCAGGACCAGCACCAAGTACCACAACTTGGGTTTTAATTTCTTTACTCATTTTTACCTCGTAAAAACGTTCAAATTTTTGAACCGCACTTTGCGATCCTTTCTGTAAGATGTGAGCCTAATCACTCACATCTTACCGCGTTAATTACATCACTAAGCGACGTAAGTCAGCTAATACGCCATTGATATAGCTTAAGAAACGAGCACCATCAGCACCATCGATCACACGGTGGTCGAAAGATAATGATAATGGAAGCATTAAGCGTGGCTCAAATTCTTTGCCATTCCAAACCGGTTGCATTTCTGATTTAGACACACCTAAAATTGCCACTTCAGGTGCATTTACGATTGGTGTAAAGTGAGTTGTACCAATACCCCCTAAGCTTGAAATAGTGAAACAACCACCTTGCATATCAGAACCTGAAAGTTTACCGTCACGTGCTTTTTTGGAGACTTCCATTAATTCACGAGAGAGTTCGATAATACCTTTTTTGTTCACGTTTTTAAATACAGGTACAACGAGACCGTTTGGTGTATCTACCGCTACGCCAATGTTGATGTATTTTTTAAGTGTTAATTTTTGTCCGTCTTCAGAGATAGAGCTGTTGAAACGTGGGAACGCTTCTAATGCTTTCGCTACCGCTTTCATAATGAACACAACCGGTGTAATTTTCACATCCAATTTTTGTTTTTCAACAATCTTGTTCTGTTCTTTACGGAATGCTTCTAAATCAGTGATATCTGTGCGATCGAAATGAGTAACATGTGGAATCATTACCCAGTTACGATGTAAGTTCGCACCAGAGATTTTGTTGATACGGCTTAATTCAACTTCTTCTACTTCACCAAATTTGCTGAAGTCAACTTTCGGCCATGGTAATAAACCTAAGCCTGCGCCGTTTGCCACACCATTACCCGCCGCTGCAGAAGATACAGTGCCAGTTTCAAACGCTTTAACAGCGGTTTTCACGTAAGCTTGGATATCTTCTTTCATAACACGACCTTTACGACCCGTACCTTTTACACGATCAAGGTTAATACCGTATTCACGCGCTAAACGACGAATCACCGGTGTTGCATGTGCATAGCCTGCGCTTGCTACAACTTGTTCTTGGCTTAAACCAGATACATTACCTGATTGTGCTGCTGGCGCTGCTGCAGGTGCCGCTTGAGGAGCAGGAGCTGCTGCCGCTGGAGCCGCTGCAGGAGCAGGTGCTGCACCCGCAACTTCAAATTTCATAATTAATGAACCAGTTGAAACTTTATCACCTGATTTCACTAAAATTTCTTTTACCACACCTGCAAATGGAGCTGGCACTTCCATTGAGGCTTTATCGCCTTCAACGGTGATTAAAGATTGCTCTTCAGAAACGCTGTCACCAACGGCAACCATGATTTCAGTTACGTTTACTTCATCACCACCAATATCTGGTACATTCACTTCTTTAATGGCTGAAGCTGTTGGTGCTGCTGCAGGTGCTGCAGCCTGTTGAACTGGCACTGCGGCTGGTGCTGCACCCGCCACTTCAAATTTCATGATCAATTTGCCAGTAACAACTTTATCGCCCACGTTGATTAAAATTTCTTTTACCACGCCAGCAACTGGAGCAGGTACTTCCATTGACGCTTTATCACCTTCAACATTGATGATTGATTGGTCAACTTCAACGGTATCACCTACTTTCACCATGATATCAGTCACGTTTACTTCGTCTGAACCGATATCGGGTACATTGACTTCAACGACACTTGCAGCTGCTGGTGCGGCTGCCGGCGCAGGTGCTGCTGGAGCAGGCGCTGCCGCATCTGCTGACTCTAAAACAAGCATTGGTGTGCCAGTTGTGACTTTATCACCCACCTTTACTAATACTTCTTTTACCACACCGGCTTCTGGTGCAGGGACTTCCATTGAAGCTTTATCACCTTCAACATTAATAATACTTTGATCAGCGGTAATGGTATCACCTGCTTTAACCATCACTTCTGTTACGGTAACTTCATCACTACCGATATCAGGAATTTGAATTTGTTTTGACATGTTATCTTACCTTTAAAAAACGCAGTTAAAATCAACCGCACTTTATTTGTAAATGATCCTGTGCGTTTTAGCGCACAGGATATTTTTTATTAAGCGTAAAGCGGATTTAAAATTTCAGTTTTTAAACCAAATTTCGCGATTGCATCAGCCACCACTTTCGCATCAAATTTGCCTTGTTTTGCAAGCTCATGTAATGCTGCAACCACAACATAACGCGCATCCACTTCAAAGTGTTCACGTAAGTTTTCACGGCTGTCTGAACGACCGAAACCATCAGTACCTAATACGTGATAGCTTTGTGCTGGAATGAATGCACGAACTTGTTCTGCGAACAATTTCATGTAGTCAGTAGCCGCAACAGCTGGCGCATCGTTCATCACTTGTGCAATGTAAGGTACGCGTGGTGTTTCAGTTGGGTGTAACATATTCCAACGTACTGCATCCGCACCTTCACGCGCTACTTCAGTGAATGAAGGCACGCTATATACATCTGAGCTTACACCATATTCATTTGCAAGGATTTGTGCCGCTTCACGAACGTGACGGAAGATCGCACCAGAACCTAATAATTGAACATGACCTTCGTTGCCTTTCGCTTCAACGGTTTCAAATTTATAAAGACCTTTACGAATACCTTCTTCTGCGCCTTTTGGCATTGCTGGTTGTTCGTAAGTTTCGTTTAATGTAGTGATGTAATAGAACACATCTTCTTGTTTTTCACCGTACATCCGGTTGATACCGTCTTGTAGGATAACTGCCACTTCATAAACATAAGCTGGGTCATAAGACACACAGTTAGGAATCACAAGAGATTGAATATGGCTGTGACCATCTTCGTGTTGTAAACCTTCACCATTTAATGTTGTACGACCAGAAGTACCGCCGATCATGAAACCACGTGCTAATTGGTCACCTGCTGCCCACATTAAGTCACCCACACGTTGGAAACCAAACATTGAGTAATAGATAAAGAATGGAATCATCGGAAGGTTATTTACAGAGTATGAGTTCGCTGCCGCTAACCAAGATGATGCCGCACCTAATTCATTGATACCTTCTTGTAATACTTGACCATCTTTCGCTTCACGGTAGTAAGCCACTAAATCACGGTCAGAAGGCACATAGTTTTGACCATGTGGGTTGTAGATACCGATTTGACGGAATAAACCTTCCATACCGAAAGTACGCGCTTCGTCAGCGATAATTGGCACAATTTGTTTACCAATATTCTTATCTTTCAATAAGGTATTTAAGAAACGCACGAATGCCATTGTGGTTGAAATTGGACGCGCTTGCTCTTCCAATAATGGGGCAAATTCTTCCAAAGCTGGCACTTTAAATTCAGTAGTGAATTTCGGTAAACGTTTTGGTAAATAACCGTTTAACGCTTTACGTTTGCCGTGAAGATAATTGTACTCTTCCGAACCTTCTGGGAAGGTGATGTACGGATAGTTAGGAATATCTTCATCTTTAATATCTAATTGGAAATGATCGCGGAAAGATTTTAAGCTTTCGAGTGACATTTTTTTAGATTGGTGCGCAGTGTTTTTACTTTCTGCTTCAGGAATTTTATAACCTTTAACCATGTGCGCTAAGATCACAACAGGTTTACCTGCAGTTTGCGCTTTGTGGAATGCCGCATAAAGTTTTTCTGAATCATGGCCACCGCGTCTTAACGCCCAGATTTCATCATCTGTCATATCCGCTACTAATGCTGCAGTCTCTGGATAACGACCAAAGAAGTGTTCACGAACATAAGCACCATCTTTAGATTTGAAGGTTAAATAGTCGCCATCAACTACTTCCATCATCAATTGAGTTAACTTACCTGAGGTATCTTTGGCAAATAATTTATCCCAGTTGGAACCCCACATGACTTTGATCACTTCCCAACCAGCACCAGCAAATAAACCTTCTAATTCTTGAACGATTTTACCGTTACCCGTTACAGGACCATCTAAACGTTGCAAGTTACAGCTTACAACGAAGATTAAGTTATCTAAGCCTTCACGTGCTGCGAAGGTTAAATCACCTTTCGCTTCGATTTCATCCATCTCACCATCACCAAGGAAAGCATACACTTTTTGATCTTTGGTGTCTTTTAAGCCACGGTTATCTAAGTATTTTAAGAAACGAGCAGTACGGATTGCATTTACAGGACCTAAACCCATCGATACTGTAGAGAATTGCCAGAATTCAGGCATTAATTTCGGGTGAGGATAAGAAGAAAGACCTTTACCTGGTTCACATTCCTGACGGAAGTTATTCATTTGTTCTTCAGTAATACGGCCTTCAACAAATGCACGCGCATACATACCTGGCGCGGCATGGCCTTGGAAGAAGACTAAGTCACCGCCGTTTTTATCTGTAGCAGCTTTGAAGAAGTGGTTAAAACAGACTTCATACATGCTTGCTGCAGATTGATAAGTTGAAATGTGACCTCCTAATTCAAGATCTTTTTTCTGACCACGTAATACCGCCATGATCGCATTCCAACGTACAGCACTACGAATACGACGCTCAATAGCTTTATCACCTGGGTATGCTGGCTGTTCAGAAACGGGGATGGTATTAACATAAGGGGTTGTTACGCCACCTTTTGCAATGTTCACACCACCATTACGTGCCTGATCGATCACCTGATTGATGATGTAATGCGCACGCTCTGCGCCTTCTGCACGAATTAATGAATCAACAGCTGACAACCAATCTTGTGTTTCAATTGGGTCAATATCGTTTACTAAGGTATTTGACATAGTCTTTCCTTATTTTACTGAGTGAAAATAAAGTTTGGTCATCACCAAACACGAAAATCTAGCTTGTTAATCAATGTTACAAACATTTAACAAATCTTGTAAATTTTAGAAGATTTTTTGTAAGAAAGATAGTAGATTTTGACCGTTCTCAAGGATTTCTTTGTGTTATTGCAATACTCTTCACCAAAAGTGCGGTCATTTTGAAAGGATTTTCTGGTTTAATTTAAAGCCTGTTTTATGTATTGCATACACTATCCGCTTTGATCTAAAGTGTTCGCATGCTTTTAAGCTTTTTAGAGGACAAAATATGAACACGACAACTCGCCCAATCTTTTCTCATAAACGAATAGCGCTCGTCGCACATGATAGTTGCAAACAAAACCTGCTCAATTGGGTAAAGAAACATAAAGAAGCTCTCGCTCCCCATCAACTTTATGCAACAGGTACAACCGGCCATCTATTGTCTAGAGAAACAGGACTTGAAATAGCCTCATTATTAAGTGGCCCGATGGGAGGAGATCAACAACTTGGCGGACTGATTGCCGAGAAAAAAATTGATATGATGATTTTCTTTTGGGATCCAATGAATGCCGCACCACATGATCCCGATGTGAAAGCCTTAATGCGTATTGCAACTGTTTGGAATATTCCCGTAGCAATTAATCAAAGCACTGCTGATTTTCTTTTAACATCAAACTTATTTGATCAGAAAATCGATATTGATATTCCCGATTATGAAGGATATTTAAAGGCTCGTTTAGATTAAATGATAATATTGCTAGTCAAACAATCCTAACCTGATAAAAAAGGAGATAAATGACTTTATCTCCTTTCTAATTGTTTGGTTGTTAATTACTGGCCTTGAGCCGCTGCTGCCATCATTAGCATAAACAACACACCTTGGACTTGCTCTTCTGGAATCACTTGATCATTCAGTTTGAGTTCTCCCTTTTCAAGCACTAAGGTAAGCGTTACATTTTTATCATTATTCACCACAATATTTTGTGCTGCCGCTTGTTTCGCCTGCTCTTCAATTTTCTCTTTAACCAAAGCTTTATCTTCTTCTGGGGCAAATTGTGTCATGATTTTTTCTGCAGTCGCTTTATCTACATGAATATTTACCGCAAAATCCGTAAATTGTTTATATAAACTACCCGCCATTAAATCAAATTTCGGATCTTTTGCTAACACCACATTTAAATCTAATGAGACCTTACCTTGATTATCTGAAATAGAAACCGGATTCAATTTAATTTGAGGTTGATTATTAAAAATAGCCATACCATGATTTTCAACCCATGAACTTAAAATTTCAGATACAACCTCCTCATTAACATTTTTATCATCACTTACTGACTTAAAGACAGTGAAAAGTGCTTCAATCAAAGCATTTGCTGCGTTCGCTTCAATATGGTTTAATTCACCATTGTAAGTTAATTTTCCCAAATCTTTTCCATCAATAATGACTGAGTCTAATGTATTTTCACTTTTAAAGTTCACAAAATCACCATTAAGTGAAATATCTGATGTTGCTTTTAAACCTTTTTCAATAATAGATGTTGTTTTTCCTGCATAATCAGTACTGGTCATTTCAAAACTTTCAGTTGAAGAAGAACCTTTACCGGTATAAATATAGGCCCATTTTGTTGGATTAAATGCCCCATCAAATTTCGAGCCCTTCATCTTCATTTTTACCGATTTAACAGCAGTGGCATCCTGGCTACCTTCCCCATCAACATGATTAGGTCCTAAATCAGCAGTCACTTCGTCTAAAGTCATTTCATATTTACCCGCAAGATCCTTATCTATATCAAAACCAACATTGATATTTGACCAAGCTACTTTATTTTGTGGTGAGTTAGGATCAGTCACTTCTCCTGCCGCTAGATCAACCTTACCTTTTGTTGATAAGCTATAGCTAGTAGAAGCTTGATATTGAACAGGCTTATCTGATTTAAGCAAATCAAATAAAGGTTGGGTTGTTTCATTTTTACCAATCACACCTTGTGCTGAAAACATTGTTGGTACAAAGTTGAATTTTTCTAGCTGATTAAGCGGAAATGGACCATGATAAAGCTTAGTTGAAAATGGAATAGTAAATACCTTCCCCTCTTTGGGTAAAGATATGACCACTTCATCTTCCACTTGAGAAGTAAAGAAACCGCGCTCAAACTGTTTATTTTGATAAACAACCTTAAATGAATCAGATAAGCCTAAAGCCTGAGCTTGTTTGTTTGCTAATTCAATTTGGCGTAAATATTCAGTTTGTGCTTTTTCCCCGGTAAACCAAGCTCCACCGACACCTACCGCACCGAGTGCCACAATTACGCCTAATGCTACGACTGATTTTTTCATTTTGATTCCTTTATTAAATTAATAGATGACTAAAATTGTCAGCAATTTATCATAAAATGAAATTTTTTTCTTATTTTTTCAAAAATATTTTATTTTTCCCCTTGAACTTTATTCCTGCGGACTTATTTTGTAAAACAAGAACGGAAATGACCGCACTTTAAAAGGAAGAAAAAATTTTAAATCTTACCTCTTGAAATGCGAAAAAGTATCCACATCTTATTCATCGTAATAACTTACAACGAATTTAAAATTTAATTAGGAGTAACAACATGGGAAAAATTATTGGTATTGACTTAGGTACAACAAACTCTTGTGTCGCTGTAATGGATGGTGATAAACCACGCGTAATTGAAAATGCAGAAGGCGATCGTACTACCCCGTCAATTATCGCTTATACAAATGATAACGAAATTTTAGTGGGTCAACCGGCAAAACGCCAAGCGGTGACCAACCCGAAAAATACATTGTTCGCGATTAAACGTTTAATCGGTCGTCGTTTTGAAGATGCTGAAGTAAAACGTGACATCGATATTATGCCATTTGAAATCACCAAAGCAGACAATGGTGATGCATGGGTAAATGTAAAAGGTGACAAACTTGCACCTCCACAAATTTCTGCAGAAGTATTGAAAAAAATGAAGAAAACTGCGGAAGATTTCTTAGGTGAGCCAGTGACTGAAGCGGTAATCACTGTTCCTGCATACTTTAACGATGCTCAACGTCAAGCAACAAAAGATGCGGGTCGTATCGCAGGCTTAGAAGTTAAACGTATTATCAACGAACCAACAGCAGCAGCATTAGCTTACGGTTTAGATAAAAGTCAAGGCAACAAAACTATCGCCGTATATGACTTAGGTGGTGGTACATTCGACTTATCTATCATCGAAATTGATGAAGTGGGTGGCGAAAAAACCTTTGAAGTATTAGCAACCAACGGTGATACTCACTTAGGTGGTGAAGACTTCGATAACCGTGTAATCAACTACTTAGTAGATGAGTTCAAAAAAGAACAAGGCGTTGATTTACGTAACGACCCACTTGCAATGCAACGTTTAAAAGAAGCTGGCGAAAAAGCGAAAATTGAACTTTCTTCTGCACAACAAACTGATGTTAACTTACCTTACATCACTGCAGATGCTACAGGTCCTAAACACTTAAACATTAAATTAACTCGTGCTAAATTAGAATCTTTAGTAGAAGATTTAGTGGCGAAATCACTTGAACCTGTAAAAGTTGCATTAAACGATGCTGGCTTAAGTGCATCACAAATTGATGATGTTATCCTAGTGGGCGGTCAAACCCGTATGCCATTAGTACAACAAAAAGTAGAAGAATTCTTCGGTAAAGCACCTCGTAAAGATGTGAACCCGGATGAAGCCGTTGCTATCGGTGCAGCAGTTCAAGGTGGTGTATTAGCGGGTGATGTAACTGATGTATTATTGTTAGACGTAACGCCGTTATCTTTAGGTATCGAAACCATGGGTGGTGTGATGACTACCTTAATTGAGAAAAACACGACGATTCCAACTAAAAAATCGCAAGTATTCTCAACAGCAGAAGATAACCAAAGTGCAGTAACCATTCACGTGTTACAAGGTGAACGTAAACAAGCATCAGCGAATAAGTCTTTAGGTCAATTCAACCTTGAAGGCATTAACCCAGCTCCTCGCGGTATGCCACAAATTGAAGTAACCTTCGACATCGACGCTGACGGTATCATCCACGTTTCTGCGAAAGACAAAGGTACTGGTAAAGAACAACAAATCACCATCAAAGCCTCTTCAGGTTTAAGTGATGAAGAAATTCAAAAAATGGTTCGAGATGCAGAAGCAAACGCTGAAGCAGACCGTAAATTTGAAGAATTAGTACAAGCTCGCAACCAAGCAGATCATCTTGTACACAGCACACGTAAACAATTAGAAGAAGCGGGTGATAAAGTTCCAGCTGAAGATCGTGCAGCAATCGAAAGCGCATTAAGCGATCTGGAAACAGCGGCGAAAGGTGAAGATAAAGCAGCTATCGAAGCTAAACTTCAAGCGCTTGCAGAAGTTGCTCAAAAACTTGTTCAAGCTGCTCAACCACAAGCTGATACACAACAAGCTCAAAGTAGCAACCAAAATGATGATGTGGTTGATGCTGAGTTTGAAGAAGTAAAAGATAATAAGTAGTTTCACTCTCACTAAAATAAAAGGGCGTAGCAATACGCCCTTTTGGTGTATCCATCAAGCACAATTTTTCCTGACTTTATGGTCAGGAAAAATAAACCAGGAGGATAAATGGCGTTAAAACTCTACCCAATCGTACAACAACGCTTAAATAACAACATAGCAGATGAGATAATTCCCCCCCTTTGGCAAAACAACCTCGATAAACTACCACAAGGTCACTATTGTTATGGCATTTATTTTAATTATGCTACGAATTACCAGGCAGACTATGATTTTGCGATTGCAAGTGAGGTTGTATTAGAAACCGATATCCCGGTGATTGAAATTGAAGATTTGAGTTTCTACGAAATTTTTCGTTGCAACGTAGATGAAATTTATCAAACATGGCAACTGATCTGGGAAAAAGAACAACAAGGTTTACTTAAGCGGGCTTATTCGGTGGATTTTGAAAAATACTACCCTGATGGTTTGGTAGAAATTTATATCGCTGTTGAACCACATTGCTAAGCTCAAAGTGCATAAAATTTTATCAAAAATGACCGCACTTTACTCCCCAAAAATCAATGCAACCCAAGGAAAACACAATGGAATTTGCAACAAAATGTCTCCATGCCGGTTATAGCCCTAAAAATGGAGAGCCGCGTGTTCAACCAATCGTACAAAGCACCACTTATACTTACGATTCAGCAGAAGAAATTGGCAAGTTATTTGATTTACAAGCGGCAGGTTATTTCTATACTCGCCTAGCAAACCCTACAACTAATGCTGCTGAAGAAAAAATTACAGCACTTGAAGGTGGCGTCGCAACAATGTGTACTGCCTCAGGCCAATCTGCTGTTTTCTACGCAATGCTGAATATTTTAGAAGCGGGCGATCACTTCATTTCCTCTTCTTATGTGTATGGCGGTTCCTACAATTTATTTGCCCATACCTTCAAAAAAATGGGTATCGAAGTGACTTTTGTCGATCAAGATTTACCACTTGAAGAGCTCAAAAAAGCGATTCGTCCAAATACAAAAGCTATTTTTGCCGAAACCATTGCTAACCCCGCTTTACGTGTGTTGGATATAGAAAAATTTGCCGCCTTAGCGAAAGCAGCAGAGGCACCATTATTAATTGATAACACCTTTGCAACGCCATATTTTTGCCGCCCAATCGAATTTGGCGCAAATGTGGTCATTCACAGTACATCTAAATATTTAGATGGTCATGCTATTGCCTTAGGTGGCTCCATTACTGATGGTGGTAACTTTAATTGGAATAACGGCAAATATCCGCAATTAAGCACGCCAGACCAAACTTATCACGGTTTGGTTTATACCGAATCCTTTGGCCCTGCTGCTTACATTGTCAAAGCGCGTGTGCAATTAATGCGTGATTTGGGCGCAACCCCAGCCCCACAAAATAGTTTCTTATTGAATGTGGGTATGGAAACCCTTGCGCTTCGTATGCAACGTCATTATGAAAATGCACAGGCCGTAGCCGAGTTTTTAGAAAAACATCTGCAAGTAGCTAAAGTGAATTATCCTGGCTTACCAAGCTCACCAGATTACGTGCTCAAACAAAAATACTTACCGAATGGTTTATGCGGTGTCATTTCCTTTGAGATTAAAGGTGACAAAGAAACAGCGGCAAAATGGTTAAATGCATTACAAATGACCTCTCGTGAAGTACATGTAGCGGATATTCGTACTTGTGCGTTACATCCTGCTACCTCAACGCACCGCCAATTAAGTGAGGCTGAATTAGAAAAAGCGGGGATTTCTGCTGGACTTATTCGCCTTTCTTGCGGTATTGAAAATATTCAAGATATTTTAGCTGACTTAGAGCAAGCATTTGCAGCAGCAAAATAAGTCATAAATTAACGAATTTACCCTTGATATTTCTGACTTCGACATTATTTTTATTCTTAGGTATGTTGTTAGCGCAATACCATACAATAACAAAATAAAATTTTTTAAATTTATATTTTTAAATGGAAAACGAAAACATTATGGCAAAGAAAGATTATTACGACGTTCTTGGTGTTGAACGTGGCGCAGATGAAAAAGCAATTAAACGTGCTTACAAAAAACTCGCCATGCAATATCACCCTGATAGAACCAAAGGTGATAAAGCCAAAGAAGAAAAATTTAAAGAAATCCAAGAAGCCTATGAAATTTTAGGTGATAAAGAAAAGCGTGCGGCTTACGATCAATACGGTCACGCAGCCTTTGAACAAGGTGGCATGGGTGGCGGCGGCTTCGGTGGTGGATTCAGCGGCGCTGATTTCGGTGATATTTTTGGTGATATGTTCGGCGATATCTTCGGCGGTGGCGGGCGTGGTCGTCAGCGTGTAGTACGCGGTGAAGATTTACGTTATGACATCCAAATTACGTTAGAAGAAGCCGTAAAAGGTACAACCAAAGACATCCAAATCAATACGCTTGCTCACTGTGATAGCTGTGATGGCTCTGGCGCAGAAAAAGGATCAAAAGTTGAGACATGCCCAAGCTGTCATGGTTCAGGTCGTATTCGTCGCCAACAAGGTTTCTTCGTAACTGAAGCCGTTTGTCCTACTTGTCATGGTTCTGGTAAGAAAATTGAAAAACCATGTAAAAGCTGCCATGGCGAAGGTCGTGTTCACAAGAAGAAAAATCTTTCCGTTAAAATCCCAGCAGGTGTGGATACCGGCAACCAATTACGTTTAAGTGGTGAAGGTGCAGCTGGCGAAAATGGTGCACCAGCAGGTGATTTATATGTGGTTATTCATGTTAAAGAACATCATATCTTTGAACGAGATGGCAATAACCTCTACTGTGAAGTGCCAATCAGTTTCTCAATGGCTGCGTTAGGTGGTGAAATTGAAGTTCCAACCTTAGACGGTAAAGTGAAACTCAAAATCCCTGCTGAAACCCAAACAGGCAAACTCTTCCGTATGCGTGGTAAAGGGGTGAGCTCTACACGTAGCGGCTACGCAGGGGATCTCATTTGTCGTGTGGTGATTGAAACACCGGTGAACTTAAATAAAGAACAAAAAGAATTATTAGAAAAACTGGAAGAAAGTTTGAAAGGACAAAAATCGCATAGTCCGAAATCTTCAAGCTTTTTAGACGGTGTTAAGAAATTCTTTGATAACTTAGGTAAGTAAGCCTAAATAGAAAGTGCGGTCAATTTTAAAACGGTTTTGAATTTGACCGCACTTTTTTATTGATAAAAAAGGACCTATCCACTAGGCCCTTTTTCTCTCTATTATTCTTTAAGCTTTAACCATTTGCTAGATAATGTTCCGGCCGTCATTGCACCATTCACATTCAGTGCAGTTCGTCCCATATCAATTAATGGCTCAATTGAAATCAATAAACCCACTAATTCTAACGGTAGATTTAAGGTTGATAACACCACAATCGCGGCAAAGGTTGCACCACCACCCACTCCGGCAATACCGAAAGAGGAGATCGCCACCACCAATACTAATGTTGCAATATAGCTCACCGTAAATGGATCAACGCCCACTGTTGGTGCCACCATTACCGCTAGCATCGCAGGATAAATCCCTGCACAACCATTCTGTCCGATTGTTGCTCCAAAGGTGGCAGAAAAGTTTGCTACAACAGGATTATTACCTAGTTTATCTGTTTGAGTTTCAATGTTTAACGGAATACTCGCCGCACTTGAACGAGAGGTAAAAGCAAAGCTCAATGTTGGCAATGCTTTTTTGAAGTAAGTGATTGGGTTAATACCAGATAAGCCAAGTAGTACGCCATGCACAATAAACATCAAGATAATCGCAATATAAGACGCAACAATAAAGCTACCTAAATTCAGAATATCTTCCCATTTTGATGTAGCCGCCATTTTAATCATTAACGCGAACACACCGTAAGGGGTTAAACGAATGACAAAGCGCACTAAACGCATGACTAATTTATTTAATGTATCAACCCCTTGTGCAATACGATCACCTAGTGATTGATCTTCTTTGCGTAAACTTAACGCTGCTACACCTAAAAATGCAGAGAAAATTACGGTACTAATAATCGAAGTTGGATTCGCTCCGGTTAATTCTGCAAATGGATTTTTAGGAATAAAAGAAATCAACATTGCTGGAATAGAAAGGTTGCTGACTTGATCTACACGACCTATGACTTTCGCCTGTGCGGCTAATTCACGCTCACCGGCTACTAAACCTTCCGCAGTTAAACCAAACACTTTCACCATAATGATACCGATTAATGCCGCAATAGCGGTGGTAACTAAAAGCACGGAAAGTACGCTAAAACTGATTTTGCCTAATGAGCTGGCTTGATTTAAACGCGTAATCGCAGAAAGGATCGATACGAACACCAACGGCATTACAATCATTTGGAGTAAGCGAACATAACCGCCGCCCACTAAATTGATCCAATCTAAGGCGGTTTTCACGGTTTCTTGCTCACCTAAGGATTGCAGTAATGCGCCGCCTACAAGCCCTAATAACAAACCAACAAATACCGTTTGACCTAATTTTTGCGTGCTACGATAGAGATAATTAAGCCCTAAAAGCACAGCAACAAAAAGCACTAAAGTAATAAATAACATTTTTGTTCCTTAAAAAGTTGATAAGTAAGTCTATTTAATGGTTTTTATTAACGGAAATAAAATGTTTTTTAGGAATGAAATATAACTAAATAGAATTTAAAAGGGATAAACAATTTTATCCCTTTTTAAAATTGAAAAGAGAGTGATTGTTAGACGACAGAAATCGCTTTTATTTGCACATAAACATCCATGCCTTGAGCAAAATGCAATTCATTAAACGCCCATTTACTGATACTTGCCCAAACTTTATGCCCTTCCACTAACACCGCAATATCAATGCGATTCTCTTGTGGAACGATCTGTACAATTTGTCCTCGTAAGATATTACGAATGCTCGTTTGCGCTGGCTTGCTTAAAGTAAGCGACACATCGGAGCTATAAATACAGACGCGTACTTTTTCATTCGCTTGATGATGCACTTCGTTGATCCAAAGCTGTTGTTCGCCTAAAGAAAGTGCGGTCATTTTATAGGTTGGATTATGCAAATAGACAGGCAACGCCAATACACTACTCTGCTCCGATTCGCCTTTCCAAGGGGAAAATAACGGACTGTTCCAAACATTTTCTAAGGTGTCATAGGCTTTCACTTTGCCATTTTCCATCAGCACAACGCGCTCAGCCAAGCGTAATAATTCATCTAAACTGTGCGTCACATATAAAATCGGTACATTAATTTCTTTAGATAGACTTTCCAAATATTGCATAAGTTCACGTTTGCGTGGCACATCTAAAGCTGAAAGCGGTTCGTCCATCAACAATATATCAGGATCCCTTAATAAAGCTCGACCAATCGCCACACGTTGTTTTTCGCCACCCGATAAAGTAAGCGGATAGCGTTTGAGTAACGGTTCAATACCAAGTAACTGAATGATATAGTCAAAGTCTTCACGACTAACATTCTTCATGCCATAACGTAAATTGCCTTTAACGTTGTAATGCGGAAATAGACGGGCATCTTGGAATACATAGCCGATTTTACGCTGATGTACAGGAAGATTCTCACCCTTCTCCACATCGACCAAAGTGCGGTCATTTAAACGAATAAATCCTTGATCGGGATGAGTTAAACCACTCACCAAATTAATCAATGAGGTTTTACCCGAACCTGACAAACCAAAAATCGCCGTCACACCTTGAGTTGGCAGTTGCAGATCCGCACGTAAGGTTAGGCGACCTAATTGTTGTTGTACATTAATGTGTAGCATCGCCCTGCCCCAATTTTTTCTGCATCCGTTTACTTAAGGCTTCGGAAAGCAATAAGGAAATCAATGAAAGGATCACCGCAAACAAGCAAAGGCGTGCAGTTTGTGCTTCTGCGCCCGGTGTTTGGATGAATGAATACATCGCTAAAGGAATAGTTTGGGTTTCCCCCGCAATATTAGATACGAAAGTAATGGTTGCACCAAATTCCCCTAAAGAACGAGCAAACCCTAATACTAAACCCGCCAATACACCAGGTAGAGAAAGGGGTAACGTAATCGTGAAAAAAACTCGCCAAGGCGAAGCGCCAAGCGTTTGTGCGGCTTGCTCTAATTTAAAATCAATGCTTTCCAAAGAAAGACGAATCGCCCGCACGACCAATGGAAATGCCACCACTGCAGAAGCTAATACCGCCCCTTTCCAGCTAAAGCCAAAGGATAAACCAACCCATTGATATAAATACTTACCAATAAAGCCATTACGCCCCATGGCAACCAATAATAAATAACCGATTACCACTGGTGGCAACACCAAAGGCAGATGAATAATCCCTGTAATCAGCGACTTACCATAGAATTCCTTACGAGCCAGTAACCAAGCGATAAAAATCGCGAAAGGTAAACTCCAAAGCATAGAACTCAATGCAACACTCATACTTAAGTGAATCGCATCCCATTCCATCGGGCTTAATTGAAACCAAGAGAGCAAAATATTTCCTTGTGTATATTCGATATGACGAAATTTCTTTAGAGATAACAAAAAGGACAGTTTCCTGTCCTTTCTTTATAAAGTCTGAGATCATTATTTCACAGAGAAACCATATTCAACAAATATTTTTTTCGCTGCACTTGATTCTAAGTAATTAAGGAAATCACGGGTATCCGCATTGTCATGATCTTTTAAAATCGCAACGGGATATTCAACTGGTTTATAGCTGTCTTTCGGGAATACACCTACTGCTTTCACGTCTTTACTCACTTTAGCATCGGTACTATACACAATACCATAAGGGGCTTCAGCGCGTTCAACCAGGGCTAACGCACCACGTACGTCTTTCGCACGTGCTAATTTATCTTTAACTTGATCCCATAAATTCAATTTCGTTAATGATTCTTCTGCATATTGTCCAGCAGGAACATGCGCAGGATCACCTACGGATAAATAGCTGTCTTTTAAGCCTTTAATCCATTCACCTTTGGCAATATCCACGGAATTAGCGGCACTTTTTGCTGGAGCAATTAACACTAATTCATTGCCCGCTAATACTTTCTCAGTTTCTTTTACGGTGAGATTTTTATCAGATAAATATTTCATCCATTTGTTGCTAGCTGAAATAAATAAGTCTGCAGGAGCCCCTTCTTCAATTTGTTTAGCTAAAGTGGATGAAGATGCAAAGGAAAACACCACTTCGTTACTTGCTTTTTCAGATTTATACTGCTCTGCAATTTGTTGTAAAGCATCAGTCATTGAAGCTGCTGCAAACACAGTCACTTTTGCAGATGCAGCGAAAGACACGACCATACCTGCAATTAAAAGTGCGGTTGAAACTTTAGTTAATTTCATTATTTATCTCCTATATAAATGAAACTATATATAAAAAAATATACTACGAAATGAATTATAACTTGAATTTTCAAATAAGCATACAGAAAAACCTAAAGATCAAGTAAAATAAGCCAAATTATGTATTAGGAGGAGATGATGAAACAAACTGAAATTTTACTAACGATCAAACTTCATCAAGAATTATTTATTGACCCAAAGCGTGTTCGCCTCTTAAAAGAAATTAAAGAATGTGGCTCAATCAACCAAGCAGCCAAAAATGCTAAAGTGAGCTATAAAAGTGCTTGGGATCACCTTGAGGCGATGAATAAAATCAGTCCAAAACCGCTTTTAGAACGTAATATTGGTGGAAAAAATGGGGGAGGTACTTCATTAACCACTTATGCTGAGCGTTTGTTACAACTTTATGATTTGCTCGAACAAACACAAGAGCACGCCTTCCATATTCTTCAAGATGAGACAATTCCACTCAATAGCTTGCTTTCCGCGACAGCAAAATTCTCCTTACAAAGTAGTGCGCGTAATCAATTTTTTGGTAAGGTTGCGAGTCAACATATTGTAGACTCCCGCTGCATTGTTGCGGTAAATATTCAGGATTTAGCTCATCCATTACATGTTTCAATCACAATGCGCAGTGCTGAGCGTCTAAAACTCATTACTGAAAAAGAAGTGATGGTGATGTTTAAAGCGCCTTGGGTGAAAGTTAGTGCCATGGCATCAGAAGAAAAAAGTAATATCTTCCAAGCAACAGTTCTTTCTATGCAAAATGAAGAAGCGATTTTGCAAATAAAGGACAGCTCAATTGAATTTTGTGCAAGTATTCATAGTAAAGATGGATGGAAAGTGGGACAAGAAGTGTGGTTACATGTTGAGCCAGAACAAATCATCTTGGCAACATTGAAATAATCCTTAGAAACCCAAAGTGCGGTCAAAATTAACCGCACTTTTTTATTTCATTTACAAGGCAATCTCATCAATCGAGCGCCCAAAACTTGGTAAAAAGACCTGTAAAAAATAATCCATTTCTTGGCTATGCCATTGTTCCATCAAATTTTCTAAACGTTTTTTAGCTGTTTTAAATTCGTGGTTACCATGCTCTAATTCAAATTGAGCTTTAATGTAAGCACAAATCAAATCCGCTTGCTTTACTAAATGCTTTTCTTCTGGGCTAAATTGCTCACTATCTAAGTATGGAGCAAAACTATCTTGCAACTCGGTCGGAAGCAAGCTAATTAAATGTAATTCAGCTGCCGCTTCAATGTCTTTATAAGCATGAGTGATTTCAGAATTGAAATACTTAATTGGGGTCGGCAAATCACCAGTAAAAATTTCAGAGGTATCATGATACATCGCCACTACCGCAATACGCTCAGGATTTACTTCACCACCAAAAAAGCGATTTTTAATAATAGCTAAAGCCTGTGCTACAAAGGCAACTTGCAAGCTATGCTCCGCCAAGTTTTCCTTTTCAATATTGCGCATCAATGACCAACGCTGAATTAAGCGAAGACGATCTAAACAGGCAAAAAAGTGACTGGTTTTAACTTCCACAAGATATCCTTAGTTAGATGGTAGCTCTTCAATAATTACGGGGAGATCAATCACCTTACCTAAGCGAGAAATCGTGATGATAACTTCTGTATTTGGTTTGGTATCACTAATAATTTGCATCATTTCACGAATAGACAGATTATCTCGTTTATTTAAACGTAAAATCACATCCCCCACTTGAATGCCTGCTTTCGCTGCGGGACTATTGGCTGTCACGCCGGTGATAACAATACCACCGTTTGAGTTAGAAGTGATCTCACTTTGTACGCCAAAGTAACCACGAATCACGCGTCCATCTCGGATAATTTTATATAGCACATCATTGGCAATACTGATTGGAATCGCAAAATTTAGGCCTTCTGCAATTTCATTGGCTGTTTTACCAATACTTAACGTGCTGATGCCCACTAATTCGCCAGCTGAGTTAATCAACGCGCCACCAGAGTTACCACGGTTAATTGATGCATCTGTTTGAATAAAGTTTTGACGACCTAAAGAATCCCCTACGGCACTACGCCCTACCGCACTGATAATTCCTTGTGACACACTTTGACCTAGGTTATACGGATTACCAATGGCTAATGCAATATCTCCAACACGCACTTGGCGTTCTTTATTTTGTGGAATTGTAGAAAGATTGGTTGCTTTAATTTTTAATACCGCAAGATCCGTTAAATTGTCTGAGCCAATTAAATTAGCTTCATAAATACTACCGTTTTGCAGCGCGACCACAATTTGATCGGCATTTTGGATAACGTGTTTATTAGTGAGAATATAACCGTCTTTCGTCATAATCACACCAGAACCTAAGTTATTTACCTGTAATTGATCACTATCATTAATGCTGGCAGAAGAAAAAGATCGGTTGTACACATTCACCACAGCAGGAGAAGCAATTCTCACGGCACTGTTGAACGAAACGATATCATCAGCAGAGAAAAGGCTGCTGTTATTGAGCTTAGGAACAGCAAATAAAATAACGCCTGCCGCAGCAAGCCCCCAAAGGGCGGAGTGGAAAAGTTTTTTAAACATTTTTATTCTTTTATTAATAAGTTAGGTAAATAACTGAGCTTTAAATCATCCCCAATTCTTTCACATTCTTGCAGTTGCCACAATGGGGCATCTGCAAGTTTTTCTAAATGCGGGAGTTGGCATAATCCTCGAGCTTTATCTCCCAAGAGTTTCGGGGAGACATAAATGATTAATTCATCTACAGCATGTTGTTCAATCAAGCTACCCGCTAAATTAGCGCCCGCTTCTACCCAAACAGAATTCACTTGTCTCTTGCCTAATTCTGTCATCAACATATCGAAATCATAGTTTTCTGGCAGTAAAATTTGCTCACAGAAATCTGGGAATACAGACATATCTCGAGGAATTGAACCCACAAGCCAAACTGGCGAATGGGTATGGAATAATTGATGTCTTGGCTGAACTCGATTTTTAGAATCTAAAATAACACGAATAGGCTGACGCACGGTTTCTTCGGCATATTCTGCTTTTAGATCATCAGGGAATTGGTTCCAACGCACATTTAAGCTTGGATCATCGGCTAACACGGTAGCACTTGTTGATAAAAGTGCGGTCGCTTTGGCTCGCATTTTTTGTACATCCGCACGGGCTGCTTCGCCTGAAATCCATTTGCTTTCACCGCTCGCCATGGCTGTTCGACCATCTAAACTCATGGCTAATTTCAGCTGCACATAAGGCTTGCCGGTTCGCATACGCTTGAGAAAACCTTTATTTAAGGCTTCTGCTTGTTCGTTCAATAAATTGACCGCACTTGGAATGCCTGCATCAGCTAGCATTTTCAGGCCCTTGCCGGCCACTTGAGGATTAGGATCTGCCATGGCTGCGATAACTCGACTAACCCTCGCTTCAATTAAACCTAATGCACAAGGCGGTGTGCGTCCATAATGAGAACAAGGTTCAAGCGTCACATAAGCAGTTGCGCCTTTCGCTTTCTCACCAGCATCTGCCAACGCCATTCTCTCTGCATGAGGCTGACCGGCTTTAAAATGAAACCCTTTCCCGACAATTTCACCATTTTTAACTAACACACATCCCACCGATGGATTCGGCGAGGTGGTGTACTGCCCTTTTGCCGCAAGCTCAAGAGCCAGTTGCATAAATTTTACGTCATCGGAGGAAAAGGTGTCACTCATATTAATCCTTTAAGCTTTCAATTTCTTTGGTAAATTCATTGATATTATCAAAGCTCAAATAAACAGACGCAAAACGAATATACGCCACTTTATCTAATTCTTTCAGCTCATTCATGGCTAATTTGCCCACGAGATGACTTGGCACTTCACGTTCACCCGTGGCACGTAATTGGATAATAATATGGCTGATTGCTTTTTCCACATCATCTGAACTTACAGGGCGTTTTTCTAACGCATGTTGAATACCGCTACGCAATTTATCTTCGTTAAACGGCTCGCGTGACCCATCATTTTTAATAATTTTTGGCACGACTAATTCGGCGGTTTCAAAGGTAGTAAAGCGTTCATGACAATTCCCGCATTCCCGACGACGACGCACTTGATACCCATCAGAAACCAAACGGCTGTCAATCACCTTAGTTTCTTCAGTTGAACAAAACGGACAACGCATTTTAGCTCCTTTTCAAAATGATTCTTAAGCCAGTATCTTATCAAAAATCCAGGATCTTTTCGATCTGAAGATCCGCGTTAAGACAACATTTCTCCAAACCACGATGTAGTTTGTTTCACTAACTGCAAAAGACCATCCTGCGATTTAAATTGTTCTGTTTGCCCCAATATCCTCACCCAATAAGGATCGGCTTTTCTATAACCATAAGGATCAGTTTTCGCAAGGGATTCGATATTCGTTAAAACATTGTCAAAATTGACTGCATTTTCATCTTTCTCAATAAACTTCGCTATATTTTCCGTTGGAATGAGCTGAATTTGTTGCTGGCTTTGTAGATAGGCCTCAACGTACATTTTCAGTTTCTCAAGTGCGGTTGATTTTTCTATTGTTTTTAATGTTAAATCCTTATCTTTAGCGATAATTCGTGGTGGCATTGCGTTCTCTTTTGTCGCCAGTTGAATCAGATAATAAAGCCATGGGCGAATACGATAACGATCTTTATATTTTACAAATCGCCATTCGATTATCTGATTTTCATCGCCAAATAATGGCTCCATATAGCCAAACAAGCGAATATTGCCTTGTGCCGTTTCCACCACAAAATCAACACTCTCACTATGTGGTGAAGAATAATCCTTAATTTTCTCTTTAAAAGCCAATACATCAGCACGAATAGATTGCGCACAAACTTCCGCAAACTCTCCGCGCGGCATGATGCCTTTCACTCGCTGTTTGGCAAAATAATCGTTAAATTGCGTTTCCTCTAAATGCAATAACTCATTACTAATGCGATAATGATCCAAACCATTTAACGTGAAATTTTCACTTTCTTCAATGCGATCATCTTCATCTCGGAAATACACACCAAGCTGCTTTTCAAAAAAGAATTTCACTGGATTTTCAACAAAACTTACAAAACGATCGAGTTCAATTTCCGTTATTGGTTCTTGATTTTCGCCCATCGGCACAACGAATTCATGACATTTTCTTTCTTGGAATTGGGCAATTGGCAGCCATTTTTTCGCAAAAGAGTGGTTAATTTTCCCTTCATTTTGGAAATTGCTTGGACTAAACGCCGTCATTGGATGTTGCTCAATCCTCAAGCCATCGTCTGAATAATGATTAATATAATCAACCAACTGGCTCACCAATACTGAAGGCTCTTTGGGTTGATTATCAATAATCGAACAGCCCACATAGCTCACATAAAAATGGAATCTTGCGGCGAGCAAAGCCTCAAGGAATAAGTAACGATCATCATCTCGACGAACACGATCGCCTTTTTGATGATGATATTGCATCAAGTCAAAACTATTTGGTGTATGACTGCGTGGGTAATCCGCTTCATTCATTCCGAGCAAACACACCACTTTAAAAGGAATGGAACGCATTGGTAAAAGTGTGCAGAAATTCACTTTTCCTGCTAAAAAACGAAGGCTATTTGGCGTTTCTTCTAAACGTGCAGACATCACTTCCGCAATGACATCCGCTTGCAAAGTTTCTTCAAAATTAATGGTCTGCAAATCATCGGCAAAGGTATTGATGCAATCCTGAATATAAAATAAGGTATCCGCCGTTTCTTCATTTTGCACAAAGAAATCCATCAAAAGTGCGGTCAATTTTTCACGCCATTTTTCAATATTGTGTGCCTTTTGCAAATCTTGATGCCATTTATTTAAGGCCGTAAAAAATTGATTCACTGCACCAACTAACTGCCCTTTCAATCCATAGCTACTATCAAGTCCAAGACTGTCTTGCCAAACGCCTTGCTCTTCACGCATCGCATAACCTAAGGTCATGCGTTCAAGTCCCGCCTGCCACGCATTAAAATTCAGTGTATTCTGCCGTTTTTCCAAACCAAAGCGAATACCTGACTCTTTCACCCATTCACGTATTTGTTCGAGATCGGCAAGGGCAATATTAAAACGTTCACGGATAGCGGGAATATCCAATAAAGCCAGTACTTCTTCCGCGCCAAACTGACTTTCTCTTAAATTTAACAGAGAAAGATAGCTTGATACGATCACATCACTTTCAGACAATTTACTGTCCGAAATTGAGAACGGAATAACGGGTGCGTCCATACTATTCGTACCAAAGACAGCCTGAATATAAGGCGTATATTGGTTAACATCGGCAACCATGACCACCACATCTTTTGGTGTAATTTGTTCTTCTTTTGCTTTATGCTGATTTTGATTGAATAAATCCAACAAATAATCATGTAGCACTTCAACTTCTCGCATCGCGCTATGGCAAGATTTCACCACTAAAGAGCGGTCATTTTTCGCGACATTTAATGCACCATGGCTTAACGTCAAAATTTGAGTTTGGATCTGGCCTAACAAGGTTTTTTCGGGAAGTTCTGCATAGTAATCACGCGAAATGGCTTGAATATTTTCTTCATCTCGCACTAATTGATAGAGAAAATCCCGTCCCATTTTTCCCCAAGAGGCTAAAAGCGGATTCCCGCTGAACAATTCTTCTTGTTGATTGGTGTAATCAAGATCGGCAGGTTCCCATGACACTTGCTCGGCTGAAATTAAAGGCTTCACATCGTCGCTTTCTTTCAAGAAACGCTGTCTTTCTAATAAATAGGATTTACTCAGATCTCGCAAATCGCCCCAATATTCTTGACATGGATTATTGAAGAATAAATGTACATCTGTTTTAGCGGAAATACCTTGGAAAATATTGAGATAAACCGTTGGCAATGCTGGAATACCAAAAATAAAAATACGTTCCGGTAAGTTGAGCGTCGCATTGGGATCACGACATAATGCTAAAAATTGTTGATTGAGTGCAGCACGATGTTTCGCTTTTCCGCTGAAATCACGTTGAACATCATCCACCAAGGCTCGCCATAAAATCCCTTGCCAATGAATATTGCCTTTAATTTGAGAAAGAAAGGTAGGGTTTAACGCCGAAAGCCCCTGCTTTTGCTGATTAATCTGAGCCAAGATCTTTTCATCATTATTTTCTTCCCATGCGGCAATCCATTCGGGACGATAGACGAGATATTGGTCAAATAAATCGGCAACTTTTAGGCTTAATTGATAAAGTTTTTGCTGTTCTGATGCAGGCGAGGACGCTAAATATTTTTTTAATGGTTCAAATTCTTTTTGCTGTAAAAAAGTAGGGATTAATCGCATTAATCGCCATAACGTTGAATCTTTTTCAAAAGGATTTTGCGTAGAAACATTCGGCAAATTATCGGCGTAAAGTTTCCAAATAAAACTGGAAGGCATGGGGAATTGGAAATTCGCTGCAACACCGCGTTTTTTAGCAATTTCCATTTGTAACCATTGTGCCATACCTGGACTTTGCACCAACACAATGTCAGACTGAAATGGATCATGTTGAGGTAAGTTTTCCAACAGCGAAACTAAAATATCCTTTTGAATTTCTGGTTGGTTTGAATAATAAGTAACGAACAAAATAACGCCCTTTTGAAAGCAAAAACAACGCGTTATTTTACTCGGTTTTCAATAAAAATTCACCTTGAGGATAGCGTATATTCACTTGATGATGACTGCATTGAATTGAAAATTGAATGCCATTTTGTTGTACGCTATTTTCACAAGACAAACCTAAAAACTGGCGTTGAGCCTGATTTTCAGCAATTTGAATCGCCTGAAATTCTTGAAAAATTCTGACCGCACTTTTCTGTTGCTCACTCGTCCATCGGTTAAAGATCAAAAATAACCCGCTGAAAATCGATAAGGCTAATAAAAGTGACATTAACGACATGCCTTTATTCACTTTGATCTTGCGCACTTAAATCACTCCAACTTTTATCCACCAAACGCCATTGGCTATATTCTTGTACGAGTTTTGTCACCACGGCTTTACCGTAAGCTACCGTCACATTCTCCTCTAACTTAAGCAAACCACCTGTAATCACTGCACCACTAATACGCCCTTTGCCTGTTAAAGTTAAATCTCCTTCTGCTAGCAGAATACCACTTACATTCCCTTTAACTTCTAATTGGTTTTGCGTCATCCAATACACTTGTGGTGTTTTTTGAGCAGTTAAAGTAGTATCTACTTTCACAAAGTGCGGTTGAAAATCAGTTTGTTTTTCACTGGAAATAAAATCTCGCAGCATATTTTCATTAATGCCTTTTGTGGGCGATTTCTTAAATAACTCAGCGCGTTCACACCAAACAGAATAGGCGACTTTATCCTCTGCCCCTGAAGACTCGAAAAAGACTTGTTTCACTTTTTCAGCACCATTTAAAGGCAAGTTTTGGCAAATATGTTTTTGTTGCTGCTGACTGATTTTCTGTAACGCAAGGCTTTGTTCTACATAATATTTTCGCTGACTCATTTGAGATCGAAAAAACGCAAAGATCTGTTCATCAAATAATAAGATCAGCGCCAATAAGCCTGAAAGTAAAATCAGTGCCGTCAGTGTCACCATCCCTTTTTTCATCATCATTCTTCTTGATTTAATAAAGGCACTACAAGCGAAGTTTCATATTGAATATGCTTATATGCGGCAAGATGCCCTGTGAGTTTAATTTCAATCCCTTTCCCTGCCTTTAACCAATCAAAACGTAATTGAGAAATCTCAAACTCTTTTTCATCCAATAAATCTGTCCATCCCCCACCGGCGTTACAAGTAGATTGAGCTAAGGCTCTCTGACACTCTGCTGAACGACAATCCGCATTTACCGCATTTTTATAAGTTTGTTTGGTTTCGATCATTTTCTCGTTAAGTTTGTAACCAAACAGCTCTTTTTCGATATTTTTTGCCACATTTTTAACACCGTTTACGCAGGTGTTTTTTGTGTATTTTTCACCAATACAGCCATTACTATTTAAATCATAAAAAAATAAGACGCAGCTATTTGATGGAGCATTGTCTGCTTGAGCAATGATTATTGCTGTGCCCTTTTCGTCTAATTCAAATAAAGCCAGATTATCCTCGATTAGTTTTGGGTTTGTGGCTCGAAAGCCTACGCGACGCAGATCTTTACCGATGAGTTGAATAGTACGTTGTAATTCCGCTTGTAATTTGAGTTGTAACATTAAACGCTGATTTTGCTGTTGAGTTTGAGCATAAAACTGTGCAACCAATAGCAACAATAAAGCGGATAAGCCAAGTGAAATCAACAAACTCACCAATGTTTCGCCTTTTAATGGTTTCATCTTGTACATGCACTCGCCGCTTGATCAGACTTTAATTTAATACTGCCGACATTGAAAAAAGAGAACAATGTACGATGCTCTTCCGCCTGTAACATAAAACAATTTGTTTCCATGGTATTTCTTGCCCCATTAAATTTCACCGCCACTTCAGACGGATATAATTTAGGGCCTATCAGCATCGTTTTTCCTTCAAAATAAGGATAGTAAAAATGCGCATAAAGGTTTTTAGGACAATTCTGGGGATGAAAACAATCACAAAAATGATCGCTTTTTACTTGAGCAGTAATACACCAACGTTGATTCGCTCTATCTTGATTGGCCAAAATAAACCAAATCGCTGATGAATTTTCTGCCCTCGCTTGGATATTACGTAAGAAAAAATAAAGCCGTTGTTGCTCTTTTTCGAGAAAATATTGGGGATCGTTTTTCTGCCATTTGGGCAATGTAAACGTCAACGTTACGCTTAAAATAAATAATACAATCAAGGTTTCTAATAAAGTTATCCCTTTATACATAAAATGCCTTCTTTTTTGACCGCACTTTAAAAGTCCTTTAGAAGAAAGCCAAATTTGCTACTTTATTTTTGCGATACTGATCGCAAATTTCCTTTAAAAAACGGGAAAAACCGTGAATTAAACATTTTCAACTGGCTATTTACTAAAACTCCCTTATAATAGGCGACCTATTTATCTGTTCTTTAAAATCTGGTGGAAATATGAATCCAATGTTAAATATCGCGATTCGTGCGGCACGAAGAGCGGGCAACGTGATTGCTAAAAACTATGAGCGCCGTGATGACATCCAAACAAGTAAAAAAGGTATTAATGATTATGTGACTAGCGTCGATAAAGCCGCTGAAGCAGAGATCATTGAAATCATTCAAAAATCTTATCCTGATCACACAATTATCAGTGAAGAACGTGGTGCATTAGAAGGCAAAGACAGTGATATTCAATGGGTAATTGATCCACTAGATGGCACAACCAACTTCGTGAAAGGTTTGCCACATTTCTCTGTTTCTATTGCTATCCGTGTAAAAAACCGTACCGAAGTGGGTGTGGTTTACGATCCTATTCGTAATGAATTATTCACGGCTGTACGTGGTGAAGGCGCAAAATTAAATGAAGTGCGTTTACGTGTAGATAGCCAAAATGAACTTAATGGGGCGATTTTAGCCACCGGTTTCCCATTCAAACAACCAAGCTTGATGCCAACTCAATTTGCGATCATGAATAACTTAATTGATGAAGCTGCAGATTTCCGTCGTACGGGTTCTGCCGCATTAGACCTTTGCTATGTTGCTTCTGGTCGCGTTGACGGTTATTTCGAAATGGGCTTAAAACCTTGGGATTGCGCAGCGGGTGATTTAATCGTGCGTGAAGCGGGCGGTTTAGTATGTGATTTCAATGCGGGTCACGGCTATTTACGCTCAGGCAATATCGTGGCGGCTCCAGCACGTATTTTAAAAGAAATGCTAAATAAAATTCAGCCTTGCTTAACCGAACAAGTGAAGTAAGACTCAATAAAAAGTGCGGTAGATTTCACCGCACTTTTTTTATGACTAATTTCTTTCGAGTGGCTTTCTATTTTCTTCCGTTTCCGGCTCAAGATCCAATTTAGCCATAAGAAGTTGATCGCCATCTTCTTCTGGGTTGCCTGTCACTAATAATTTATCGCCATAGAAAATGGAATTCGCTCCCGCCATAAAGCACATCGCTTGCATTTCTTCACTCATGCCTTGACGACCAGCAGAAAGACGAACATAACTTTTTGGCATGGTAATACGCGCTACAGCAATGGTGCGAACAAACTCTGTCCAATCTAAATCAGCTGCATCAGCCATTGGCGTGCCTTCCACTTTCACTAATTGGTTAATCGGCACTGACTCCGGCTGAGGATCAAGATTTGCCAAACTTGCGATGAGGCCTGCTCGCTCTTTACGGGTTTCATTCATGCCCACAATACCGCCACAGCAAACTTTCAAACCAGCATGACGCACTTTTCCTAGTGTACTTAAACGATCATCAAAACGGCGTGTGCCAATGACATTGTGATAATTCTCTGGCGCGGTATCTAGATTGTGGTTGTAATAATCCAATCCTGCATCTTTTAACTCTTCCGCCATACCATCTTGCAACAACCCAAAGGTACCGCAAGTTTCTAAGCCAATATCTTTTACCGCACGAATAATCGCCGTCACTTTTTCCATATCTTTAGGCTTAGGACCACGCCATGCTGCGCCCATACAAAAACGTCCTGCACCACGTGCTTTAGCAATTTTGGCTTTTTCGACAATTTCATCAATATCCAAGATCTGCTGATTTTGTACACCTGTTTGATAACGCGCTGATTGAGGACAATAGCCACAATCCTCTGGACAACCACCCGTTTTAATCGACATCAACGTCGATAACTGTATCGCGCCAGGGTTGAAATGCTCTCGATGCACTTGAGCTGCACGATAGACTAATTCTAAAAAAGGGGTTTCAAATAGTGCTTCGACTTTACAAACAGACCAATACTCTACTGAAGGATGCGGTGTAATGGATGAAAGCTGTACTACATTTGTTGTGGTCATTATATTTTCCTCGTTTAAGCAACGTTGCTTTTATTAAGTTGAGCATATTACTCTGCAATAAGATAAAAAGAGATCAGATCACTTTTCCTTGATGAATTTCGATCACTCGATCAATATGCCGTTCAATTTCTTTAGATTGATGCGTTACCAGTAACATGGTGAGCTTTTTTTCTTCACATAATTGATCCATTAAATCCTGCATTTCAATGCGTAATTTAGGATCAAGTGCAGAAAATGGCTCATCCAATAATAAAATGGGTTTATCTCGTAGCAAACAGCGCGCCAGTGCCACTCGCTGTTTTTGTCCACCTGAAAGTGCGATCGGTTTTCTCGTTAAAAAATCCTGTAAATTGACCGCACTTGCAGCTTGTTCTACAAGTGCTTTTTCTTCTGCATTTAAGGCTAAATTCGGTTTTAAACCTAAAGCGATATTCTCTTCCACAGAAAGATGAGTAAAGAGATTATTTTCCTGAAATAGCATGGAAACATGGCGTTCAAAAGGTGCCGTTTTAGTATGATTTTCACCATTTAGCCAAATCTCGCCACTATCAGCATATTCAAAGCCGGCAATTAAATTCAGCAAGGTACTTTTCCCTGCGCCACTTTCACCAATGATGGCGATTTTTTCCTGGGCTTGAATCTGTAAATCAAATACCATCGGCATGGATTGATAATTGAAGACTACATTATTTAATTTAATCATGTTGTTCCTTCTGCCCTTCAATAAACATAAATAAACCTAAACATAAGCCCAATAAAATCAATGCCGTCACTGCCGCTTCTTGGCTTCGATATTGCCCGATTTGTTGATAAAGCAAATGAGGCAACGAAGTAAAGTCAGGGCTACCAAATAAAGCTATTGCCGTAAAATCGCCTAGTGATAAAGTCGTTGCAAGCGCCAAGGCATATTTCAATGGGGCTTTTAGCAGCGGATATTCAATTAAACAAAAACGCTGCCAACCTGTAATATTCAGCGATAAACAAAGTTTTTCATAATATTGCATCGATTGATTCATTGGCGTATTAAGAATTTTGATCACAAATGGCAAGGCAGCCAAGGCGTTGCAAACCGATACCACTACAAACAAATGCCCTGCTGAAAAATCAATATCTTGTAACCAAAGGAATAAGCCGACTGCTAAAACGATCGTCGGAATGGCTAAAATCATCATGCCCCCCGTTAAAATTAAGTGGACTAATTTGGGGCGATATAACCATTGTAGTTGCCGTGAAAGCAATAATAAGAAAAATCCAAATAATACCGATAAAATCCCGGCTGTCGGTGCCATGGTTAATGAATAAGCAAACGCTTTCCATAATTGTGGATTTTGCCAATAGCCAAATAATTGAGTTGCAGATAAACCTTGAAAAACAATATTGAATAAGGGACTTAAAATAAATAAGCACACCGAGAATAAGACAAAAACATGTCCAAATTTGACCGCACTTGAAACAGGTAAAACCCAGCGATAACGTTGCGATATCTGCGTTTCAGGTGCTTTCGCCCAATATTGTGAAAGTGAAAATAACGCAAAACAAAACGCAAATTGTACAAGCGCAAAAAGTGCGGCTTTGGGTAAATCAAATTCAAAGAAAATAGCTTGGTAAATCGCAACTTCTAGCGTGCTATTTTGTGGCCCGCCACCCAGTGCCAATACAATCGTAAAACTAGTGAAACACAACATAAAAATCAGTACAAAGGCAGACACTATTTGGCTTTTCAAATAAGGCCATTCAATTAAACGGAAAAATGTGAAACCTTTGATATTCAATTGTGCCGCGAGTTGATGCTGTTCGGTCGGTACACTTTGCAAAGCCTGTAAACTCATTCGGGCAGCTAAGGGAATATTAAAAAATAAATGGGCAATGAGAATACCGCTTAAACCATAAATGGAGGGTTTCCATGAAATACCTAAGGTTTGCAGCAGTTGTGTTAGCCAACCGGCAGTGCCATAAATACCAATTAGACCGAAAATAGCCAGTAATGCCGGCAAAACAAATGTGAGAGAAAAAATGCGTAAAATGAGCGATTTGCCTTTGAAATCTAAATAGAAAAAAGCACGCGCAAATAACGTTCCAATTACGCTAGAAAGCAAGGCTGACAAGAATGCCTGCCCGACACTAAAGGCGATAACTTGATGTAAATAATCGTCTTTTAAGAAATCAGATAAGGCATAACCACTTCCTACTGAAAAAACCGCAGAAATGGAAAATCCATAAAGTAAAACGATGAAAAAAATGACCGCACTTCCGCCCAAATAATGGCGAGGACGAAAATGCGGATGTTGCAATAAGCGCATTAAGATTACTTAGACAAGGCTTTTTGCCATTGATTGATCCAGCCTTTCAGCTGCTCACTTGTTACCGTTGTGGTATCTAAAATACGCATTGATTTTGCGCGAGAATTAAGCGCATCAATATGACTTTCGATATTGGTCTCTACCACGGGTAACATCACATTATTTTTAGCAATATCCGCTTGAGCTTGCGGTGAAAGTAAGAATCCTAAAAATTCATCAGCACAGGCATTATTGCGGTTAGCGACTTTTGCCGCGACTTCAACTTGTAATACGCTCCCCTCTGCAAATTCCGTTGCCACATAATTGTCTTTTTGTTCAGAAAGAATATGGTAAATCGGTGAAGTATTTACGCTTAAAACCAGATCACCTTCGCCTTTTAAGAAGGCCCCATAAGACTCAGTCCAACCTTTGGTGACCGTGACCGTATGTTTAGAAAGGGTCTTCCAGGCATTTGCGACATCTGCTTCTGGATAAACTACATTCATCCAAAGTAATAAACCACGTCCAATACTGCTTGTACGCGGATCTTGATATAACACTTTAAGATCTTGACGCTCAACTAATTCTTTTAAGCTCTTTGGTGGATTAGTCAGTTTATTTTTATCATAAATAAACGCGTATTGTGCATAATCGAATGGTAAGAACGTGTGATTTTCCCATTTAATTGGTAAACGTAACTGGCTTAAATCCACTTTATTTGGCTCAAAAATATTGAGTTTTTGTGCATCCTCAATTTGATAACTATCTAAACCGAGCACTACATCCGCCTTAATTTTTTTACCTTCTAGACGAACACGGTTAAACAAGGTGCCATTATTATCAAAAGCCACATAATTCAGCTTACATTGCGGGAATTGTTGTTCAAAAGCTGCTTTAACTTTTGGTCCAGCGCTCCAATCAGCACTAAATGAATCATAAGTATAAACATCTAATGTTTGAGGAGCTGCTTGTGCGAAAGCGGAAGCGGTAAAAAGTGCGGTTAAAATGGGAAGCGTTTTGTTCATTATGCGTTCTCCTTATTTTTGCATAACGAAACAGCATAATGAGATGATTAGTTTCCTACGCCAGCATTATCTGTTTCAGGTTCACGGGTATTTCTCAGCCATTAATAGAGGCACCCCGACTAACGCGATGTAGTCTATCTTAAGGAAATTTAATCAACAAGTTATTTCATTTAAAAATGTTAATCTGATCACATTTTTATAACAGGTTTATCATTTTTTGAGCAAAAGAAAACCTGCTAAAAAGCAGGTTTATCTTGGTAATCTATCGTCAATTAAGCTTGATGTTTAGCCGCTACTTCGCTTAATAAGGTTTGAAGTTCGCCAGCTTGATACATTTCTAAAATAATATCACAACCACCAATTAACTCACCTTCTACCCATAATTGTGGGAAAGTTGGCCAGTTTGCATAAGCCGGTAATTCAGCACGAATATCTGGGTGTTGAAGAATATCAACATAGCCGAAAGGCACTTTGCAATTCATTAATGCTTCAGATGCACGTGCAGAGAAACCACAAGAAGGTAATTTTGGTGAACCTTTCATGTAAATTAAAATTGGGTTTTCAGCGATTTGTTTTTTGATTTTGTCTAACGTTTCCATAATGTTCCTTGTTCAAATAAATATGAATAGGGCGCTATTCTAGCATAAGATAGAACCTGAGTGAAAGACTTGGTCTTACCAACTTCCACCAGCTCCGCCGCCGCCAAAGCCACCGCCACCAAAGCCACCACCGGAAGAACCACCTCCACCGAAGCCTCCACCAAATCCGCCTCCGAAACCGGAACCGCCACCACGGCGACGAGAAATCGTACTTTGACGAATGATTTTATTCAGTTGGTCACGTTGATTCGGGCTAATATAGACTTCATCTTTGTGATATTGGAATTCACCAAATAATACAATAGCAATAAATGCCAATACCATTAAGAATGGGATGTACTTATCGAACGCATCTTCTTCAACTTGTGCCGCATCAAACTCGCCTTTACTTGCCGCAATAATTTGGTTTAAGCCATCATTAATACCTTGGGCATATTGACCTTGTTTAAATTGTGGCAAAATTGCCGAACGGATGACTTGCGATAAAAAAGCATCCGGCAGTACGCCTTCTAAACCTTGCCCTGTTGCGATAAAAACTTTGCGATCATTTTTCGCAATCAGCATCAACACGCCATTGTTCAGATTTTTACGCCCAATACCCCATTTATCACCTAAAGCAAAGGTATAATCAGCAATTTCATATTCACCGGTTGTCGGAACCAAAACAACAGCGATTTGTGAACTCGTTTCTTTACTATAAGCAATCAGTTTATTTTCTAAAATTTGCTTATGTTCTGATGAAAGTGTGTTGGTGTAATCGTTTATGTAATGGAAAGGATTTGGTGCAGGCGGAAATTCTGCCGCAACAACCATTTGAGCAAAAAAAACAAGGCTAAAAACAACCGCACTTTTCATAAAAGATAAAAGCTTAGCCATTAATAATTACCTCATTAGATAATTCATTCACATCATCAGGCTGAATAGGGAAATGGCGAGATAAAATATCACTGATACGATCAATCGCATCGACAATGCCTTGTGTATAAGCTTTTTGTTTAAACTGCTCAATCATTAAATCGCATTGTAACTGCCAATAAGCCACATCAACAAATTGATGAATTCCTTTATCACCTACGATTGCACAAAGATGATTTTTATATCCCACATAAATCAACACGGCATTTTGTGCCGCTGTTTTATGCATTTCCAGTTCATCAAAGACTTCTAAAGCTCGTTCCATTGCAGACAGTTGTGCTGAAGCCTTTGGTACTTTGCGTTCAATATAAACACGTAACTCAGCCGAACTTAAGCTTTCGAGGCGACTAATCGCCGCCTCGATTTGCTTTTTATCTACCGGAATTCTGGAAAAGAATGGCATAGATAAACCTTAGTTAAAGTTTACAGTCGGTGCGTTTTCAGCGCCTGCAGCTGATTTAAAGTAAGGTTTAGCTTTAAAACCAAAAATCATTGCCGCTAATTTAGTTGGGAATTGACGTACTTTTTCATTATAAATACGCGCTGCTTCATTAAATTTATTACGAGCGACATTGATACGGTTTTCAGTACCTTCAAGTTGCGCTTGTAAGTTCATAAAGCCTTCGTTCGCTTTTAATTGTGGATATTGTTCTACAGTAACGAGTAAACGAGATAATGCTGAACCTACTTGATTTTGGTTTTGTTGGAATTCGTTTAATTGTTCTTCCGTTAAATTAGACGGATCAATTTTAGTTTGTGTCGCTTTTGCGCGAGCTTCGATTACATTGGTTAATGTCTGTTGTTCAAAATTAGCTTGACCTTTTACAGTATTCACTAAGTTTGGAATTAAATCAGCACGACGTTGATAAGATGATTCAACATTTGCCCAAACAGAATCAATTTCAGTTTCTGCTTTTACTAAGCCATTGTAGCTAGACATTAAGCCAAAACCTGCAGCAACGGCAATAATAATCAAGATAATCCACTTTTTCATTCAAAAATTCCTTCAATTATAGGTTTAATTTATATAAGAAAAGACCTAAACCGAAGTTTAGGTCTTCTAATGTTAATCCGTTAATGGATAACTAAATAAAATTATTTAGTACCGTTAACTGCGATTTCAACACGACGGTCTGGTGCTAAACAAGCGATAAGTGCTTTACGACCTTTAACCGCGTCACAAGTAGAACCTGTAACTGGGTTAGCTTTACCGTGACCAACTGCAGAAATGTTTTGAGCTGGAACACCTTTAGCTACTAAGTAGTTAGCTACAGAGTCTGCACGACGTTGTGATAATTTTAAGTTTGGTGCATCTTTACCGATACGGTCTGTATAACCAGCAACAGCTACGTTAGCGTTGTTAACTTGAGCGATTTCACCATAGATACCGTCTAAAGTTGCTTTAGCTTGTGGTTTTAAGTTAGCTTTACCGAAAGCGAAAGTTACATCAGAGCTTAAGTTGAAAGTTTTGCTTACAACTTCAGGTGCAACAACTGGAGCAGCACCTTGACCGAAACGGTAAGATAAACCAGCGTTGATAGAACCGATCCATGGGTTGTAGTCTTGAGAACTATTGTGTGTATCTTGAGTACGGTATTTACCTACGCGAGCTAACCATTGGTATTCTAAACGTAATGCTAACTCTGGTAATGAAGGTAATGCATATTCGAAACCAGCAGCGAACACTGGAGAAACGCGTAAGCTGTGACGACCTTCTTTGTGATCACGTGCACCAGTAGTTGCATCGTAGAATTTATAGTCTGAACGAACTAAAGCTGCACCAACACGACCATAAACGTCTAAACCTTCTAAAGTAGAAGTTAAGCCGCCTAAACCATAGCTACCTTTTAAGCTTAAGTGCGCACCGTGGTTAGTATGTTTTAATGCTACTTTACCAGCATCTTTGAATTTAGCACGACCGAAGTCATCGTAACCTAATTCAACCGCTAAACCTAAGTTGTCACGGTTTAAGATTTGGTAACCACCGAATACACCATAAGTGAAAGAATTACGGTTGTAACCTGTACCAAAATCTAAGCTACGTGGGTTACTAGCATCAGTATTAGCTTTGATACCATCATGGAAAGATGCTTGACCAGCTTTAACACCTGCATAGAAAGTGTTTTCTTGTGGAGCTGCTTGAGCTACTGAAGCTGCTGCTAAACCAGCAACGACTAATGCGATTGCAGTTTTTTTCATTTTGATGTCCTCTATTTAGTCATCGTTATTAATAAGAAAAGTTTCCTTGTTTATTGTGAACTTTATAAAAAAGAAACACTCTAAACGTTACTTAACTAGGGTTTTGAATTTGCCCTAACTTATCCTTTTGACAAATTCAATTCCTTTGCCATAGCCAAAGGAACGTTCAAAAGTATGGTTATTATCCTATAAAAACATCAAAGATCAAACTTTTTTTGCCCTTTTTGGTTATTTTATAGACAAACAACCCCTAAAATGAACGTTCATTCACAAAAAACGGGTTAATTTTTAACCCGTTTTCCATTCTAACAAAAAATATCTTTTGTTGAAATCGACTTTTTTTTGAGCTTCATATATCATCAAATTCACTTTCTTCTCTTTATTATAGGTAAGTGATTTTATGTTGCCTCGTCTCTCTAATGTGCCACAACTTAATAATGTGGTGAGTGATTATCTTCACGAACTCCAAAAACAGTATTTTGAAGGTGATATTGCCTCAAATTATGCTGACCGCTTAAGCCTTGCGACAGATAACAGCGTCTATCAGCAACTTCCACAAGCTATTTTATTCCCTAAATCTGTTGCTGATGTGGTGCGCATTACCAAATTAGCAAATAAAGAAAAATACCTTCACTTGACCTTTACACCTCGCGGTGGTGGCACGGGTACCAATGGACAATCTATTAATAACAATATTATTGTGGATCTCTCTCGCCACATGACAGGCATTTTAGAGCTTAATATAGAAGAACGTTGGGTTCGTGTGCAGGCGGGCGTCGTAAAAGACCAACTCAATCAATTTTTAAAACCTCACGGCTTATTCTTTGCACCGGAGCTCTCCACCAGCAATCGTGCGACCTTAGGCGGCATGATTAATACTGATGCATCCGGTCAAGGTTCATTACAATACGGTAAAACCTCTGATCACGTTTTAGCATTACGTTCTGTTTTAATGAATGGTGAAATATTAGATACAAGTGCGGTCAAATCTGACGATGTTTTAGAAAACTACCCGCTTGCAGAAAATAGTAAAACGCTACATCAAACGATTTTCCAACGTTGTAAAGAGAAGCGCACCTCAATCATTCAAGATTTACCACAACTCAATCGCTTTCTCACCGGTTACGATCTTAAGAATGTCTTTAATAAAGATGAAAGTGAATTTAATCTCACCCGAATTTTAACAGGGTCAGAAGGTTCACTTGCGTTTATCTGCGAAGCTAAACTCAATTTATTGCCGATTCCTAAATATCGCACCTTAATTAATGTGAAGTACAGTTCATTTGATGCAGCCCTTCGCAATGCACCTTTTATGGTAAAAGCCAATGCTCTTTCCGTCGAAACGGTAGATTCCAAAGTATTGAACCTTGCTAAGCAAGATATTATTTGGCATTCGGTAAAAGAACTTTTAACAGAAGAAGAACAAAATCCCATTCTTGGCTTAAACATTGTGGAATATGCGGGCAACAATCAAGCTAAAATCGATAGCCAAGTGACCGCACTTTGTCAACAATTAGATGAAAAAATTGCACAAGGCAAAGATCATATTATCGGCTATCAACTTTGTTCTGACTTGCCTTCTATTGAACGTATTTATGCCATGCGTAAAAAAGCAGTGGGGCTATTGGGGAATGCGAAAGGCGCAGCCAAACCGATTCCTTTTGTGGAAGATACCTGTGTGCCACCAGAACATCTTGCGGATTACATTGCGGAATTTAGAGCCTTATTAGATAGCCACAATCTGCAATATGGGATGTTTGGCCATGTGGATGCCGGCGTATTGCACGTTCGCCCCGCTTTAGACTTATGTGATAAAGAACAAGTCAAACTCTTTAAACAAATTTCAGATGAAGTAGCTGAACTCACCGTGAAATACGGCGGTTTGCTATGGGGTGAACACGGTAAAGGCGTACGTTCTCATTATGGAGAAAAATTCTTCACTCCCGAACTTTGGCAGGAATTGCGTTATGTGAAATTCTTATTTGATCCAAATAATCGTCTCAACCCAGGTAAAATCTGTACACCACTTAATAGCGATGCGGAGCTCTATTCGATTCTCTCGCCGATGCGTGCGGACAATGATCGCCAAATTCCAATTCAAATGCGAGATGAATTCAAAGGTGCGATGAATTGTAACGGTAACGGACTTTGCTTTAACTTTGATGAGCACAGCATTATGTGTCCTTCCATGAAAGTGAGTAAAAATCGCGTATTCTCGCCAAAAGGACGAGCCGCTATGGTGCGTGAGTGGCTGCGATTGATGGCGAATGAAAACGTATCGCCTGATCAATTAGATTTTCATAAAACGCAAGTCAAACTGACCGCACTTGTGGAACGTTTCCGCAATAGCGTGCAGAAATGGCGTGGTGAATATGACTTCTCACATGAAGTAAAAGCGGCAATGGATACTTGTTTGGCGTGTAAAGCCTGTGCAAGCCAATGCCCGATTAAAATTGACGTACCAAGTTTCCGTGCGAAATTTTTCCATTTCTACCATAGTCGTTATTTACGCCCAGCCAAAGATCATCTTGTAGCGAATTTAGAAGTTGCCGCACCTTATATGGCGAAACAACCGGCATTATTCAATTATTTCACCAAGCTAAAAATCACACAAAGTCTGGTTGAAAAAACACTGGGTATGACTGACTTGCCTCTCCTTTCTGAGCCTAACCTTCAACAACAATTAGTCGAAATTGGCTACCAAGGAAAAAAATTAGAAGAATTGGAAGGTCTCAGTGCAACAGAAAAAGCCAATATGCTCTTTATCGTACAAGATCCTTATACCTCTTATTACGATGCTAAAGTAGTACGGGATTTCGTAGCTCTCACACAAAAACTAGGTTTTGAGCCAACCATTCTGCCTTTTAAACCGAATGGCAAAGCCATGCATATTAAAGGTTTTTTAACTCGCTTTAGTAAAACAGCGAAAACACAAGCGGAGTTTTTAAATCGCGTCGCCAAATTAAATGTGCCTTTAGTCGGCGTAGATCCAGCGATTGTGCTTTCTTATCGAGATGAATATAAAGAGGTCTTAGGTGATTCTCGCGGTGACTTCCATGTACTCACAGCACATGAATGGCTGACCAATCAATTAGAAAGTAACGCATTACAAAGTGCGGTGAAAAATATCGCGAAATCTGACCGCACTTTTGAGTGGCATTTATTCCCTCATTGTACAGAATCCACCTTTATGCCAAACAGTCCGAAAGAATGGCAGCATATTTTTGCGCAATTTGGACAAACCTTGAATGTTGAAAAAGTCGGCTGTTGTGGCATGGCGGGCGTATTTGGCCATGAAGTACAAAATCAAACCATGTCAAAAGATATTTACGACGTATCGTGGGGCAAAAAATTACAAGGTAAAGATCCAAATCATTGTCTCGCAACTGGCTATTCCTGCCGTAGCCAAGTGAAACGATATGAAAAAGCCATCTTGAAACACCCTGTTCAAGCATTGCTTGAAGTATTGAATCACTAAAATAGATTTTTTACTTACCACAATATTTTAGAAAATAAAAAGCGGTCAGACTTTAAATCTGACCGCTTTCTTTATTTAAAAACTACAACGCTTCAATCGCTTTATACTGCTCTTGGATTTTTTCTAATCCAGATTGGTATTCTGCTTGTTTTTCACGTTCTTTCGCAATCACCGCTTCTGGTGCTTTCGCCACAAAAGCTTCATTGCTGAGTTTATTCTCGATACGTTTAACCTCATTTTGATATTTTTCAATCTCTTTGGTTAAACGCGCAAGCTCGGTTTCTTTATTGATAAAGCCAGCCATTGGCACAAGCAATTCAGCATTGCCAACGAGTTTCGCTACAGCAAGCGGTGCTGTTTCGTTTGCGGCTAACACTTGAACGTTGTCTAACTTCGCCATTGCTTTTAAAAGAGCGATCTGTTTTTCGAGAATTTTTGCGTTTTCTACACTTAAATTACGGAATAACAGATCTAAGCCTTTGCTTGGTGCGATGTTGCTTTCTGCACGAATATTACGTACCGCAACAATCACTTCTTTTAACCACTCAATTTCAGCTTCCGCTTCAGGATCAAAGCCGTTCTCTTCCACTTGTGGGAAAGGTTGCAACATAATGCTGTCAGCCGTAATGCCCATAAATCCTTTCACTTTTTGCCAAATTTCTTCGGTAATAAATGGAATGAGCGGATGGGCTAAACGTAATAATTTTTCTAACACATGAACCAAGGTTTGGCTTGCTGCTCGGATTTGTGCTGCATTGCCGTTGGCAAATACAGGTTTAGTCAATTCTAAATACCAGTCACAGAATTGGTTCCACGTAAATTCATAAATCGCATTGGCACAAAGGTCAAAACGATATTGGCTTAATGAATTACGGAAAGTTTCCACTGTGCGGTTAAATTCTGATTGAATCCAACGGTCTGCCACGGAGAATTCGATTTCGCCTTCACTTAAATCCAATTTGTCATTGATGAGTATGAAGCGGCTTGCATTCCACAATTTATTACAGAAGTTGCGGTAGCCTTCTAAACGTTTCATATCCCAGTTGATATCACGACCATTTGAAGCTAACGCTGCTAATGTAAAACGCAATGCGTCTGTACCGTGAGCTGCAATACCTTCAGCAAATTCTTTGCGCGTTGCTTTAGCAATTTTCTCTGCCAACTGCGGTTGCATCATGTTACCAGTACGTTTTTCAAGTAAATCTTCAAGGCTGATACCGTCGATCATGTCGATTGGGTCAAGTACGTTGCCTTTCGATTTAGACATTTTTTGTCCGTTTTCATCACGGATCAAGCCTGTTACGTATACGGTTTTGAATGGTACTTGTGGTTTACCGTTTTCATCTTTCACGAAGTGCATCGTAAACATAATCATACGAGCAACCCAGAAGAAGATAATGTCGAAGCCGGTAATTAACACATCCGTTGGATGGAACATTTTGAGTTCTTTGGTTTGCTCCGGCCAACCTAAAGTGGAGAACGTCCACAAACCTGATGAGAACCACGTGTCTAACACGTCTTCATCTTGTTTTAACTCAACCTCAGAATCTAAGTTATATTTTGACCGCACTTCTGCTTCGTTACGTGCGACATAAACATTGCCTTCTGCGTCATACCACGCTGGAATACGGTGTCCCCACCAAAGTTGGCGAGAGATACACCAATCTTGAATATCACGCATCCAAGAGAAGTAAAGGTTTTCATATTGTTTCGGCACGAATTGGATTTCGCCGTCTTCCACCGCTTTAATCGCTACATCAGCAAGCGGTTTCACGCTTACATACCATTGGTCGGTTAACATCGGCTCAATCGGCACACCACCACGGTCGCCATAAGGCACTTTTAAATCATGAGGTTTGATTTCATCTAATAAACCTATCGCTTCAAAATCTGCCACGATTTTCTTACGTGCAGCAAAACGTTCTAAGCCACGGTAATCCGCAGGAATTGTCGCTTCATAGTCTGCAAGGGGTTTACCGTTAGTACCGATAATTTCCGCTTCATCACGAATATCTGCATTTAAGGTTAATACGTTAACCATCGGCAAGCTGTGACGTTTACCAACTTCGTAGTCGTTGAAGTCGTGCGCAGGGGTAATTTTCACCACACCAGTACCGAATTCACGATCTACATATTCATCGGCAATAATCGGAATTTCACGGTTTGCCAATGGCAGAACGACAGTTTTACCAATTAAAGATTGATAACGCTCATCTTCAGGATGCACCGCCACCGCCGTATCGCCCAACATGGTTTCCGGACGCGTGGTTGCCACCACTAAATAATCTTTACCATCTGCCGTTTTTGCACTGTTAGCTAACGGATAGCGGAAATGCCAAAGGGAGCCTTTGCTTTCTTTGTTTTCTACTTCTAAATCAGAAATTGCAGTGTGAAGTTTTGGATCCCAGTTTACTAAGCGTTTACCACGGTAAATCAACCCTTCTTCGTGCAAACGAACAAACACTTCTTTTACCGCGTTAGATAAACCATCATCCATGGTAAAACGCTCGCGTTCCCAATCGATAGAGTTACCTAAACGACGCATTTGTTGGCTAATTGTGCCGCCTGAATAGGCTTTCCAATCCCAAATTTTATTGATAAATGCTTCACGGCCATAATCATGGCGAGTTTTGCCTTCTTCTGCGGCAATTTTACGTTCCACCACCATTTGGGTTGCGATACCGGCGTGGTCTGTGCCCGCTTGCCATAAGGTGTTATGCCCTTCCATACGGTTAAAACGGATCAAGGTATCCATTAAGGTTTGTTGGAAAGCATGTCCCATGTGCAAAGAACCTGTTACGTTCGGCGGCGGAATCGCAATGCAATAGCTCGGCGCGTTTTCATTTTCAGACGGTTTAAAATAACCGCTCTCTTCCCAATGTTGATAAAGGGCTTGTTCTACCGCAGACGGATTAAAACGGTCTGCCATTTCGAATTTTTGTGTCATTTATTTTTCTCTTACTTAGTAGGGTGAGTATAAACACACCGTTATATAAAATACTTGGCACGTTGATATACGCACCCAACAAATAATTAATTTTCTTTTTTATCTTTTATCCAAGGATGTTTATTATTGGGGTCACCGTATTGCCCACATGATTTTCTTGCTTCATCATCCGATAGATAATAACGAGGAATATTGATTGGTAACAATGCGGTATCAGCCACAACAGATAAAGGCCAATCGATAAAATATAATGGTCTGGTCATATGCTTAAAGCCAACACCATCATAAAAATTACCAGCCACCATATTGTAATCGTATCGAGTTCCAATATAAGGGCAAGGATCTTTCAATGTCGTTAAGGTTCCACACCCATAAAGAAACAGGCTTGATAATATAAGAACGATTTTTTTCATTTTAATTTTCCGCTCACAAAGTTCTGTTGAAATCCCAAATTGATTGGGAGCTGTAAATGTGCCTTACAAATTTATTTATTAAATTCTAGTATAAACTCAATCACATAAAACCGTTCTTCACTCGGATAAATCCCCCGAATCACTTCTTTCAACTCATCCAATCCCATATTCTCCTGCTTCGCATGCTGTTCTGTCAGTTCATCAAGGGTAATCGGCAATACACTTAACACTTTAATCGTGCAGAAATATTGATTATCTTCAAATCGACCAACACGTAGAATATCGCCCGCTTTAAAATAGCTTTCAGATTTATCCCGAATGGTAATCGTTTTACGCCCGGCGAGAATGTCGGCTTCAAAGCGTTGGTAAAAAGTGATGTCGTTCATAAAGTGCGGTCACAAAAAACCTATTTTTGAATCTCTATTTTGAGGGCGAATTGATCACGCCCTCGTAGGTAAGTATGAGATTATTCCTTAATCCCTCTTAATTCGTCTTTAATACGTTGAATTTCTAGGAATAAACGACGTTCTTCCTGACGGCAAAAACTATCACCGCTTACGTTTTTCGCATCGGCAGCGCAACGAACTTGTTCGTATTGTTTTTCTAACACATTTAATACGGCTCTTTGCTGTTTACGTTCCGCGCTTTCTTTTGTTGCTTTTCCAGTAGTAACTGTTCGTGTTTTTTGAGGTTCTACTGTTTCTTGAGCTACAATCGTTTCTTGTTTATCAGATATATTTTCGGCAACATCATCCGCTTTTACTTCTTTTTTAATTTCTGCTTTTGCCGCATCAGATTTCATATCTCCATTTTTAGTATCAGCTTTAACGTCTGTGCTTTCTGTTTTTTCAGCCACTTTTTCAGCTGATTTAGTTTCAGTCACTAATTCTTTTGATTTTTCAACTGCAGTCTCCGCTTTTTCCACAGAAGAAGCAGTGACTGCTGTTTTTTCACTTGTCTTTGGAGAAGAGTTGTTATCTTGATTATCACAAGCAGAAAGTAACACTGCACTCGCTATTAGAATTAGGCTAGATGCCACTTTTAGGTTTAAATTCATTTTAGTTTCCTTAGTTTAGATTAAAAATAATTAAGTATTTTCAGTAGAAAGCGCCCAGCCTTGTGAGCGAAGAATTTTATAACGTTCGCGTGCTTGGGCTTTTTGCGTTTCTTCTACGGGTACAAAATCAATTAATTGCGTAAAGCTGTGGCTAAAATCAGGCACTTCTATTTGCAAATTGATCAGCAAGTCACGACGTTGGGCGTTGCGTTTGCCTTTCCAACTAATCTCGATTGGCGGAGCATATTGTGTTGCTTCACCTGAAAGATTATGAGGAACAAACTCATTCGGATCCCGTTGCCATAATGCTTCATCAATTAAAAATGCTTGCTCTTCTGTTTCGCAAGCGATTAACACTCGCTTGCCTAAACGCCACGCTTGAGCGGCAAGATCACAGGCAAGTTGCTCAACTGTTATCTTCTTTTCTGGATTTAAGAGATAAAATTGTGCGTTTTTTGCCATGATTGCGACTTCTCCATTTATCGTTTTGTAAACTGGCGGATTTTATCAAAAAAGCACTAAAAAATAAATCATCAACAAGGTGATTAACGCAAATAGAAAAAACACGAAAATTTTTTACCGCACTTTTATGATCTACATCACAAAAGTGACTTTTTACCTTTATGTTACATTCCATTCATAACTCGTAGGTGTTAGAATTTTCGAGATTTATTTTTATTTTCGATGATAGGAGTATCACATGGCATTTCGTATTGAAAAAGACACTATGGGCGAAGTTCAAGTGCCTGCAGATAAATACTGGGCAGCACAAACCGAACGTTCCCGTAACAACTTCAAAATTGGTCCGGCAGCTTCTATGCCGCACGAAATTATTGAAGCGTTCGGTTATTTGAAAAAAGCCGCGGCTTTTGCAAACTATGATTTAGGTGTATTACCTGCAGAGAAACGTGATTTAATCGCAACCGCCTGTGATGAAATCCTTGCAGGAAAATTAGACGACCAATTCCCATTAGTTATTTGGCAAACCGGTTCAGGTACACAATCAAACATGAACGTGAACGAAGTGGTAGCAAACCGTGCTCACGTTTTACATGGCGGTAAATTAGGTGAAAAATCATTCATCCATCCAAATGATGATGTGAACAAATCCCAATCTTCAAATGATACTTTCCCAACTGCAATGCACATTGCGGCATACAAAAAAGTGGTTGAACATACCATTCCTTGTGTAGAACGTTTACAAAAAACTTTCGCTAAAAAATCAGCAGAATTTAAAGATGTAGTAAAAATTGGTCGTACTCACTTAATGGATGCAACTCCATTAACATTAGGTCAAGAATTTTCTGCTTATGCTGCACAACTAGATTTCGGTTTACGTGCATTGAGAAACACCCTTCCACACTTAAGTCAATTAGCACTTGGTGGTACTGCAGTAGGTACTGGTTTGAACACGCCGAAAGGTTATGATGTAAAAGTGGCGGAATATATTGCAAAATTCACTGGCTTACCATTCGTGACAGCAGAAAACAAATTTGAAGCGTTAGCTGCACACGATGCGATCGTTGAAACTCACGGTGCAATTAAACAATTAGCGATGAGTTTATTCAAAATTGCAAACGACATTCGTTTATTAGCATCAGGTCCACGTTCCGGTATCGGTGAAATCTTAATTCCTGAAAATGAACCAGGTTCTTCTATCATGCCGGGTAAAGTGAACCCAACTCAATGTGAAGCATTAACCATGGTATGTGCGCAAGTATTTGGTAACGATACCACTATCGCATTTGTTGGTTCACAAGGTCATTTCCAATTAAACGTATTTAACCCTGTAATGGTGGCAAATTTCTTACAATCTGCACAATTATTGGGTGATGCTTGCGTATCATTTGATGAACACTGCGCAACTGGTATTCAACCAAACTACCCACGCATTAAACAACAGTTGGAAAATTCATTGATGTTAGTAACCGCACTTAATACCCATATCGGTTACGAAAATGCAGCGAAAATTGCAAAAACTGCACACAAAAATGGTACAACCTTACGTGAAGAAGCGATTAACTTAGGCTTAGTTTCAGCCGAAGATTTCGACAAATGGGTTCGTCCAGAAGATATGGTGGGTAGCTTAAAATAAACTCCCCCAATAATTTGATGTCAAAGGCAGGTATTCCTGCCTTTTTATTTGTGTTTTTTTCGAGGGCTTTTTTGTTATAATCACGGCAATATTTTTGACATGAAAAAAACTATGAAACTGAAATTTATTATTGCTGCCATTTCAGCCTTATTTTCCACCGCACTTTTTGCCCAATGGCAACCGGTCGGCAATGCTGAATACACGTGGGGGCCATTCCATGTGTACACTGTCGGCTTGTATTCTGAAACGGGTTCATATGAAAAGAATGAACGTCCGTTAATGTTTTCGATTAAATATGAGAAACCAGTTGAAGGGAAAAATTTCGCCATTGCTTTAACTAAAGAAATGGAGTCACAAAATTTAAGTAAAGATGACACCACTGCATGGCTCAAAAAAATGCAGGAAATCTTCCCTGATTTTTCACCAAACGACATCTTAAATTTTGTTGCCTTAGCGGATAAAGGCTATTTTGTGTTAAATGACACCGTGTTAGATCACGAATTTGATCAAAAATTTACACAAGCATTTATTGACGTGTGGCTTTCAGATAAAAGTAGTTTTATCAAATTACAACCGCAATTATTAGGTAAAGAAAAACCGGCTCACGATAGCAAAGAATTTCAACATCAACCGGCTAGCGAGCCTTTTGATGAAGAAAATACGATGCCGGAATTACCACCGAATTACGATTTTAAACAAGACACAAAAGGATAAAAACAAGGGCGAACATGATATGGTTCGCCCTTTTCTTTTATTGTTTTACTTGCTGTTCTAAAAACAGGACCATCTGCAATGCAATATCAATGCCACTGGTTTTCTCAATCATTTCTAATCCCGGGCTAGCATTCACTTCAAGCACCAATAACCCTTCTTTTGAACGAATCAAATCAACACCGGCTACAGCAAGCCCTAATGCTTTAGTTGCTCGAATGGCGATAGCTTTTTCTTCTTCATTGAGTTTAACTTTTTCTGCCGTGCCACCACGGTGAAAATTCGCACGAAACTCGCCATCTTGCCCAATACGCTGCATTGTGGCTACGACTTTATCGCCGATCACAAAACAGCGAATATCAGTCCCTTTTGCCTCTTCTACAAAATCTTGTAACAAGACAGACACATTTGCATCTTTTAACGTTTCTAAAATACTGACCGCACTTTGTGGGCGTTCGGCTAAAATCACGCCAATGCCTTGTGAGCCTTTTAAGGTTTTAATAATCATTGGGGCGGTTGTTTGCTTAATGGCTTGTTTCGGCGCAACCTCACAACCGGATAAGACTGAATTCGGTACTGCAATGCCTTTCTCCAATAACATCTGCAAACTACGCCATTTATCGCGAGCAGCTAAAAATGCCTGTTCTTGATTAAGGCAATAGACACCTTTTCCTTGGAAATGACGCAATACTGCACAGCCCATTTGGGTACTTGTCGTCCCAAAGCGTGGTAACACCGCATCGTAATCGGGCAATAAATAGAGCTCACTTTCTGCATTTTGTTGATAATACAAAGAAAAGTGCGGTTGATTTTTGTCGAGTTTTAAAATGCAACGATTAGGATCCAAAATATCCATTTGATGCCCGCAACTTTCCGCTGCTTCTTTTAAACGCTGGCAGCTATAAAGGCGAGGCTCACGGCAAAGCATCAATAATTTCATTCAGTTATATCCTTAGGAAAAGAGGAGTTGATATATTACACCAATCACAATAATCCTGAAAAATGATTTCTGCTTTTGTGGAAATAGAGTAAAATCATTAGGAATTTTGTTTAAATAAAAGGAAAATTTTATGTTCGTAGTTATTTTTGGTCGTCCAGGCTGCCCTTATTGTGTACGTGCAAAAAACCTTGCTGAAAAATTAAAAGGTGAAGTAGCGGATTTCGATTATCGCTATGTAGATATTATCGCTGAAGGCATTTCTAAAGCAGATTTATCAAAATCTGTCGGTAAAAAAGTGGAAACTGTGCCACAAATCTTTATCGATGAAAAACCAATCGGCGGTTGCACTGATTTCGAAGCATTAATGAAAGAACAATTTAACGTTGTTGCTTAATTATTGCTAAAAACATAAAAGTGCGGTTAATTTCAACCGCACTTTTTTATTTCATCTTATTCAATTTGCAACGAGATCGCCCAATCCCATTCTGTTTCATTCAAACGATATTGTGGTTTTAACGCAGGCCCACAAGAATTGGAGCCAACCCCACTCATTTTGTAATCCACACACAAGATCGTACTGCCACTTTTCTCCAAATCATATTGGTGCTTTTTACTGCCCAATTCTTCTTGAGAATAAGGGGAAACATTCATGCTAAAAGGCGTATGACTTTGCACGGTAAAACAATCAGCCGAATTCACCACCTTCACCTCACGACAACCATAGTGACTGCCATTTTCTTGTGGTTTTAAATAAGGCACATGATTACTTTCTGGCGTTGTCTTATAACGACCGAAAGCCGTGGCGTGATGTTTATCTAGATAACTTTCCGTTGGGCCATAGCCCACATACTCCACTTGATTAAATCCTTGATTAAGGAAGAAACGCAAGCCAAAGCGTGGTAAGAACGGCAAGTGCGGTTGTTTTTCAGCATGAATATTAATCTGAAGCAACCCATTTTGTTCAATACGATACACCACATTCAATGTCAAAATTCGCGCTTTTGATACGGCAACCAGTCCCAATTTAAAGCTAATTTCAACCGCACTTTTCTGCTCGGTTAAACCGTAATCATAGACTAGACTCGTCGCACGATCGTAACCTGCAGCAAGCCAATGTGCTTTCATTAAACTATCATTATCTAAAGGCGCTCGCCAAATATTGAAATCAGTAGGTTGATTCAACCAAGGCTCGCCATCTTTACGAATTTGGTGAATGGTGCCTTTATATTGATCAAACTGGTATTCAATATCTACCGCTTTAACTGAAATTAAATTAGTATGTTTTGAAACAGAAATCGGTTGGAGATTTGATTTAGGCTCATTAGCGAATAAATGTGGTTGCTCCGACAAAATAATCTGATCAAATCCTAAACAATGCCCTTGAGGAATTAAACCCTTTTCTGTTTTTTGATAATAGGTCAATGTTAAAATTTGTAACGCACCGTTACTTGCTGGCAATGATAAAGGCAAAAGTGCGGTTGATTTTGGCGCAATGTTTAAATCATCAATTTTACCTTCTTGTACGACCAAAAAATCTTCTGTTATTTGATAATGAATCGAAATAGCCTCTGCCGCATCCGTAAAATCCAAATAATTTTTGAGTTCAATGTGACCATTTTTTAAGGTAGCACGCAGTGGACGATACACATTTTTATATTCCAACAAATTGCTTTGGGTTTGACGGTCAGCCGTGACTAATCCATCAGCACAAAAATTACCGTCATTCGGCGTGTCATTAAAATCCCCGCCATAGCCCATTCTGTTTGAATTTGGTAAATAAGGGGAATGATTGCACCACTCCCACACAAAGCCACCACAAGCGCCTGCATGTCGTTCCATCGCTTGGAAATAATCTTCTGTGTCTCCGCAAGAATTCCCCATCGCATGCAAATATTCACAGAAAAGATACGGCTTTTGATTTTGAGTATCGGCAAAATAAGCATCCAATTCTTCCGTGCTGGTGTACATCTCACTATGAAAATCTAAATTGGATGTGTCATTTTGATGGGCTGAATGTTGAAAGATCGCATTTTCATAATGCACTAAGCGACTTGGATCGCGCTGTTTCACCCAAGCGGCGGCTTGCTCAAAGTTCTCACCGTAGCCACTTTCATTCCCTAATGACCAAATCACGACAGAAGGACGATTTTTATCTCGCTCAACATTGGCATAAGTGCGGTCTAAAATGGCTTGATTAAATTCAGGGCTTCGAGCCATATAGCAATAATTGTCGATTGTTTTTTGACGAATTGCGTCATGATCAATCTCTGTTTTTACCCCTAACAAAATGCTTGTTTCTGGCGACTCTACATAAACTGCATTCGTGCCGTGCGATTCAATATCACTTTCCGCAATCACATAAAAACCATATTCATCACATAATTCAGTAAACCAAGGTGCATTAGGATAGTGCGCTGTTCGAATGGCATTAAAATTATGCTGTTTCATTAAGCGTAAATCTTGCAACGCTTGTTCTCGACTAATGACATAACCCGTTTTCGGATCACTATCGTGACGATTAACGCCTTTAAGCTTAATCGCTTGCCCATTAAATAACATGACACCATTCTTTACTTCGATATGACGCAAGCCAACCTTTTGGCAAATCACTTCTGAGCCATATTGCAAAATCAACGTGTATAAGCGAGGGTTCTCTGCATGCCATAATTGTGCATTTTCAATTTCAGCATGAAATGCATGCCCTTTTTGTTCAATTATCAATTCGCCTTGAGGATCAAATAATTGCCAAGAGATAGGTTGTTCACTTCCAACAAACTGACAGGCCACATGTAATTGAGCCTTGGTAAGTTCTTGATTAAATTGTGTTTGAATGAAAAAATCTTGTAAGTAATTTTTTTCTCGCGCTAACAGATAAACATCTCGGAAAATACCAGACATTCGGAATTTGTCTTGGTCTTCCAAATAACTGCCATCACACCATTTCAACACTAAAACATGTAAGTGGTTTTCCCCTTGTTGTAAAAAGTCAGTGATATCAAATTCGCTAGTGCAATGACTAATTTGGCTATAGCCCACAAATTGGTGATTCACATAGACAAATAAACAACTGTCTACCCCTTCAAAATTTAAGAGATAGCGTTTTCCTGCATTGATTTCGACATTTAAAACGCGATGATACAAACCACAAGGGTTTTCAATGGGTACATAAGGTGGATCAAAAGGGAAAGGATAATTTACATTTGTATATTGATGATTATCGTAACCATGATTTTGCCAATTGGATGGAAGAAGGATTTTATCCGTAAAGGAAAAATGAAGGAAATCTTGAGGCAAGTGAGTATAGCTTTCAAAATAAGCAAAATCCCATTCCCCATTTAGTAAGGTAAAGTAAGGGGAAAATTCTCGTGTCTTTTTGACCGCACTTTCTGTTGAAGAAAAAGGAATAAAATAAGCATGATGTGGTGTGGTATTCACATGTAAGGTTTGCGGATCTTCAAAATAGCGAGGCAACAACATAAAAACTCCCAATGCAATTTAGACACATAAAAAAGGGCGCCTGAATGACGCCCACTATACCTAAAATCGTCGATTAATCTAGCGATAAGTTCACAAATCGTGATACTTATCACATTAATTTTTATGGCAATTTTGCCAAGAAGGCATAACCTCCTTTTTCACTCATTATTTCAACGTTAGAATCCGCTGTAATGAATGCTGACTCACCTTGTTTCAAGGTAAGTGCGGTTGATTTTTCTTGTATTTTTAGCTCACCTTGCATCACCAACAAAATACCCGCACTTTGAAGATTCACTTTAGTATGCATTTCGGGTTCGACACGAATTTGAGCTAAAGCAAAATCGTTTACTGGCGTTTTATAAGTAAATTCTGACTGATTTTGAGGCGTGACTGAGATAATTTTGGGTGTTACTTCGCGACAATCCACAATTTTTAATAATTCGACAATATCGACATATTTTGGTGTTAAGCCACCACGAATCACATTATCAGAACATGCCATTAGCTCCACATTTTGTCCGCGAAGATAAGCATGAGGAATGCCTGCATCCTGGAAAATACCTTCCCCTTCTTTCAAATGTACGATATTAAAGAGATAAAAACACACCAAGCCAGCATCTAATTTTTCAGGCGAAATTGCCATGGCTTCCATGGTATAAAGCACCCAATAATCGGGGTTGTCTAGTGCCAACTCGCCATTTTTATAAGGCTGTTGGTTGGCTTCAATAATGGGTACTAGCCAATTTGCGAGCATTGATTGATCCGCCAACATCACATCTGCATAGAATTCAGCTAGGTTTTGTGTGCCAAGTTTTTCAGCCAAAGGTTGCAAAGAGGGTCGTGCATTTAATGTGGCAAGGATTTGAGCTTTTGTTTTAAAACCATGTAAAAGCCAGAAATCAGATAAGGCAATCATCATTTCTGGTTTATGATTTCTATCTTTATAAGTCCGCGTACTATCTGTTAATGCCACGCCTTTTGCATTCTCAGCCTCAAAGCCCTTTTCAGCTTGAGCTTTAGTCGGATGTAATTGAATCGACAACGGTTTTTCAACATCTAAAATCTTTAACAAATAAGGCAGTTCATCACCAAATTTCTGACGGCTTGCCTGTCCAAGTGCGGTCGGATTTTGCAATAAAAATTCAATAAGGGATTGCTTACCTGTTACATCCTCAATTTCAGAAGGTGCTGATGGATGAGCTCCTAACCACCACTCTGCACAAGGTTGATCTTTCGCTGAATGTAATCCGATCAATGATGCAATATAGTTTTTTCCGCCCCATGCATAATGCTGTACTTGGCCAGTTAATCGATAAATCATCTTTACCTGCTTTAAAAAAGAATAAGGATAAAAAAATCCGCTTATTTAAAGCGGATCTTTTAGTCTATAAATCTTATTTTGTTAAACTTAAAACAACAGATTCCCCAGCAATCACTTCACCAGATTTTTTCTCGATAGATGAAATTTCATCCATATTAGAGATAACCACTGGTGTTAAAACTGATTTTGCTTTTGATTCTAATGTTGCTAAATCAAATTCGATTACTGTGTCGCCGCGTTTTACGTTTTGACCTTCTTGTGCGATGCGAGTGAATCCTTCACCTTTTAATTCAACGGTATCAATACCGAAGTGAACGAATAATTCAACACCCTCTTTTGATTCCATTGAAAAAGCGTGATTGGTTTCAAAAATTTTACCAATTACACCATCAACAGGCGCCACGATTTTGTTACCTGTTGGACGAATTGCGATACCATCACCCACGATTTTTTCAGAGAAAACAACATCTGGTACATCTTCGATATTCACAATCTCACCAGAAAGTGGTGCATAAATTTCGACTTCCACTGTTTTGTTTTCTTTTGAACCAAATAATTTGTCAAATAAGCCCATTTTAATCTCCTATCTATTAAAGATGGCTAGTATTTTAACGTAAAACTCTGTTTTTGTATCTAGTTTAACGATTTTTCTGCTAAAAAAGCTTGAATTAATTGCTCAATTTCAGCAGCGGTTGGTTTTTGTAATGCTTCATCAGCTAAGGCTTTCACCTCTTGATAATTCACATGACGAATTAATTTTTTAATACGTGGCACAGAAATTGCACTCATACTAAATTCATCTAAGCCCATACCGAGTAACAATAAGGTCGCACGTTCATCACCGGCTAACTCACCACACATACCAGTCCATTTACCTTCTGCATGAGAGGCATCAATCACTTGTTTGATCAAGCCAAGTACTGAAGGTGACATTGGGTTATATAAATGAGAAATTAATTCATTACCACGGTCAACAGCTAAGGTATATTGCGTTAAGTCGTTTGTACCAATACTGAAGAAATCCACTTCTTTCGCTAAGAATTTCGCATTCACTGCTGCAGATGGCGTTTCAACCATGACACCCACTTGGATGTTTTCATCAAAAGCTTTACCTTCTGCACGTAATTCTGCTTTTAAGGTTTCCAATACAGATTTTAATTCGCGAATTTCTTCTACCGAAATAATCATTGGGAACATCACTGCAAGTTTACCAAATGCAGAAGCACGTAATACCGCTCTTAATTGCGCATGTAAAATTTCACGACGATCAAGGGCAATACGCACTGCACGCCATCCTAAGAATGGGTTCATTTCTTTTGGTAAATTTAAATATGGAAGCTCTTTGTCACCACCGATATCCATGGTACGTAATACCACTAGACGACCGTCCATTGCTTCAACCACTTCTTTATAAGCAATGAATTGCTCTTCTTCGCTCGGTAATTGATCACGATCCATAAAGAGGAATTCTGTACGGTATAAACCTACCCCTTCTGCACCATTACGATGAGCTCCTTCGCAATCGCGAATCGTACCAATATTGGCTACCACGTCGACTTTATGACCATCAAGGGTCACCGCTGGTAAATCTTTTAATTTTGCTAACTCTGCTTTTTCTTCAGCGAGCTTTGCTTCTAAGGTTTTTAATTCATCAATTTCAGCTTGAGTCGGGTTCACGTAAACACGGTTGTTTACCGCATCTAAAATAAGATAATCACCTGTATTCACGCGTGCTGTAACATCATTTGTCCCAACAATGGCCGGCAATTCAAGTGAACGAGCCATAATTGAGGTGTGCGATGTTCTACCACCAATATCCGTGATAAAACCTAATACTTTTTCTAAGTTTAATTGAGCCGTTTCTGATGGAGTTAAATCGTAAGCCACAAGGATGGATTCTTCGGTAATATCACCAAGATCCACAATATGCATGCCTAAAATATTTTTGATTAAACGATTACCGATATCGCGAATATCACCTGCACGTTCTTTTAAGTATTCATCATCAATTTCTGACAACATTTCAACTTGTTGATCGATGATTTTACTTGCTGCCACACTTGCATTCACTTTATGTGAACGGAGATAATCAATAATTTCTTCTTCTAATTCTTCATCTTCAAGGATCATTAAATGTCCTTCAAAGATAGCTGCTTTTTCTTCACCTAAGGATTTTAATGCACGTTGATGAATAGAATTAAGCTGCTCAACAGCGGCCTCACGACCAGCATAAAAACGGGCAACTTCTGCCTCAACTTGATCTTCTGAAATTTTTTGCGTATCAAGAACAATTTTTTCTTCTTTTAATACTAAGGCTTTACCAAAAACGATACCTGGTGACGCTGGAATACCTGTAATCATACTTTTACCTTCCGAGACAATTATTAAAGGTTAGATAAACAATAGCCACAGAATAAGAATTCTGTGGCTAATCGTTAATTATTCTAAAGTGGGAATTAATGCTACTAAATGTTCAACAGCTTGTTGTTCGTCCTCGCCTTCAGCCGAGATGGTGATTACAGTTCCTTGCGTCAAACCTAAGGTTTGTAGCTTAAATAAGCTTTTCGCACTTGCACTTTTTCCACCTGAAGTGACGGTTACATCTGAAGCAAACGCTTTAGCTTCTTTAACAAATTGCGCCGCTGGACGGGTGTGTAAACCATTAGGGGCTGTAATTTCTACATCTTTTGAGAACATAAGGTTACCTCTATTTAGTAATAGTAAAATTTAAGCAATTTAATCCAAAAAACCTTGGTAGTATCGCTATTAAATGTCCAATAATCAAGGCGAAACGTAAAAAAAATTGAGTTATATCACAAAATTTAAACGTTTGCGTACCTAATTTGAGTAAAACATATACTACACAGAAAAATGGCGTTGTGATTTCGTCTCACTTAAACTTTCAATTAAACGATGATAATTCTCATAACGTATTGGTGAAATCCGACCTGCCTCTACCGCTTCGCGTAATGCACAACCAGGATCGTTCAAATGCTTACAATCTCGGAATTTACACGTACCTAAGACATATTGAAATTCACGATAGCCTTTGGTGATCTGATCTGGCTCCAAATGCCATAAACCAAACTCACGAATACCGGGTGAATCAATCAAATTACCGCCTTGTGGCAAGTGGTATAAACGAGAAGAAGTTGTGGTATGTTGCCCCAAGCCTGAGGTTTCACTAATACCACCGACTTGCGCATTGACCATTGGTAAAATATAGTTAATTAAACTGGATTTGCCTACCCCTGACTGCCCCACAAAAATGGAAGTTCCGTCACTTAAAAGTGCGGTCAATTTTTCCATATTTTTCCCGGTTTCGGCAGAAATGATGATGGTTTGATAACCAATATCACGATAAATCTGTAATTGGCTTTCCACTTCCTGCTCTTGCTCGGCATTCAGTAAATCACCTTTATTCACCACAATGACAGGCTCAATCCCGGCATTTTCACATACTACTAAATAACGATCGATAATATTGAGTGACAGTACCGGCACCACCGCAGAAACAATAATAATACGATCGATATTGGCCGCGATTGGTTTTAACCCATCATAATAATCTGGGCGAGCAATTTCATTTTGTCTTGGGTGAATAGCTTCAATCACGCCACTCACGCCCTGAAGCTGTTCATTGCCTTGTCGCCAAATCACTTTGTCTCCAACCACGAGACTGGAAAGTGTACGACGTAAATTACAACGGAAAATTTCGCCTTGTGCATTTTCCACATCGGCATGAACTGAATAACGTGTGACTACTACCCCATCTTGGCTTTCGCCTAGCATATCATCTTGCCATTCCACTTCTTTCTTCTTGTGGCGATGCAAGGCTTTTGCGTTATTTGATTGAATTCGACGAGTTTGATTTTGCGTGAGTTTACGTTTGCTCATAAAGTGCGGTCGTTTTTTCCGATGTTTTTCGTTAAAATAAACGGGATTAAAAAATGTTCATAGGATACCTTATATTATGCAATTAGATAAACAAAATCTGATTTGGATCGATTTAGAAATGACAGGATTAGATCCTGAAAAAGAACGTATCATTGAAATCGCGACCATTGTGACGGATAAAGATCTCAATATTTTAGCGGAAGGCCCTGTAATTGCCGTGCATCAAAGTGATGAATTATTAAACAAAATGTCGGAATGGTGCGTAAAAACCCACACAGCTAATGGCTTAGTTGACCGTGTCAAAGCGAGCAAGCTCACCGAGCGTGCAGCTGAATTACAAACATTAGATTTTTTAAAACGTTGGGTACCGAAAGGCGCTTCACCAATTTGTGGTAACAGTATCGCACAAGATAAACGCTTTCTTTATAAATACATGCCTGATTTAGCCGATTATTTCCATTATCGTCATCTAGATGTGAGTACATTAAAAGAATTGGCTGCTCGCTGGAAACCCGAAATTTTAGATGGGTTTAAAAAAGGCAATACTCATTTAGCCCTTGATGATATTCGTGAATCAATAAAAGAGTTAGCTTACTACCGTGATCACTTTATTAGTCTAGGGTGATGAAAACTTAGGCAAACTCAATCATTTGCGAAATCTACGCTTGCGTTGAATAAATTTTTTCGTATAATGTTGCCTCATTCACCAATGTGAAATGCGGGAATAGCTCAGTTGGTAGAGCACGACCTTGCCAAGGTCGGGGTCGCGAGTTCGAGCCTCGTTTCCCGCTCCAAATTCTCAATCCGTTGCTGAAAAGCAGCGGATTTTTTTATTGTATTTTCCCTACATATTCCATTCAAAATACGATAAAATCCTCTAGAAACTTTAACCTAAAAAATCACTCTAATAATGACTGAATTAACCCAATACATTCCTGATGAAGGCACTATGCTCCGTTTTGGTAAAAAACTCGCAGAAGTGCTTGTAAAACAACCGAAAGATAATGCCATTGTGCTTTATTTCAATGGTGATCTTGGTGCGGGGAAAACCACCCTTACTCGCGGAATGGTGCAAGGTTTAGGCTACCAAGGCAATGTCAAAAGTCCTACTTATACACTAGTAGAAGAATATAGCATTGCAGGAAAGATGATTTATCACTTTGATTTATATCGTCTTGCCGATCCTGAAGAATTAGAATTTATGGGTATTCGTGATTATTTTAGCCAAAATTGCATCTGCTTAATCGAATGGGCAGAAAAAGGTGAAGGCATCTTGCCTGAGGCTGATTTATTGGTGAATATTGATTATTACGACGATGCTCGCAGCATGACGCTAATTGCTCAAAACTCAGTGGGCGAGCATATTTTGACACAACTATAAAATTGATTTACATGAAAGCAAAATTTTCGTTTCTTTTTGGAATATTTTCTCTAATTTCTACCACCGTATTTGCCGCCCCACAATGGACAATTGCCATTGATCCCGGCCACGGCGGTAAAGATCCCGGTGCTATCGGAAAAAATTTAGGCATTTATGAAAAGAATGTCACCCTTTCTATCGCGCGAGAATTAAAAGCCTTATTAGATAAAGATCCTAATTTCAAAGGCGTTTTAACGCGCAGTAGCGATTACTACATTTCTGTACCAGAACGTTCTGAAATTGCACGTAAATATAAAGCAAATTTTCTCGTATCTATCCATGCGGACTCCTCTCTTAATTCAGACCAACGTGGCGCATCAGTTTGGGTACTATCCAATCGCCGAGCCAATGATGAAATGGGACAATGGTTAGAGGACGATGAAAAACGCTCTGAGCTTTTAGGTGGTGCAGGAAAAGTACTTTCCAATAACAATGACAAATATTTAGATCAAACTGTACTCGACCTGCAATTTGGTCACAGCCAACGCACAGGTTATGAACTCGGGAATAGTATTTTACGTCGCTTTGCCCGTGTGACTTCATTAAGTCGTAGCACCCCACAACATGCGAGCCTTGGTGTATTGCGTTCACCCGATATTCCTTCTGTTCTGGTGGAAACAGGTTTCCTTTCCAATATGGAAGAAGAACAGAAACTGAATACCATTGCTTATCGTCGTCGTATTGCTTATATGATTTACGAAGGCTTAGTCGCTTATCGCAACGGTAATTTAAAAGCGATCGCCGTTCCACCTAGTGATGAGCAAGACAGCAAATCTACAAAATCAAACGACAAAAATAACGAAAAATCTGACCGCACTTCTGATGTGAAAGACAGTGGTATTCGCCATAAAGTGAAACCAGGTGAAAGCATTGGTAGCCTAGCAAATAAATATGATGTCAAAGTCAGCGAAATCATTGAGTTAAATAAACTGAAACGCAAAGAACTTTGGTTAAATGAAACCATTAAGATTCCTGATAATGGCAAAGGCAAAAAGGTAGAAGAAAAACCTAAAGCAGATGATAAAGCCAAAGCCGATAACAAAGGAAAAAGTAGCAAAATTGTTGAAGCAGAAAAAGCGGTTTCTAAAAAAGATCAAAAACAAGAAAAAGCTGAGAATAAAAAAGAGCCTGAGAAAAAAGGTAATGATAAAAAAGACGCCTCTTCAAAAGGAAATGAAAAGAGAGATGATGGCAAAAAAGAAACCCCGCTTTATCATACAGTGAAAGCGGATCAAACTCTCTATGCTATCTCTCGCGAATACAATGTACCGGTTAATCGTCTTTTAAAACTGAACCCAACATTGAAAAATGGCAAAGTCGTGACTGGGCAAAAAATCAAACTTAAAGAAAAATAAGGAATCCTATGGCAATCAAAATTCTTTCTCCACAGCTGGCTAATCAAATTGCTGCAGGTGAAGTGGTTGAACGCCCTGCTTCTGTGGTGAAAGAATTGGTGGAAAACAGCCTTGATGCTGGTGCCAATAAAATTCATATTGATATTGAAAACGGCGGCGCCAGTCTGATTCGTATTCGAGATAATGGCAGCGGTATCCCTAAAGAAGAATTAAGCCTTGCGCTGGCTCGACACGCAACCAGTAAAATTGCCGATCTTGATGATCTAGAAGCCATTTTAAGTTTAGGTTTCCGCGGTGAAGCCCTTGCTAGTATCAGCTCGGTTTCCCGTCTCACGCTTACCTCTCGAACTGCAGAGCAAAATGAAGCGTGGCAAGTCTATGCGCAAGGACGAGAGATGGAAACCACAATTAAACCTGCGTCTCATCCAGTCGGTACGACGGTTGAAGTGGCAAATCTCTTTTTTAACACGCCAGCTCGTCGTAAATTCTTACGCACCGATAAAACAGAATTTGCTCATATTGATGAAGTCATTCGCCGAATTGCTTTAGCGAAATTTAATATCGCTTTTACCCTTACCCACAATGGCAAAATTATTCGACAATATCGTCCTGCGACAAATGAAGAACAACAACTAAAACGCGTTGCGGCCATTTGTGGCGATGATTTTGTTCAACACGCCTTACGCATTGACTGGAAACATGATGATTTGCATCTTTCGGGTTGGGTTGCCACACCAGAATTTACACGTTCTCAGAATGATTTGAGCTATTGTTATATCAATGGACGAATGGTGCGCGATAAAGTGATCACCCACGCCATTCGTCAAGCTTATGCGGAGCATTTACATACTGAGCAATACCCTGCATTTGTACTGTTTATCGATCTCAATCCACATGATGTCGATGTCAACGTGCACCCTACAAAACATGAGGTGCGTTTTCATCAAGCTCGTTTAATTCATGATTTTATCTGTCAGGGCGTAACAAATGCGCTCAATGCTATCCCTCAAGCTGAATTGGATTTAGCGCCAGCGATAAATGAGGCAAGAGAGCCTTCGGCTCCGTATCAAACGCACTATGAACCGAGACCCAATCGAGCGGCAGCGGGGCAAAATATTTTCGCTTCAAATTATCATCAGCCTCGTGAAAAACAATCAGAAAATCGACCGCACTTTTCAAACCATAGTGAGTACATTCCAACATATAGTTATCGTGAACAACCTACAAAGACTGAACAACGCGTATATAGTGAATTAGTACGTCCAACAGAAGCTTCTCAAGTTTTAACAACACCTGTCGTTGAACAACTCCCACAGACAAGTGAAATAGGCTATTTACGCGCATTGGCATTAATTGAAAATAAAGCGTTGCTTTTACAACAAAATCAGCAGTTTTATTTGATGTCATTAGCTAAATTGCAAACCTTAAATTATGAATTAACCTTACAGCAGAGTGAAATTTCGCAACAACCGTTACTCATTCCGATTATTTTTCGCTTAGATGAAAAACAATTTGAACAATGGCAAAAACAAAAAGCCTTTTTTCAGCAAAGTGGTTTTGAATTTATTGAAAATGAAGCTCAGCTACGTCTTACATTAAACAAAGTCCCTGCGATTTTACGTACACAAAATTTACAAAAATGTGTGGTGAGCCTGCTTGCTGAACATGTAGAAAATATGCCTGATTTTCTAACCGCACTTTGTCATACGCTAGAAATGAAACCAATTCAAGTGTTAGCGGATGTGGTCAGCTTATTAAGTGAAACGGAACGATTACTGAATAAAACTCATCAAGAAAAATTTAATACATTACTGAAACCAATTAACTGGCAGCCTTTTTTAAGCGATTTGTAATATGACCAAAAAAACTGACTCCAAACCAACCGCACTTTTTCTGATGGGGCCAACGGCCTCCGGAAAAACGGATCTTGCTATTCAATTACGTCAAAGCCTGCCAGTTGAAGTGATCAGTGTCGATTCTGCATTAATTTATAAAGGTATGAATATTGGTACGGCAAAGCCTTCTAAAGAAGAACTAGCCCTTGCCCCTCATCGCTTAATCGATATCTTAGATCCCGCTGAAAGTTATTCTGTGATGAATTTTCGTGACGATGCGCTCAGAGAAATAGCTGATATTACCGCACAAGGCAAAATTCCGCTTTTGGTTGGCGGCACTATGTTGTATTACAAAGCATTGATTGAGGGGCTTTCTCCCCTTCCGTCTGCTGATGAAAATTTACGCTTCGAGATTGAAGAAAAAGCGCGAAAATTTGGCTGGCCAGCACTTCATCAAGAATTACAAAAAATTGATCCTATTTCGGCAGAACGTATCAATCCAAATGATTCACAGCGCATTAATCGTGCGTTAGAAGTATTCTATTTAACGGGCAAATCATTAACGGAGTTAACCGAACAAAAAGGCGAAGAATTGCCTTATCAATTTTTACAATTTGCTATTGCACCAGAAGATCGTGCGGTGTTACATCAACGTATCGAACAACGCTTCCATAAAATGATCGAATTAGGTTTCCAAGAAGAAGTGGAAAAACTCTATCAACGAGAAGATCTCAATCCAGATTTGCCTTCTATCCGCTGTGTGGGCTATCGCCAAATGTGGGAATATTTACGTGGTGACTATGATCATGAAGAAATGGTCTTCCGTGGGATTTGTGCAACTCGACAATTAGCAAAACGACAAATCACCTGGCTACGCGGCTGGAAAACACCATTAAATTGGCTAGATAGTCTGCAACCGAAACAAGCCAAAGAAATCGTACTACGCAAGATTGACGAACATTTTAAGGGGTAAATTATGGCGCTTTCACTTCCGCTTTCGACTGAAAAACTCATTCAACTTGGCGAAGTGCTTTGCCAACATTTCCCTGAAATGAATCTTGATGAAATAACCCAACAAATCGAGCAAGAGGCAACAGATCTCACGACACCAATCGGACAAATAAACTATGCCATCAGTCTGTCTAATTTCTTGGAAAAAGTCTTAAAAAAACAACCGCACTTTTTAGCCCAATGGTGGCAAACACCTCCTCAATTTTCTGATTGTCAACATTACGCTAGCCGTTTAGCAGATCAACTCTCCGCTATCCAAAACGAAGAACAGCTTTACAAAACGCTACGAGATTTTCGTAATCAAGAAATGGCAAAACTCAGTTTCTGCCAAAGTTTAAATCTTGCTACTGTAGAAGAAATTTTTATTCGTCTTTCTCAACTTGCTGAGAGTCTTATCATTGGTACGAGAGATTGGCTGTACAAGCAAGCTTGCGAAGAAATGGGCACACCTTGCGATGAAAATGGCAACCCACAGCAACTCTATATTCTTGGCATGGGAAAATTAGGTGGTTTTGAGCTAAATTTCTCCTCTGATATTGATTTAATTTTTACCTATCCTTCACAAGGCGAAACTGTTGGTACAAGACGAGCTGTTGGTAACGCTAAATTTTTTACCCGTTTAGGGCAACGTCTAATTAATGCGTTGGATCAATTTACGCCAGATGGCTTTGTCTATCGTACAGATATGCGTCTTCGTCCTTTTGGCGACAGCGGTGCGCTTGCCTTAAGTTTTTCTGCGATGGAGCAATATTACCAAGATCAAGGGCGAGACTGGGAACGTTATGCCATGATCAAAGGACGTATTTTAGGAGCAAATGAGCAAGATCCCAATGTAAAAACCTTGCAGCAATTACTTCGTCCTTTTGTATATCGACGCTATATTGATTTTAGTGTGATTCAAGCTTTACGTGAAATGAAAGGAAAAATTGAGCGTGAAGTGCGACGTCGTGGCTTAAAAGACAATATTAAACTAGGCGCAGGCGGGATTCGAGAAATCGAATTTATTGTACAAGTTTTCCAACTGATTCGTGGTGGCCGCGAGATCAAACTCCAGCAACATGAATTGCTTAAACTTCTCCCTGAAATACGAGATCTTAGTTTAATTACGCCTCAACAATATCATGAATTAAGAGACGCTTATATCTTCCTTCGTCATACGGAAAACGTGCTACAAGCCATTGATGATCAACAGACGCAACTTCTCCCAACAGATGAAGAAAATCGCCTTAGATTAATGGTCGCTTGTCGAGAATACACTTACTTAGATGAGAAAAATCAAACTACGATGAAATCTTATCCAATTAAAAACTGGGATGATTTCTATCAAATACTACAAGCACACCAACAAAAAGTGCGGTCAGTTTTTGATGCATTAATTGGTGAAGAAAAAGATGAACGTACCGATGACAATAATCAGTGGATTGATTTTTTAGAAAGTGATCTCGATGATATTGAACAAATGTTGGTCGATAATCACATTGATGAGGATGCGATTTCCGATATCTTAGATAAACTTATTCAATTCAAAGAGGGACTTGCGCGCCGGGTTATTGGCTCTCGAGGTCGAGAAGTTTTAGCTCACTTATTGCCAGATATCTTCACCCAAATATTTGAGCAAAAAAATTACCGCACTTTATTGCCGCGCATCCTAAATATTGTGGATAAAATTGCAAGTAGAACGACGTATTTGGAATTGCTCTTAGAAAATCCCCAAGCCATTGAGCAGCTTATTGAACTATGTTCGCAATCTCAGATGATTGCCGAACAAGTAGCTCGTTTCCCTATTCTACTCGATGAATTATTAAATACTAAAGCGCTACGTAATCCATTGCCGTTCACACAGTACCCTGATGAATTGAAACAATATATGCTGAGATTACCACAAGATGATGAAGAGCAATTTATTGATGGCTTACGTCAATTCAAACAGTCCATTTTATTACGTGTTGCATCTGCAGATATTCTTGACGTATTGCCTGTTATGAAAGTGAGCGATCATCTCACTTATCTGGCTGAAGCAATTATTGATGCCGTTGTCAATTTTGCCTGGCAACAAGTTAGTCAACGCTTTGGTGTACCTGAATATCTAGTAGGTAAAACAGAAAAAGGCTTTTTAGTCATTGGCTACGGTAAATTAGGCGGAATTGAACTCGGGTATAAATCCGATTTGGATTTAGTCTTTTTATACCAAGCTATTGAAGGACAAACTATCGGTGGAAAAAAATCAATTGATAGTAACCAGTTCTATTTAAGATTGGCTCAAAAAATTGTTAGCATCTTTAGTATGAATACGAGTGCTGGCATACTTTACGATGTTGATATGCGATTACGTCCTTCAGGTGATGCGGGCTTACTAGGCTGTTCGCTTCAAGCATTTGAAAACTATCAACTCAATGAGGCTTGGACTTGGGAAAAGCAAGCGCTTGTCCGTAGCCGCGCCATTTTTGGAGAAACTGAATTAAAAGCGGAATTTGAAAAAATTCGCTGTAATGTACTTTCTGCTCAAAGAGATATTAATCAACTAAAAATTGAAGTAAGAGACATGCGTGAAAAAATGTACGAACATCTATCTCATACAAAAGAAGGCTTTTTTAATATCAAAACAGATCGTGGTGGCATTACCGATATTGAATTTATCGCCCAATATCTGATGCTTGCGAATGCTCCAGCTAATCCAATATTAACTAAATGGTCTGATAACGTCCGCATCTTTGATTCAATGGCAGAATATCACATTATTTCTCTAGCAGAGTGTGAAAAGCTCAAATCCTGCTACGTGACACTACGTAATAAAATTCATCACCTGAACTTATTAGGAAATCCTGTCATTGTTGATGATTCGGCGTTTGCAGAAGAAAGAGAATTTGTTTGTTCTTTCTGGTATAAGCTCTTTTCTTAAAAAATTAAAGGAGTCTATCCCCATATACTTGAGATAAACTCCTTTATATATATTCTCTACGTAAAAACAGCCTAACTTTCTACCGCACTTATATTGTCAAAGTAATCTTTAACAAAAATCCATAAACAAAAACCCCAAGCTCT
>NZ_KV837973.1:0-1250 GCF_001838615.1 Haemophilus sp. HMSC61B11
AAATGTCTAAAGAAAAATTTGAACGTACAAAACCGCACGTAAACGTGGGTACAATCGGCCACGTTGACCACGGTAAAACAACTTTAACAGCAGCAATTACAACCGTATTAGCAAAACACTACGGTGGTGCAGCTCGTGCATTTGACCAAATTGATAATGCGCCAGAAGAAAAAGCGCGTGGTATCACCATCAACACATCGCACGTTGAATACGACACTCCAACTCGTCACTACGCACACGTTGACTGCCCAGGACACGCGGACTATGTTAAAAACATGATTACCGGTGCGGCGCAAATGGACGGTGCTATTTTAGTAGTAGCAGCGACAGATGGTCCAATGCCACAAACTCGTGAGCACATCTTATTAGGTCGCCAAGTAGGTGTACCTTACATCATCGTATTCTTAAATAAATGCGACATGGTAGATGACGAAGAGTTATTAGAATTAGTAGAAATGGAAGTTCGTGAACTTCTTTCTCAATATGACTTCCCAGGTGACGATACTCCAATCGTACGTGGTTCTGCATTACAAGCATTAAACGGCGTTGCAGAATGGGAAGAAAAAATCCTTGAGTTAGCAAACCACTTAGATACTTACATTCCTGAGCCAGAGCGTGCAATTGACCAACCGTTCCTTCTTCCAATCGAAGACGTGTTCTCAATTTCAGGTCGTGGTACAGTAGTAACAGGTCGTGTTGAGCGTGGTATCATTCGTACTGGTGATGAAGTTGAAATCGTAGGTATCAAACCAACAGCGAAAACAACTGTAACTGGTGTTGAAATGTTCCGTAAATTACTTGACGAAGGTCGTGCAGGTGAAAACATCGGTGCATTATTACGTGGTACCAAACGTGAAGAAATCGAACGTGGTCAAGTATTAGCGAAACCAGGTTCAATCACTCCACACACTGATTTCGAATCAGAAGTTTACGTATTATCAAAAGATGAAGGTGGTCGTCACACTCCATTCTTCAAAGGTTACCGTCCACAGTTCTATTTCCGTACAACTGACGTAACTGGTACAATTGAATTACCAGAAGGCGTGGAAATGGTAATGCCTGGTGATAACATCAAAATGACAGTAAGCTTAATCCACCCGATTGCGATGGACCAAGGTTTACGTTTCGCAATCCGTGAAGGTGGCCGTACAGTAGGTGCTGGCGTTGTTGCGAAAATCATCAAATAATTGATGTATTAACTGTAACAAGTTAGATTAAGGAGGCGTATCGAAAGATACGCCTTTTTGTTT
>NZ_KV837974.1:0-1764 GCF_001838615.1 Haemophilus sp. HMSC61B11
TTTACGGTTAAGTCGAATTGAGCGGTGGCGGGGGTAGAAAAAGAGAAAAAAGACTAGTGGGATTCCAATCAAATAAAGATATGCAGAAATGCGATCCCAGAAATGCTTTTTTAAGTATGGTTCTTTGAATTCTTCATAAGGTTTTATTTTTTCTGTTATATTATATTTTTTTATCATTTCTGGGTTAGTTTCAAAAATAACATATTCACTATATAAAGGCTTAATTATTTTGTCTGGATTAAAAGCCCATATAAAGTCTTTTTCTATTGACTGATATATTCCCAATAGAGGAGTTTCTTTGTGTTGGAGATCTAAAAATGCAATTACAGAGAAAATGCCAATAATAAGAGTTCTGAAAAAACCACGTAAATAGCCATCAAAAGTTGAGTTTTTGATTTCTATTTCATCTTTATTGACTTTGCGAATAGAAAAGCCAAGATCATGGTAAATTTTATTTCGATTCATCATTTTCCTTATTATTTCTGAATCTGATGTTTATGAATTTAGTATACCTTATAGGAAGCTTTCTATTCTAATGTTCATAAAAAATAAAAGTGCGGTTGATTTTCCAAACATTTTAAAAAACGTTGAAAAATTTTACCGCACTTTTGCCTTCAACGACTTATTTTGCCTGATTGTCCAACCCTTCCGCCGAGTGTTCTTCGTTAATCAGCTTTTGTTCTTCGGCGATGGATTTAAACCATTTTTGTTTTTGGTTGTTGGTTTTCTTATTCCAGTCGGCCAGTGCGCTTTCAATGGCTTTATCCGCTTTAGCGCGGTTAAACGGCACGGGAAGGGCAAAAGCGTTGCAAAACGGGATAGTGGCGATGTAATGCCATACGCTAAAACGGGGTTTGATGTGTTTTAAAAATTCAGGGTTATCTTCTGTGAGATAAGCCCGAATGGCGTTTAAAATATCAATGCTTTGCTTGGAAGTCACAGAAGGATACACGCCCAAATAATGACGGGATAGAAGCATATTCTTCTCTTCTCGAATGGCCATCACAAAAGAGTATAAACTTTCTCCGCCCAAAGGGTGTGGGCCATAACAGGAATAGACTACGCCGCCCAGCGGGTCACCTTCTTTCGGCACAAAGGCGACGCGGTAGGTGCCGTTTAAAATCGGCGCATAAATAATCCGTTTTTTTCGGTTGACTCTGATTCCACGGGGGCGTGGCAGACAGAATAAAAATAGCAGAAATGCCATCCAAATTGGGTGGAAGAAAAATCGAATTCTGTTCCATTTATCTCGCTCTATGTAAGGTTTTCTAAATTCTTCATATGATTTAATCTTTGCATTTGGAAAATCTCTAATAAATTCAGGATCTGATCTTATTTTTATATGTTCCTCATATAATTCAGCAATTCCTTTATCAGGAAAAAAAACTGCATCAAAGTCTTCCTTTATTGCTCTTATTTCATAAGAAAAAGGGGGGGCTTTATATTTGGCATTTTGATACCAACTCATGCAAAAAACACCAATAAATAAAAGCCGAATAAATCCTCGAGTATAACCGTCAAAAAAAGAATTGCGAATTTCAATTTCATCTTCTCCGCATTGTCGGATGGAATATTTTAAAGATTTGTATGCTTTATTTTGATTCATATTGCACTCACTTCATTGGAATGGTGGTTAAGTCGGAACTGATTTTGCCGTCGGAGCCTTGGTAATCGGCAAGATACACTTTCAGGCGAATGCTTTTTACCGAACGCGGATCGATTGTCTCCATTTTAGCTTTTTCTTTACGGGTGCCGGTAATCGCC
>NZ_KV837975.1:0-251 GCF_001838615.1 Haemophilus sp. HMSC61B11
ACTTATTTTGCCTGATTGTCCAACCCTTCCGCCGAGTGTTCTTCGTTAATCAGCTTTTGTTCTTCGGCGATGGATTTAAACCATTTTTGTTTTTGGTTGTTGGTTTTCTTATTCCAGTCGGCCAGTGCGCTTTCAATGGCTTTATCCGCTTTAGCGCGGTTAAACGGCACGGGAAGGGCAAAAGCGTTGCAAAACGGGATAGTGGCGATGTAATGCCATACGCTAAAACGGGGTTTGATGTGTTTTAAAAA
>NZ_KV837976.1:0-270 GCF_001838615.1 Haemophilus sp. HMSC61B11
ACGAAGTAAAATAAACTAATTTAAAACAAAGTGCGGTGGAAATTTTAGATATTTATTAAATAGTTAAAAAGTAACCACACTTTTTTTGAACTTCTGGCTGGTTATTGCTATGATTCCGCAAAGTATTTTCATCAGTTAACAAAAAAATTATGTCCACCTCTCTTTGGATTTCTACTGCGTATCTACAACAGCCGCCTAGTTCTGACCAATTCGTCGCGCTACTGGCTTTTGCCGATAGCCGAGAAACATTTGAACAACTTGTCAAAACGA
>NZ_KV837977.1:0-906 GCF_001838615.1 Haemophilus sp. HMSC61B11
CTATGGGCTGGCTACGATATAAGTTACTGATATAGTCTCGTACATAATTTGTTGTGCTAGCAAAATCATTAACTATATTTTCTGTCGTTTTTATATCTAATGTGAGGCTGGAAGGTGCGTTCGTCGGAATTTTCTTCATCCAGAACATCTTAACTAAAGGATCTCTTTCTATTGCCTGCAATAGTTCGTATGGCAACTTAAATTCCGAGTACATAATATATGCTGTTTCAATTGCCCGATTTAATTCTATAAATGCAGTACGTCGAGTTCCTATTACATTAACTTCAGGTATTTCCGCTTGTTGAGGAGCTTCCCTAGTTGCGAGTTCTTCATTGTTGTTTTTTTCAAATTGTTGAGAATTATCTTCTTTTACCTCATTTGATGTATCGTTTTGAGATATATCCTTTTCAGATATATCCTTTTCAGATGTATCCTTTTCAGATTGTTCTTTAACCCATTGCTCAAAAAAATTCTTAGACCATTTATGAAATGTTTGTTTATCACCATCACTATTGCAGTCATAAATATACCAAGCTTCACCATTAGATGCTTCAGTAGTTATTTTAAACTTTTGACATTCAGCTTTAGTCGCCAAAATATAGATATAACCATCACGCAAACGGCGGAGATCATAATCACTATTCATTTCGGCTATTCCTTTTGGAGGAGTTGGTATTGTTCCTGTGTTTTTAATTTTTTCAAATGCGCTGTCTGTTAATGCCGATCTTGTGGGATAGAGTCGAATAAATTCTTGGCACTGTTTGGTTACTTCATCGGCAGGTTTTGCTTGTGGTTCATAATCTTGTTCTTTATTTGCCATTTTCTTGCTCCAAATTTAAAAGATTAAATAATTGTATTGCACGGGCTAAGGGTGCAGGGAACTTTTGTTCTAATTGTTTTTCAAGT
>NZ_KV837977.1:1006-1245 GCF_001838615.1 Haemophilus sp. HMSC61B11
TGCGACGGCATATTGTACGATTGCTGTTTCATAAATATAGTTTTTGTTTCTAGCTTCATCCAAATTGTTAATTAATTGTTTTTGCTCCTGAGGGGAATAAACGTGCGGATAAGTTTTAAAAATATACCCAACCATTTTTTCTCTTGTTTCCAACCATTTTTTATCTTTAAATCCATTCACTTCAAATTCTGTCAGGAGAATCGGGATGTTTCGGGTGTCTTCCGGTAAGGCTTTAAGTT
>NZ_KV837978.1:0-348 GCF_001838615.1 Haemophilus sp. HMSC61B11
TTCGGGTGTCTTCCGGTAAGGCTTTAAGTTGGTAATAATGAAAACTATCGCCAATGCCTGAGGCAAAAGCATGAATAATGCGCTTTTCATAGCCGAAAAACTTATTGAGTTTTTCCGGGCTGGTGGCAATGACCTCTAAATAATTGCGTAACACTTTCGGGTCGTAAAAACGGAAGAAGAACCACTTGCCGTTTTCGTCTTTCATCACAGGAAAGTGGCGAAGATGACGTAACACGGTATCGAAATCATAACGGGAATGAATAAAGACGCCCAATTCTTCATGCCAATTGAATCTAGTCATTGCCCCTTCATCACTAAACAAACCCATTAATTCGCTTTCTGAGCTGT
>NZ_KV837979.1:0-363 GCF_001838615.1 Haemophilus sp. HMSC61B11
TCAAAAACAACCGCACTTTCGTTTTTATCTCTCAAGTGCGGTGAGATTTTTCTGTGTTTTTAATAGTTTTTATCCAGCCATGCCTGAATTCTTGCTTCAACTTTCTTTTCGTTGTAGCCGATTTGTGGGAAGAGGCTAAATTGATAGAACCAGTTGAAGTAGTCACTCGTGATACGTTTTTCTTTTTTAAAGAACTTGCCGTATTCTTCATCGGGATTTTCGCTGCCTAAATAATCCAAAATAAAGTTCAGTAAGGCATGATTTTGATATTCGCACGCAGGGCGGTAAATGCCGAGTGGCACACGGCGGACGGATTTTTTATTAGGGTTTTCGTGCGGAATGTTAAACACCAAACTGCCGAAA
>NZ_KV837980.1:0-380 GCF_001838615.1 Haemophilus sp. HMSC61B11
GTCCACACAGATTGATTGATATATTGTAGACAATATCGAGCAGAAAGCCGTTATTCCCTTGGGTCTGTAGCTCAGGTGGTTAGAGCGCACCCCTGATAAGGGTGAGGTCGGTGGTTCAAGTCCACTCAGACCCACCACTCAAACTGAGTGAGTGATGAAGGTGAATAAGGTGATAAATAAACGATGAAATGGGGATATAGCTCAGCTGGGAGAGCGCCTGCCTTGCACGCAGGAGGTCAGCGGTTCGATCCCGCTTATCTCCACCACTTATCATCGTTAAGTAAATTGACTGATTTAATGCTTAAAATGCTTTAATGAGTTTATTTAACGATGATAACTGAAAATGTTATTTCTGTTCTTTAACAACCAGGAAACAAGCT
>NZ_KV837981.1:0-253 GCF_001838615.1 Haemophilus sp. HMSC61B11
GTTGTAGCCGATTTGTGGGAAGAGGCTAAATTGATAGAACCAGTTGAAGTAGTCACTCGTGATACGTTTTTCTTTTTTAAAGAACTTGCCGTATTCTTCATCGGGATTTTCGCTGCCTAAATAATCCAAAATAAAGTTCAGTAAGGCATGATTTTGATATTCGCACGCCGGGCGGTAAATGCCGAGTGGTACGCGGCAGGCGGATTTTTTATCAGGGTTTTCATGCGGAATGTTAAACACCAAACTGCCGAAA
>NZ_KV837982.1:0-55926 GCF_001838615.1 Haemophilus sp. HMSC61B11
CTGAAGAGCTTGGGGTTTTTGTTTATGGATCGTTGACTAAAGATTAGTTTGAAAAAAGGAAAGTGCGGTCAAAATCAGAATAGTTTTATTAAAGATGTTTAAATCTTTTAATGAGAAAATAGAGGTGGAATGGTACAATCACCAAAATTTTTTATAGGATAAATAACACAAATGGCTCGTAAAAAGAAAACTCGTAAAATTAGCGATATCATGCCAATTCGTAAATCAGATAAGAAGCCTGAAGCACCGAAGCTATCAGGTAAGAAATTAACACGTTATGAATTAGATGCTAAAGCAAGAGAAGATAAGAAAAAACGTAAACATAAAGGTTTAGCATCCGGTTCTCGTCATAGTCACGCAGAGCAAAATAAAAATAACCAATTCGTTGAACAAAAAGATCCGCGTATTGGTAGCCGTAAAAAGGTTCCACTGATTGTTGAATTTGTGAATAAACCTGAGAAAGGGATGACAATTCTAACCGTAAAAGAACCGAAAAAACTTGCGCCTGAAGTTGAGTTAGAACGTTTAGAAAATAATGAAATTCTAAATGAATTGTTGGATGCCTTAGATGAAGGCAAAACAATTAGTAAAGCTGATCAACAATTTGTGGATGAATGCTTAGATCGTATTGCTCAATTAATGGAAGAATTAGGTATTCAAGATGAAGAGGAGACAGAGGATGATCTCTATCGAACCTTCGAGAAGATTGATATTAACCAATTCAGATAATTGTCATGTGGTCGATTATTTTAAGTATTATTGCTTTGGGAATTATTGCTGGCGTATCATTTTATGCTTTCAAATTACTGAGGAAGTTACGCGAGCAAAACATGATCATCAAACAGGCTAAAATAGCTCGTACAAAACGCCTAAAAGAGAGTATGGTAATTATCGCTAAAGCAATGCAAAATGGAGATTGTAACCATTCAGAAGGGGTGATTCGTTTATCAATGCTTTTACTCCCTTTTGGACAATCTTTACAGCCATATCAAGCGATGTATGCACTTTATAATATTGTGAAAGAAATGCCTACGCATGAAGCTCGGAAAGCATTGTTAAAAAAAGAAAGAATGAAACTTGATCTTGAGCGAGAAAGTGCAGAAGCAAAATTTGAAGAAGAAATTATGTTGGAGTTGCGTCAGTTTTTTAATGACGTAGAGAAATTTGGGGAAGCTTAATGTCTGAAATTATTTGGGATCTTGCGTTAATTCAAAAGTATAATCAATCAGGACCTCGTTATACATCTTATCCAACTGCATTAGAATTTAATGAAAGTTACACAAACGAAGATTTTATTGCAGCGGTCAATCGTTATCCGGAAAGACCACTTTCCCTTTACGTACACATTCCGTTTTGTCACAAACTTTGCTATTTCTGTGGCTGTAATAAGGTGATTACTCGTCATCAACATAAGGCGGATATTTATCTTGATTACCTTGAAAAAGAAATCAAAGCGCGTTCAGAATTATTTAAAAATCGCATTGCTACTCAAGTGCATTGGGGCGGTGGTACACCGACTTATTTGACAGAAGAGCAATCTGCTCGTTTGATGAAGATGCTTAAAGATCACTTTACGATTGCGGACAATGCAGAAGTCAGTATTGAGATGGACCCACGCGAAATTGAACTCGATATGCTTGATCATTTGCGCAATATTGGTTTTAACCGAATTAGCATGGGTGTACAAGATTTCAATAAAGCGGTTCAAAAAGCGGTAAACCGTGAACAAGATGAAGAATTTGTGAATGCATTGCTTGTTCGCGCTCGTGAGTTAGGTTTCCAATCGACGAATCTTGATTTAATTTATGGATTGCCACTTCAAAATGTGGAAAGTTTTATGTTCACATTAAATAAAGTGATTGAATTGAATCCAGATCGTTTAAGTATCTTTAACTATGCCCATTTGCCAAGTCGATTTGCGGGGCAAGCAAAAATTAAAGAAGATCAATTACCGCCACCAGAAACTAAGTTAGAAATCTTACAGAAAACTATCGAAACCTTAGGGAATGCAGGCTATAAGTTTATCGGTATGGATCACTTTGCTAAACCCGATGATGAATTAGCGATTGCTCAAGAGAAAGGTATCTTACACCGAAATTTCCAAGGCTATACCACTCAGGAAGAATGTGATTTGCTCGGTTTAGGTGTATCAGCCATTAGTTTATTAGGTGATACATATGCTCAAAACCAAAAAGAATTAAAACATTATTATCATGATGTAGAAAATTCAGGAATCGCATTACATAAAGGTTTAGCGATGACAGAAGAAGATTGCTTACGCCGTGATGTGATTAAGCAGTTGATTTGTAACTTTAAGCTTGATTTTGCACCCATTGAAAAACAATACAATATTGATTTCAAAAAACACTTTGCTGAAGATTTACAGTTATTAAAACCATTACTTGAAGATGGATTAATTTCTGAAACAGAAACAGGCTTACAAGTTTCGCCTAAAGGTCGCTTATTAATCCGTAATATTTGTTTATGCTTTGATACCTATTCAAGAGCTGCGGCAAAACGACAACAATTCTCTCGAATTATTTAGTTATATAAAAAACGGTCAAGATGTAAGTCTCGACCGTTTTTTCTTTCTATCTATTTTTATTCTGCGATACTTTCTAGAGCCCATAACTCGCTGAGATTTTCTCTACGACGAATTAAATGAACTTTGTCTCCATCCACTAACACTTCAGCCGTACGTGGACGAGAATTGTAGTTTGAAGACATACTTGCACCATAAGCACCAGCAGAACGTTGAGCAATATAATCCCCTTCAGCAATGGCGAGCTCACGCTGTTTACCTAAGAAATCAGAGGTTTCGCATACTGGGCCAACAACATCATAAATGGCTCTTTCACGTTCTAAAGTGCGGTCAATTTCAATGATGTTCATATAAGCTTCATAGAGTGCCGGGCGAATCATATCGTTCATGCCAGTATCGGTAATCGCGAAGTTACGGCTTTCATTAGTTTTTAAGTATTGAACTTTAGCCACTAAAATCCCCGCATTCGCCGCAATCGCTCGGCCAGGTTCTAGAATAATTTCGAGATCTTCATAATCTTTTAATTTATTTAGCAACGCAGTTGCATAGTCACTTGGGTGAGGTGGCGTTTCATCAGTATAAGTTACGCCTAAACCACCGCCGAGATCTAAGTGTTTTAATGTGATGCCATCTTCTTTTAATTGTTCCATTAAACGAATGAGGCGATCAGTTGCATCTAAGAAAGGTTGTAATTCAGTAAGCTGAGAGCCAATATGGCAATCCATACCTGTAATTTTTACATGAGATAAGGTTGCTGCTAATTTATATACCTCACGCGCTTCGTCTACGCTTACACCAAATTTATTTTCCTTTAATCCTGTGGAAATGTAAGGATGTGTATGGGCATCGACATCTGGGTTTACGCGTAAAGAAATAGGGGCTACTTTGCCCATTTCACCCGCAATTTGGTTGATATGGTGTAATTCCGCAATAGATTCCACATTAAAACAACGAATTCCTACTTCTAACGCTCGCATAATTTCTGCACGAGATTTTGCCACGCCAGAAAAGACAACTTTTGATGCCTCTCCACCTGCTGCTAATACGCGTTCTAATTCGCCTTGCGAAACGATATCAAAACCAGAACCTAATTTTGCCATGACATTCAAGATACCAATATTGGAATTGGCTTTAACGGCATAACAAATCAAGTGTGGATGCTTTCCTAAAGCAGAATCAAAGGCATGCCAATGGCGTTCAAGTGTGGCACGAGAATAAATATAAAGCGGTGTGCCGAATTCTTCAGCGAGTTGTTTGACGGGCAAATCTTCAACATAAAGTTGCTCGTTTTTATATTGGAAAAAATCCATGACGAATCCTTTAAGTGCGGTCAGTTTTTATTGTGTTTTTTGCGTGTTTTGTGGTTGTTCTTTTTCAGGAAAATATAATGGCCCTTTTACACCACAACCTGTCGCTAAAGTACAGAATGCACTGAGTAATAAAATAGAAAGTAATTTTTTCATTTTTCAATCTCTCTAATAAGTAAAATCTGCCTTTGCCAACGAGGTGAAAGGCTTTATAATTCACGGCATTCTATCAGATTTAATCGGAAAATTTTATGAATGTTGCAGAATTTCACCAAAATATTGAACAGGTTTGGCAAAAAATTGAAGAAGAGCTAGAGAATCAAGGTTGTGATGTAGATTGCGAAACGCAAGGTTCGGTATTTACTATTACATTTGATGATCGTTCACAAATTGTTATCAATAAGCAAGAGCCGCTCCTTGAGCTTTGGCTTGCGAGCCGATTGGGTGGATTTCATTTTGCCTATAAAAACAATGATTGGGTGGCAAATGATGGTAAACGCTTTTGGGATTCTTTAACCGAGGCGGTTGCTGCTCATGGAGAAATGGTAACATTCTAATGGCGGAACTTGCCCCGCAAAAAACAGATTTAAAAACGACCGCACTTCATACGTTGCGGTCTGTTTTTGGTTACCAATCTTTCCGCAAAGGGCAGGAAGAAGTAATTCATGCCGCATTAAGCGGTCAGGATGCTTTAGTAGTGATGGCCACAGGAAACGGTAAATCCTTGTGTTATCAAATTCCGGCACTTTGTTTTCCTGGTCTCACGTTAGTGATTTCGCCTTTGATTTCTTTAATGAAAGATCAGGTAGATCAACTACAAGCAAACGGTATTGAAGCCGATTTTCTAAATTCTAGTCAGACGCCCGAACAACAACAGCAAGTTGAGAATAAGCTGATTTCAGGCCAATTAAAATTATTATATGTTTCACCTGAAAAAGTGATGACAAACAGCTTTTTTCAGCTGATTTCTTATGCTCAAATTTCCTTTATTGCCATTGATGAAGCCCATTGTATTTCACAGTGGGGCCATGATTTCCGTCCTGAATATACTCAGCTTGGGGGCTTAAAAGCAGCGTTTCCAAATGCGCCGATTATGGCATTAACGGCTACGGCTGATTACGCGACAAGACAGGATATCCTGACTCATCTGAAATTAGACAATCCTCACAAATACATTGGCAGTTTTGACCGCCCGAATATTCGTTATACGTTGGAAGAAAAGTTTAAGCCGATGGAGCAGCTTACGCGTTTTGTCTTAGCTCAGAAAGGTAAAAGCGGCATTGTGTATTGCAATAGTCGTTCGAAAGTGGAGCGTATAGCAGAAATTTTGCGAAATAAAGGCGTGTCGGCTGCAGCGTATCATGCAGGGATGGAAACAGCACTGCGTGAACGCGTCCAACAAGATTTTCAACGAGATAATGTTCAAGTTGTGGTTGCGACGATTGCGTTTGGGATGGGCATTAATAAATCCAATGTACGTTTTGTTGCCCATTTTGATTTGCCGAGAAGCATTGAATCATATTATCAAGAAACTGGTCGTGCGGGACGAGATGATTTACCTGCGGAAGCGGTGCTTTTCTACGAGCCGGCTGATTATGCTTGGTTGCAGAAAATTCTGCTTGAAAAACCAGAAACACCACAACGTCAAATTGAGCAACATAAATTGGAAGCCATTGGTGAATTTGCAGAAAGTCAAACTTGTCGTCGTTTGGTGTTACTCAATTATTTTGGTGAACATCGTCAAACGCCTTGTCAAAACTGTGATATTTGTCTAGACCCGCCAAAGAAATATGATGGCTTAATTGATGCGCAAAAAGTGATGTCGACGATTTATCGTGTGGGGCAATGTTTCGGTGTGCAATATGTCATTGCGGTATTGCGAGGGATGCACAATCAAAAAATTGTAGAACGTCAACATGATAAGTTAAGTGTTTATGGCATTGGCAAAGATAAAAGCAAAGAACATTGGCAATCGGTCATTCGTCAGCTTATTCATCTGGGTTTTATTCAGCAAGTGCTCGGAGAGTTTAATAGTGCCACGCTTCAGCTCACAGAAAGTGCACGCCCTGTTTTAAAAGGCGAAGTGCCACTTGAATTAGCGATGCCGCGCATTTCATCCGTTAATAAAATTGTGCATACATCCCACAAAAATACAGTGGCAAATTATGATAAAGATTTGTTTGCGCGTTTGCGTTTCTTAAGGAAGCAACTTGCGGATAAAGAAAATATTCCGCCTTATATTGTCTTTAACGATGCGACGTTACAGGAAATGGCGCAATATATGCCAACAAGCAATATTGAAATGTTACAAATTAATGGAGTCGGGGCGATTAAATTAGAACGCTTTGGGCAGCCGTTTATGGCATTGATTCGAGAACACAAAGCAATTTTAGAAAAGGCAGAAAAAGAGTAAGTGCGGTCAAAAAATAGAGAGTTTTTTGACCGCACTTTTTTCTAGCTTGCACTTACATCTTGTTCATCGCGTAATTGACGATCAAAGACTTGTGCGCAATCATCGGTACCCGAACCATACCAAGTGGTATCACGCAATGCTACTTCACCTTTACGGTATTTTTCCACTTCGCTTTTCTTCACCAAATAACCCGTTACACGAATCAAATCGGTGTTTTTAAGGTAAGTGGTGATATAGCGGTAACCTTGTGCAAATGAACCATCGATAATATCGACGACAGCATCTAAATGATCCACATAGGTTTGGTCAAAGGCAAACAAATCCCCCGTACCTGATGGGAAGTATTTATGGAATGGCGCCGATTGTTTTAAATGAGCCAATAACGTTGGTTCTTCACCCACACGAATACGATGCGCAGGTGCATTACGTTTATCTTCTTCATGATTGCTTGCACCTACTTGCGCATGCAATAAATAACGGTTGCCCGTACGTTCAGCATACACGCCTTCATGGTTATCCGTGACTTCTTTTAATTTATCCATAATCAAGGTCGCAATTTCATCACCGCGTTGGCTTTTACCAAAGGTTTCATTTAATCCTTCTTGTTGTAACAAGTGATTTGCTGCATCTGCAAGCCCTACAATGGCGAACATTCCTGTGAAATTGGTTCGTTTGATAAACCCTTCTTTTTCGAGGAATGAGGTATTGAAGAAGTTGCTTTCTTCTACTACAAATTTATGGCGTTTATCCATGGTGGAAAGTGCACATTTTGCGACACGAGGTAAAAGCTCATTGACCATTTCATCCACGGTTTTACAGGCACGTGCAATGGTACCCAAACGTAGTCTGGTGAGGGTATAAGCGCCACCACACTCAGGAAGCGCATTGTAGCAGCTTGCAATACCATATTGCTCACCTAAGTCAGAAATGTAGTAAGCATCATTGGCAAAAGATGGTTTCGAAACCAATAAGCACGCTTTTGCCGCTAATTCTGCAAATTCATGACTTGTTTTACTCTTATCGTAACGAATGGTCATATTGGGTGTTGGTGCTTCCAACTCAATCACCGCTTTTAAAATCAAACGCCCTGCTTTGGTGTCATAAGGTCCAATATTGGCATGACAGAATGAATCTGGCACAGTTTTATCCACATGATTTAAGAAACGTTTAATTTTGATGTAGTCTTGTTTTTCATCGGTAATAAACGGATCAAGTAGCATGTCTAAACGCCCAATGTAAACCGGGAATGTGGTAATTGATGGCACGTGGGAATATAAAATCAATAAGCCATCTAATGCTTCATCAAGATTTTTTGGTGCTGGCAATTCAAGGAATTCACAGCCTTTTTTAATATACACATTGTAATCCGGCAAGATATAGCGAGGACGATAAATCGCGTAGCCTTCATTTAAATCACAGATCATTTGATTTTGAAGGAATTGCCATTCTTCATCTGTGTAGCCTAATAATTCACGAGGATCAAATAATCGCTCGGCAATATTGCCTAAACACATGAGTTTTTGTTGATAGGTGAGTGTATTGGATTTTACGGTATCCAAAATATCTTGAAGAGATGCAAGCATAATTATGTCCTAATTTAAAAGGGTAGCCTATTTTAAGTCAGTGATTGGATGATGACAATTTTGACAATGTGATCTACATCACATTTATGATATTTATCAGTCAATTCGGTTATATCATATGACGTTAAAATGCTTTGGTTTTATGGGGTTTCCCATTATGATGTAAGCGTTAAATATAAATGGGAATAATATGAAAAAAGCACGGGTGATTCCTCACACCAGTTGGGCCGCTAAATCGCTATGGTCAGTCGAAGGTAAAACCATGTTGATGCTCTTATTTGCTTTGGCAATACTGGGCATTGGAGATGGCTTGATTGTGCTCGCTAATTTGGGTTCTTCACCTTGGACCGTACTTTCTCAAGGCGTGGCATTACAAGCTGGAGTTAGTATTGGTTGGGCATCATTTTGGATTAGCTGTTTGGTGATGTTAGCTTGGATTCCCCTTAAGTTAAGATTTGGGCTTGGCACGATTTTGAATATTATCGTGATTGCTTTTTTTCTTGGTTTAACTGTGAAAATTGTACCTGAACCAACCGTACTTTTGAGTCGAATCTTATTCGGCGGAATTGGGCTTTTGCTTTATGGGCTTGGAACAGCATTATATTTAACCTGTCATCAAGGCGCTGGCCCGCGGGATGGATTAATGGTAGGGTTTTGTCAACGCCTTCATTTAAAAGTGGGTATTGTGAGAACAAGCCTTGAAGTGTCGGTTTGTGTGCTAGGTTATCTCCTCGGCGGCACAGTTGGCATAGGTACCGTTGTTTTTGCCGCCGCAATAGGTTGGATTGTACAGTTATGCCTAAACTCAATTGCCCGTTTGCCACATCTTCCGTACGAAGGGAATAATCTCAATTAAAGCATCATCAATCGAAATTAAGCCTAAATTCATTTCCTCTTTTCCTTTTGGTGGGCAGAAAGCAAGATGTTTATCTGCATCATTAATCGGCTTCCAACGACGAGGCTGAGATGAGCGACTATTTGGATAGAATCCGATCGTTGGCACATTGAATGCACTGCTTAAATGCAATGGTCCAGTAGAGCCCGCAATAAATAAATCTGAACAAGCCAGAGAGTGTGCAAAATCCACTAATCCTTTATTTTTATCGTATACAACCACATTTGGGTGATCGACTTTTGCCGCTAACTCATGGGCTTTTTCACTTTCACCGGGTCCTGCTGTTAAGATAATCTGGCAATCAAATTCACTTAACAAGCCTTGTATCAATTTAGCATATTGCGACAATGAGAGACTTGTTGCTGAACCACCTGTTCCGTTATGCACAAACACCCATTTTTTATCTGCCGATAAACCGAATTGTTCTTGAAGAAAAACACGTTGATTTTTAACCGCACTTTCAGAAAGTGAAAGGTAAGGTGGTTTGGGTTCCACAATCGGCATGTTATATTTCTTTAAGAACGCTCGAGCCAGATCTTGATTGTATTCTGCTTCAGATTTTTCTGAGCGTGAACGGCGTTGTGTTAAACGATGGTTATAAAGGATTTGCACCCATTTTGTCGCAGGTGCAAGACGATAAGGAATCCTACTTTTCCAAGCTAATTTACCGTTATGAGTATTGGAAAAGAAGCTAATCATGCCATCAAATTTCTGCTCTTTGATTTCTTTAATAAGACGATTGAAGTCGGCTTTATCGTTCTTAATACTGTCAATAATGACATCATCTAAATAGGGGCAGATTTGAGCAAGAGGCGCGGTATAAGCCGGCACAAGTGCGGTCAGTTTTAGCGCAGGATTTGAGGCTTTCAACATCGCAAAAGCAGGGAATGCTTGAACAAAGTCGCCCAGTTTATCGTTACGAATGACTAAAATTTTCATTATTCTGCCTTCTGATGTGTTCGTATTGCAGCATAAAACACAATCGTTAAGAAAAAGTAAAAAATAGTACCTGAATTATGTACCAAGAAACCTTGGCTTAAGCCATAAATCATCACAGATAAAACATGGGCAACGCCTAACGTTGCAATCAGTTTGACCTCATCATTCTTGGTATTCAGCTTTTTCATAAAGGCACGTAGAGGAATAAATAAAACAGCAAGCAAAGCAAGTAATCCGACAATTCCTCGTTTGGATAGGTCGTCTAAATATTGATTATGAGCATGAGTAAATTGTCCAATATTACCCGTAGCAATTTTTTCTTTCGTTTCTTGCTTACGTTTTTCTGTTGCGCCTTGAATACCCCAACCAAATAACGGCTTTTCTTTCGCCATTGCAATCGCACTTTTCCACATTTCAAAACGAGCACCTAGAGAGGTGTTGCCATTATTTTTGTCTAGATAAAGTTGGATATCTTTTTGAGCAACATTAATTCGTTCCATAATGCGGTTATTTGGCAATTGACTAATACCAATGCTTGCGACCACAATAATTCCAAAGAAAGTCAGGAAAAAACGTTTTGAAAGAGAATGGCGATAAATATAAGGGATAACAATAAGTAAGACGGGTAATGCTACCCATCCACCTCGAGCGGTAGAAAGTAAACTTCCTACGATGCCACATAAACCACCGATGACACTAAGAGTGGTTAATCTTACGTCTTTTTTCTGATGGGCATATAGGGCAATAATTAGGCTAAAAATACCTAATGACATAGAAATATCGCCACCTTGAATATGCATAATTCGAGGATTTTGCTCTGGGCGTAAATTCAAGATAAATTTATCATAAAGTGCTACGCAAAGGGAAATAATACTACCAAGCGGAATAGAATAACTCAAAACGCAAGTTTTGATAGGGTATTTTAATAATAAAAGTAAAACAGGAACAAAGAAAACGACGCGGCTTGCCGTATCAAGATCGCGCATTTTCCCCCCATTAATACTGAGAGAAAGTACAAAGGTAATAAAATAAAAAAGGTAACTGTAAATTAAGTATTTATCGACTTTTGATAAGTTTACGATCGGTTTCTTGATTAAAGCATAGACACCATAACCTAAACCGATTAACATCAGTAGAAGCGGTGCAGCATTATATCCCCCTTTGACAATAAATATCGAAAGAAAAAAAAGCGTTACCGAGACGTTTATTATGGTGATTAACCAATTTTGTTTTGTTATTTGCATAGATTATGGTCGATATTTAGGTTATGTAAAATAAAAAACCGCACTAGAAAGTGCGGTCTTATTTTAGTCTATTTTTATGGATTATAAAACATCAACGCAGTTTAAGTCTTCGAAAGATTGTTCTAAACGTTTAGACATTGATTCTTCCATTTTACGTAACCAAACACGTGGGTCGTAGTATTTTTTGTTTGGTGCATCAGGACCTTCAGGGTTACCTAATTGACCTTGAAGATAAGCTTCATTTGCTTTATAGAAGTTTAAGATACCATTCCATGCAGCCCATTGAGTATCAGTATCGATATTCATTTTGATCGCACCATAGCTAATCGCTTCGCGGATTTCTTCGCGGCTAGAACCTGAACCACCGTGGAATACGAAGTTGATTGGTTTAGCAGGAAGATTGCGTTCTTTTGCCACGAATTCTTGTGATGCGCCTAAAATAGATGGTTTTAATTTCACGTTACCCGGTTTGTAAACACCGTGTACGTTACCAAATGCTGCGGCAACGGTAAAGTTCGGGCTAACTGGATGTAATTGGTCGTAAACATAAAGCACATCAGACGGTTGGGTGTAAAGACGGGATTCATCCACATCGGAGTTATCCACACCATCTTCTTCACCACCGGTGATACCGATTTCGATTTCAAGAGTCATACCCATTTTGTCCATACGGGCAAGATATTCGCGACAGATTGCCATGTTTTCTTCCATTGGCTCTTCGGAAAGATCGAGCATGTGGGAAGAGAATAATGGACGACCGGTTTCTGCGAAGTGTTTTTCGCCGGCTTCAAGTAAGCCATCAATCCATGGAAGTAATTTTTTCGCTGCGTGGTCGGTATGAAGAATAACTGGCACACCGTATTCTTTGGCTAAAGTATGAACGTGTTTCGCCCCTGCGATCGCACCTAAAACGTCTGGACGAGCACCACTTGTTGGTTTGATACCTTTACCTGCGTAAAAAGCTGCACCACCGTTTGAGAATTGGATAATTACTGGCGCTTTCACACGTGCAGCGGTTTCCAATACAGCGTTTACGGAGTCAGAACCCACGCAGTTTACTGCTGGGATCGCGAAGTTGTTTGCTTTGGCATAAGCAAAGATTTTTTGTACATCTTCACCTGTTACTACGCCAGGTTTTACGATATCTAATAATTTAGCCATAGTTGTGTTTCCTTTTGTTTTGGAGGATTTATTCCTCTGTTTGAAGAATCAATATTTATCTCCTCTTTGCGAGGGGATAGAAGCCATTTAATTAACCGTTTGCACGTTTTTCAAGAATTTCTACTGCAGGTAATACTTTACCTTCAACGAATTCTAAGAATGCACCACCACCGGTAGAGATGTAAGAGATTTTATCTGCGATACCGAATAAATCGATTGCTGCTAAAGTATCACCACCCCCTGCAATAGAGAATGCATCGCTGTTTGCAATCGCGTGAGAAATGATTTCAGTACCTTTACGGAAGTTAGGGAATTCAAACACGCCAACTGGACCATTCCATAAAACGGTTTTAGCATTTTTGATGATTTCTGTTAATTGTTCTGCAGATTTGTCACCAATATCAAAGATAGATTCATCATCTTTCACTTCGGTCACTGATTTTTCTGTCGCTGGTGCAGTTTCAGAGAATTCAGTACCTACACGTACATCAACTGGTACTGGAATGTCAGTGCTGGCTGCTAATTCTTTTGCTACAGGGATTAAATCTGCTTCATATAACGATTTACCTACATTGTGGCCTGCTGCCGCGATAAATGTGTTCGCAATACCACCGCCCACGATAATTTGGTCAGCAATTTTTGAAAGAGAGTTTAATACTTCTAATTTAGTAGAAACTTTAGAACCGCCTACGATCGCAACCATTGGACGAGCTGGCTCTTTTAATGCTTTACCTAATGCATCTAACTCAGCCGCTAATAATGGACCTGCACAAGCAATTGGTGCAAATTCCGCTACGCCGTAAGTTGACGCTTGTGCACGGTGAGCGGTACCGAATGCATCCATTACGAAGACATCGCAAAGTGCGGCATATTTTTTACCTAATTCAGGATCGTTTTTCTTCTCACCTTTGTTTACACGTACGTTTTCTAAAACAACGATTTCGCCTTCTTTAACATCCACACCGTTTAAGTAGTCTTGTACTAAACGCACATTGAAACCTGCGTCTTTTAAGTAATCAACAACCGGTTGTAAAGAGTCTTCAGGCTTGAATTCACCTTCAGTTGGACGACCTAAGTGAGAGGTAACCATCACTTTTGCGCCTTTCTCTAAAGCCAGTTTTAAGGTCGGGATAGTCGCACGAATACGCGCATCAGATGTCACTTTGCCATCTTTTACCGGTACGTTTAAGTCCGCACGAATAAATACACGTTTACCTTTTAAATCTAAGTCGGTCATTTTGATTACTGACATAAGCTTTCCTCTTGGGTTAGTTAAAATTAAACTGGGACATTATACCTAGATCTTACTAGGTTGTAACGATGTAGATCAAATAAAAAAGCGAGTTATGCTTATTTAGGGCAATCGATTACTTGCCATTGGCGATCATAGCAAATGAATAATTCATTATGGCTCGCGCCTAAATAAGCGCCTTTTAGTTGTGGATTATTCTGCTTCATCCATTGAAATAATTCTTTACGGCTTAATTGTTCGTTTGGCAAGAAGAGTGATTCAAATAATGCTTTCTCTTGTTTGAAATAAGCTTCCGCTGAATCAAACGCACAGCTACCATGTTTTTCCCATTCGCCTTGCAATAATTTTGCACCTGGCGAGATTGAAAGATAAGGTTCGAGGGTTTCAATTGGAAGCGGTGCTAAATCACCCTTACAAAAACGTGGATGATCCGTAACAGAACGTGCATTCGCATTTTGTGGCCATAAGCCATGCACCACCCAGCCAAAATGATTTTTTGTACTACATTGATATTGCGCTGAATCAGGTAAATTATTGCCATATTGCGCACGTTGTTTTTCACAGAATGCAGGCGACCAAGATAAGGCCAACATATAGTAATCAACAGGGGCGTTTTTATTTTGTCCAATGGCATCATCGCGCATGATGACATCATAATTTCCAAAATCTTTGGTATTTTTGACCGCACTTTGGCTTTGTTGTTGTGTAGTTGTTGGGGCGGGGTTTGTGTCTTTTTTGTGTTCAGTGAAATATTGCCAAATACTAAATGTAGCAAGGGCAATAAGGGAAAGAGTAGAAACCTGTTTTTTCATAAAAATCCTGTTTAAATTTTGTCAATTTTGTTTTTGTCGGCTATAATTCGCCGCTTTCTCATATAAAGGAATGGTATGGCGTTACTGATCACAAACAAATGCACAAACTGCGATATGTGCCTCCCCGAATGTCCGAATGAAGCAATTTCAATCGGCGAGGAGATCTATGTGATCGATCCTGTACTTTGTACGGAATGTGTTGGTCATTATGACACGCCAACCTGCCAAAAAGTTTGCCCAATTACAAACTGCATTAAGCCAGATCCTGAACACCAAGAAAGCGAAGAGCAGCTTTGGGAACATTTTGTGATGATTCACCATTCGGATAAGTTGTAGAATTTACCTGATCTTTTTCTTTTCGTCCAATGACTATGAATAAAACAAAGTTAATTAAAATCGCCATCATTCTGATTTATTTGTTCAGCCCCATTGATATTTTGCCTGAAGCGGTGCTTGGCCCATTAGGTTTGGTGGATGATGCGGCAGCCATTGCTTTATTAATTCGAATTTTATTGAAAAAATAAAAACTTGAATAAAATCAACCGCACTTTGCTTTTCTCATTCTTGCAAAATCCCGTCAATTTCTCTAAACTACGCGTCGGAATATTTCTTTCCTCATCATTTCACTTTAAACGCTACCCGTGAGTAGCAAAAGGGACCTCAATCATGACAAACGTCAATCAATATGGCTGGAAAGCCTTGATTGGATCTGCTGTCGGCTACGCGATGGATGGATTCGATCTTCTTATTCTTGGATTTATGCTTAGTGCCATTTCGGCCGATCTTAATTTAACTCCCGCACAATCTGGCTCATTAGTCACCTGGACACTTATTGGTGCTGTGGTGGGCGGTATTGTATTTGGTGCATTAAGCGATCGTTATGGACGTGTACGCGTACTAACTTGGACAATTGTCCTCTTCGCGGTCTTTACCGGATTATGTGCAATTGCGCAAGGCTATTGGGATTTATTAATTTATCGCACCATTGCAGGTATCGGTTTGGGCGGTGAATTTGGTATCGGTATGGCATTAGCCATTGAGGCGTGGCCTGCCAAACACCGCGCAAAAGCGGCGTCTTATGTGGCGTTAGGTTGGCAAGTGGGTGTGTTAGCCGCCGCGTTACTCACACCAGTATTGCTTCCACATATCGGCTGGCGCGGTATGTTCGTTGTCGGTATCTTCCCGGCATTTGTTGCTTGGTATTTACGAGTTCGCTTACATGAACCTGAAATTTTCTCACAAAAACAGACCGAACTTTCTACCCAAAAAATATCTAAACTGGAATCTTTTAAACTCTTAGTGAAAGATAAAGCAACCACAAAAGTAAGCCTTGGTATAGTGGTGTTAACTTCGGTACAAAACTTCGGTTACTACGGTATTATGATTTGGATGCCAAACTTCTTATCTAAACAACTTGGCTTTAGTTTAACGAAATCAGGTTTATGGACGGCAGTTACCGTATGCGGCATGATGGCGGGGATTTGGATCTTCGGGCGTCTAGCAGATAGAATCGGACGTAAACCAAGTTTCTTATTATTCCAACTTGGAGCTGTGATCAGCATCATTACTTATTCTCAATTAACTGATCCAACTGCGATGTTGGTGGCTGGCGCATTCTTAGGAATGTTCGTAAACGGCATGATGGGCGGTTATGGGGCGTTAATGGCAGAAGCCTATCCGACAGAAGCGCGTGCAACCGCACAAAATGTATTGTTTAACTTAGGTCGTGCTGTTGGTGGCTTTGGACCGGTTGTTGTTGGGGCGATTGTATCCGCGTACTCATTCAGCATTGCGATTGCTTTCTTAGCGGTGATTTATGTTATCGACATGGTGGCGACAGTCTTCTTAGTGCCCGAATTAAAAGGCAAAGAATTAAGCTAAGTGCGGTCAAAAAAATTTAAGTTTTTGAAAACATCGGTGTCAAAGTCGATGTTTTTTATTTGTGAAAAATCAGCCAATTTTAAACGCACTTTATGTTAAACTATGGGCACTTTCCCCAATGTTGAAGAATTATTGTGTACGCTAAACGTTCAGTTTCTACCCGTATTGCTAAATATTTATTTGTGGTCATCATCTTCATGGGCATTATTAGCTCATTGAGTTTGCTCGTGATGGCCAGTAATAAATCGGATGCGGAAGCTATTAATATTTCCGGTTCTTTGCGTATGCAAAGTTATCGGTTATTAACGGAAATGGAACGTTCACCTAATACAGTTGAACAGAATTTAGTGCGTTACCAAGATAGTCTCAACGCTAATGTCTTGCTTACTGTGCAGAATCAGCTTTTTGCGCCTTCTGGGATGAAAGCGTCTTATCAAAAAATCCTTCAACGATGGTCAGTGATGTCAGATTTCGCTCGTGCGCATCAAATCGAAAAATATCATGCAGAACTGAAAAGTTATGTACAAGATGTCGATGATTTCGTGTTGGAATTGCAACGCTTTGCTGAACAAAAATGGATTAGTGCGGTTTCAGTGCTATGTATTTCAATGCTATTGATCCTCGCGATGGTGTCTTATGTCATTTGGTATATGAAGCTCGAAGTGGTGAAGCCTTTAGAGCTCATGACGAAAGCCAGTATGCAAGTGCAAATGGGGCAGTTTAAACATATCCAGCTTGATACAGAAAGTGGTAATGAGCTTGGTGTTTTGGCGAAAGTGTTTACGCAAATGTCATCGGAATTAGGGCGACTTTATTCACGTTTAGAAGATGCCGTTAATGAGAAAACGCAAAAGTTACGCCAAACTAACCGCTCTTTAACCACACTTTATCAAAGCTCGCAGTTGCTTACGCCCACGAAGATTAATGATAAAATTCTCAGCCAAGTGCTCAATCATATTCGTGTTAGCGAACATTTACGCTACATTGAGTTAGAAATTTTCGGCTCAGAACATTGGGAAATTTCCTTTGGACAAAAAGATCCTAAACAATCACTTCAAGTCGAAGAACTTTCTATTGAAAATGAAAACTTAGCAGTGCTCTCGTGGCAAGCCGGTTTGCCTTGTCCTGATCCGCGTATGATGAAAAACTTAGGGCAAATGGTGGCAAAAGCGTTGTATTCACACAAAACGCAACGGCAGCAAGAGCAGCTATTATTGATGGAAGAGCGGTCAATTATTGCACGGGAATTACATGACTCGTTGGCGCAAGTGCTGTCTTTCTTACAAATTCAATTAACGCTGTTAAAACATAATTTGAAGAAAGAAGACGAGGAATCAAAAAAGAAAAGCATTGCGATCATTGGTGAATTTGAACAAGCCTTATCAGATGGATATTCTCAACTGAGAGAATTATTGGCGACCTTCCGTTTAACGGTACAAGAGGCTAATTTACAGGTTGCTTTAGAACAAGTTATTGAGAGCTTGCGTTCACAAACGAAGATGCAAATGACGGTGGACTGCAGTTTGCCATCGCAAAGTTTAAATCCACAAGAATTAGTGCACGTTTTGCAAATTGTGCGTGAAGCAACGCTGAATGCGATTAAACACTCAAAAGGTACGTTGATTGAGGTAAAAGCACATATCAATGCAGAAGGGGAATACGAAATTCTTGTGCAAGATAATGGGGTAGGGATTCCAACGTTAGATGAACCTGAAGGGCATTATGGTTTAAATATCATGACTGAACGCAGTCGCCAATTAAATGCCCAACTTACGATTTCAAAAGGGGAGCAAGGTGGTACGATGGTTAAAATTACACTCCCTCACACATTTTTTTAAGGAAAGTTAATGCAAAGTTTACAACCGTTTCACACCTTCAATATTCCGGCAAATGCACGTGAAATTATTGAAGCCACATCGATTGAACAAATCCAACAAGCTTGGCAAAAAGCACAAGCTGAAAAGCTACCTGTCTTATTTTTAGGTCAAGGCAGCAATATGCTGTTTTTAGAAGATTTCCAAGGAATGGTGATTGTTAACCGTTTATCGGGTATTCAGCATACGGAAGATAGCGATTACCATTATTTGCATGTTAATGGTGGCGAAAATTGGCATCAGTTAGTGGAATGGTCGCTTTCACAGGGAATTAATGGTTTAGAAAATCTCGCACTTATTCCAGGCTGTGCCGGCTCTGCACCGATTCAAAATATTGGTGCGTACGGTGTAGAATTTAAAGATGTGTGTAATTATGTCGATGTGTTGAATCTCAACTCAGGCGAACAATTCCGCTTACAGGCTAACGAATGTGAATTTGGTTACCGTGAAAGTATTTTTAAACATCGTTATGCACAAGGTTATGTGATTACAGCAGTTGGATTGAAATTAACCAAAAATTGGCAACCTATTTTAAAATATGGCTCATTAGTGAATTTTGATCCTCAAACTGTAACGGCAAAACAAGTGTTTTATGAGGTGTGCCATATTCGCCGCAGTAAATTGCCGGATCCAAAAGAATTTGGCAACGCGGGCAGTTTCTTCAAAAATCCTGTGGTGAGTGCAGAGCAATTTGCAAAAATCCAAAAACAGGTCGAAAATCTACCGCACTTTCCACAACCGGACGGCTCTGTGAAACTTGCTGCGGGTTGGTTAATCGATCAATCCCATTTAAAAGGTTTTCAAATTGGTGGTGCGGCTGTTCATCAACAACAAGCTTTAGTACTGATTAATAAAGGTAATGCCACAGGTCAGGATGTTGTGAAGCTAGCACATCATATCCGTCAAACCGTGGCGGATAAATTTGGTGTGTATTTACAGCCAGAAGTGCGCTTTATGGGCGCGAATGGTGAAGTGAATTCAGAGCAAGCCATTAGTTAATTTATAGAGGAAAGCAATCATGAATTTTAAAGACATTTTAGAGACTTTACCCACCATTGATCATCTAACAGGTTTAGACGTATTAAATGGTGAAACAGTGATTCATCATATTCCTGCCGCACCAGGTAAGCTTGGCTCACTCCGTCTTTATAATGCGTTAGCAGAAAAATTTAACGGAAAATTAGACCGCACTTCCGCACAACAAGGCATTGAATGGTTTGCAGAACATGTTGAAGATGCGAAACAAAACCCTGGAAAACACCCGAATATTGATCTATTGTTTAAGGTTGTGGCAGAGGATGTCGTTTATTCGCTTGTTCCATTAAAGTGATTTGGAAAATTTTCAGTGATTCATTTGAACTTTTAATCGTTAAAAACTGTCAAATAAAACAAATTGAGGTATAATGACAATAGTTGTTATACAATAACAAATAAGTAATGAGTCGGGGCTTAGCTCCGCATGCTGTGAGGAGAAGAATGAATAAAGAAACTCAAATGATGTTAGTACCTCAAGGTAGCATCGAAGGTTATATTCGAGCAGCAAACGAATATCCGATGCTAACTGCAGAGGAAGAAAAAAGCTTAGCAGAACGTTTGTATTATGACGGTGATATTGAAGCAGCGAAAAAATTAGTTTTATCACACTTACGTTTTGTTATTCATGTTGCGCGTGGTTATTCAGGTTATGGATTGCCACAAGCAGATTTAATTCAAGAAGGTAATATCGGATTAATGAAAGCGGTAAAACGTTTTAATCCGGAAGTGGGCGTTCGCCTTGTGTCTTTTGCTGTGCACTGGATCAAAGCCGAAATCCACGAATATGTCCTTCGTAATTGGCGTATTGTGAAAGTCGCTACTACAAAAGCACAACGTAAATTGTTCTTTAACCTACGTAAAACTAAACAGCGTTTAGGTTGGTTCAATGAAAACGAAGTGGATATGGTGGCGAATGAGCTTGGCGTGTCAAAAGAAGATGTCATCGAAATGGAATCCCGTATGACAGGGGCAGATGTGGGCTTTGATTTGCCAACAGACGATGATGACGAAGCTTATGTACCTTCTTTATATTTAGAAGATAAAAGCTCAAACTTTGCTGCAGAACTTGAAAGTGAAAACTTTGAAGAACAAGCCACAGAAAAATTAGGTACAGCCTTAGCAAATCTTGATGAACGTAGCCAAGAGATTATCAAAGCACGTTGGTTAGATGATGAGAAAGCAACCCTTCACGATCTGGCAGCAAAATATAATGTGTCTGCAGAACGTATTCGTCAGCTTGAAGCCAACGCATTGAAAAAACTTAAAAGTGCGGTTGATTTCTAAGCTGTTTTGATAAAAAGAAAACCTGTCGATTATCGACAGGTTTTTTTCTTTATTTCTTTTTGGATTTGCCCCACATCTTATCTTCTTGGCCGCGCCATAAGCGCTGAATGTTGTCGTGGTGGCGATAAATCAGCAAGCAGCAAACTAAGGCAACGGGGAAAGTAAATTCAGGTTTAAGCCACCAAACATAAAATGGCACGAGAAGTGCCGTAATGACAGCGCTTAATGAGGAATAACGGCTAATTAAGAAGACCAATAACCAAGTGCCTAATGTTGAACCGGCAACGCCCCAAGAGATTGGCGCAATGGCACCGAATGCGGTTGCTACACCTTTCCCGCCTTTAAATTGAAAGAAAATGGGGAAGATGTGCCCTAAGCACGCGCCTAATGCAACCATGCCTAATTCAAATTGTGTGAGGCCTAAATAATAACCCGCCCAAACGGGTAACATCCCTTTTAAAATATCGCAAATTAATACTGCGAGAGCCGCCCAACGTCCGCCAATACGCAATACATTGGTTGCACCAGGGTTATGAGATCCGTTTTTTCGTGGGTCAGGCAAGCCTGCTATTTTACAAATCAAAATTGCACTGGAAATCGAACCCAGCAAATAAGCAAAAATCATATAAAAAAGGGCAAATAGGCTCATTTTGTGCTCCACAATCTTGATTGTATTTGAAAAACTTGTTCGTTATTTTAACCAAACTTGATAGCATAAGCCCACTATATTTTTACAGGAATGAGAGATGGATCGAATTTTTATTGAAGAATTAGTCGTCTTCGCACAAATTGGCGTGTATGACTGGGAGCAACAAATCAAACAAAAGCTTGTTTTTGATTTGGAAATGGCATGGGATTGTCAAAAAGCCGCAGAGATGGATGATGTGCAATACTGCCTCAATTATGCCGAAGTGAGCCAATTTATTTTAGATTATGTCCAAGCTAAGCCATTTTTATTGATTGAGCGAGTGGCTTATGAAGTGGCAGAGCAATTACAACAACGTTTTGGTATTTCATGGATACGCCTCAAATTAAGCAAACCCAGAGCGGTTGCTCAAGCAAGTAATGTTGGCATTATTGTAGAGCGAGGCGAGTGGAAATAATCGCTGAAAATTGACCGCACTTTGGAAATATCAAACCAAAGTGCGGTTAGTTTTTTAAGTGTTTTTTAATACCAAGCGGAACGCTCCGATTCCACTTTTTAATACCAGCACACTTAATATCATACTTGCTAGCGGATCAACCCATAACCATCCAAGTAAATAGGCGCTTAGCCCCGAAAGCATAGCAATAATGGAACCGAATAAATCGGTCAGTACATGGAGATACGCCGCTTTGATATTGGGATTATCATGATCGCTGTTCAACATGATCTTTGCAACGAAAAGATTCACCAATAATCCGAGAGAGGCAACCCCAAGCATTGGTAATGCCATCATCTCGATGGGATTTTGCCAGCGTTGAATGGCTTCAACTAAAATCATCAATGCCACAACAATCAATGAGCTGCTATTAAGTAGGGCAATGTATCTTTGTTTTTGAGTAGATAGAAACAACGCTAGCAAGGCTAAAAATAACGATAAACTATCATTTGCCATGTGTCCCGCATCAGCCATGAGTGCCAAGCTGTTAAACCAATAGCCACCAATAAATTCGACAATCATAAAGCCAGTAATGATGGCAAAACTGAGCGCTAAGATTTTTTTATCCTGTGGAATATGCTCATGAGATGAATGATCATGATGTTCATGGGAATGATGTTCGGACATACGGCTCCTTATTGTCTATTTGATTAACTTGGGATAAAGTATAAAGCCCGTAGTAACTACAAGGTCAAGGCTTAATTTTAACAAGATGAAGATTCACGAATTGAGCAAACAAAGCGGTATTCATTTAGAAACGATTCGGTATTATGAAAAAATGGGGTTAATGCCAGAGCCTAAACGGCTGGCAAATGGTTATCGAGATTATGATGAAGCTAGTTTGAAGCAATTAAAATTTATTAAAACCTGCCGGGCATTAGATTTTAGCTTGGCCGAAATTAAATTTTTTAATGCGTTGAAAACGCAGCAATCTCAACATTGTGAAGTGGATAGTATGTTGGCAAAACATTTGGTTTCAGTCGAAGAAAAAATTGCCGAACTGACTGAAATTAAACATTTCTTACAGAGTTTAATTACTGAATATGATCATCAAGCTGCAGATTGTAAAGCCATGGCCCAATTAAAAGCCTATTAAGTGCGGTCTAAAAAATATCAAAAATCCGCACGTGGATGTGCGGATTGGTCATTATTCCGGATCATCCGTAAAGGCATTGTTTCGGAATATCGGCACAAAGGTTGCGAGATACAGCACAAACACAATGGCAATTAAAATAGCGGGAATCGTGATAAAAAACAGCTCGTCCACATACATTAAACAAGCCCGGGAAAGCGCCGCCGTGAAAAGACAAAGCACGGCAAGGCGACAGAGTTTTGGGTAATCCAGTTTCGTAAAACCACTATGCCATAATCCCGCGGTGAGCCAAATCATCATCATACTGCCGAGAATGCCGCCGAGTGTCACCATGTGTAATGGATCGGCAGTAGGTTCATCAATTAATTTATTGATGCCCATCCACAAATAGCCAATTGCGGCGAACAGTTGAAGGAAATAATAAGTGCGTACGTAATGTTTACGTAGCAGTTCGTGATGATGTAATTCGCGTAACTTGGCCAGCAAGATAAAGCCAACGGCAAAAGCAGTAAAAGTGGCTGTTTGCGCAGGCAACCAAAGCTCTGCTGCGGTATGGAGCAGCAAGAATGTAATTGCAATATTTTTATACACGACATTTGGGATAAATACAGGATCTTTTAAGGTGCTTTCTTTCAGTGCCTCTGCGCCTAATAGAATGCTGACTCGAATTGATACAAACATCACTGCCGCCATATTCAAATGCACCTGTGCCCGCAATAATTTCAGGCTATCAGTCATGGCGTAAGCAGTCTGACAAACCATAAATGCCGCAAGTAACATCAGTAAAGTAAAATTGTCGGTATTGCGATCCAACCAAAACAGCCAAGCACAAAAGAGTAACAACGCGAGCCAATAAGCAGCCACTAAAAACGAGGCGGTTTGCGGGGAAAATGGCAATAACATCAATCCCGTAAGTAAGAGTACCGCTAAAATCGTCGCAATAGGTTTTAAATTGCCTTTGTAATTTGTCCATTCAAGCATGGAAGCTGTCAGAAAGCCGCCGTATGCGGCTGGCAGCATAAATTCTAAGAAAATTTTGCGGTGTAGGATGAGATCATCGGGGTTGATGAAAAAGCTCAAGGCACCAATAATCGCAAGAATGGCTGCACCAACAAAAAAGGGTCGCATCGGATGGGTAAAGAAATTATTCATAATAATGGATTCCTTGAAATTCGCGTGCGACTACGGTTTCTTCAAAGGCTGAATTGCGTTCGGATAATGGCGTTGGCAAAGTAATCACATTTTGTACATCCATCCCTTTTGGAGAAAGTTGCATAATCTCTCGGCTTAATCGAGCTGCTTCAAAACGATCGTGTGTAACTAAAATACAAGCCATACCTTGTTGCTCAATTTTTTCCACTAACATCGCAGCTAAAATATCACGTAAATCGCGATCTAAACCGACAAAAGGTTCGTCCAATAAGGCTAAATCACAGCCGCATAGTAATAGACGCAAAAATGCCACGCGTTTTGCCATACCGCCCGATAATTCGGTCGGGTATTTATTCAAATCCCCAGAGGAAAGTCCGATCTTTTCTGCCAGCGTAATGATTTCATGTTCATTTGGTTCATCCATAAAAATGGCGATATTCTGCATAGCCGTGAGATTTTCCAATAGACGATTTTCTTGAAACAGAAAGCCCGTTTTACGAAATGTATTCTTGATTTCACCCGATTTTGGCGTTTCCAAACCTGAAATCAAACGCAGCACAGTGGTTTTACCACAACCGCTTGGACCGAATAAAGTTTTCACTTCACCCGATTGTAAATCCATACTGAAATCGCGAACGATGGGATCGCGGAGAATTTCAAAACGCACATTCTTTAAACTCAGCATTATCTTCTCCACGGCATAAACAGGATTTCCAATGGCTTGGTAATCAAATATTCAAAGAGGGAAACAAACACAATCACCAACAACACATAAGCCATTACTGTTGACGTATCTAACATCGCTCTGGCATCGGCAATTTTTGCACCCACACCCTCATTGGCACCCAAAAGCTCTGCCATAATCACCACTTTCACACCCATGGCAACCGCGACGCCAATGCTGGAAATCACATATCCTGTGAGATGGGGAACATACAAATAGCGGATTTTTTTCCACAATCCGAGTTTGTAAGCATCAAACAATTCTTCATGTTGTTTGTTTACACTTGCCATGCCCATAGCAGCGCTGGCAAAGGTCAGCGGGGCGACTAATACGATAATGGTAAATAGCACGCTAGGATTGCCAAAGCCAAACCAAAATAAGGCCATCACGACCCAAATGATTGGCGGCATGGCTAACAAAATCGTAATCACGGGTTTGAGCAATGCCATAGCGGTTTTAAAGCTACCTGCAATCAGTCCTGCGGCTAAGCCAGCGACTAATGCAATGGTAATACCCACCACAGAACGCCACAACGAAATGCCGATTTCGTTTTGTTGGAAATGTTCGAGCAGCTCAAGGGCTTTTTGAAAAACATCCGCGGGAGCAGGCAGCATAAATTCACCAAATACTGCGCTGCCCCAAGCCCACAAGGCAACAACCATCATCGCCACACTCAAGCCAGTAAAGCCACTCCAGAGATAGTCGATAATGTAAAACAGGACAGGTTGTGGTTTACGGATTTTGTCAGTTTTAATCATGTGTTGTGATTCAGTTTCAAATTAAGCCAAGAAGAATTTATCATCCGGCAATTTACCACCTAAGAGTTTTGGATTGAACTCCATCAAGGTTTCATAGAATTGCATGATTTCATTCTTCAGTTCACTGGCTTTGGTCACCGTTAAGCGCGCACCGTCTAAGCCCATTTCAATAGCGGCTTCTGGTGCTGGCAGATAATTGGCACCAATTTCAGCCGCACTTTTTCGGTTAGCCATAATCCAGTTTAATGCATCGCTTAAATCTTGATGGAATAGATCAAACTCTGCCTTATGTGCGTGGAAGTATTCTTCATTGGCAATAATGCCTGCCATTGGAATAAGTGGTTTGGTGTTAAACGCTTGTCCCCATTCTTTCACTAAGTCAAACCCACGCACAATCTCCGTACCGACAATTTTAGCTTTCTGCACAACGGCACTCGCCATTGGTTCTGGCAAGATTGCCGCATGGAAATCTTTCAGTAAAAACAAACCAATCGCTTCCGTTGGTGTGGCGGCATAGGTGATATCCACTTTATTAATATCAATATTTAGTTTTTTCAGTAAAGCTTGCAATACGATGTCAGGCATATCGTTTTTAAATGGCACAAGGATTTTTTTACCCACCAATTCTTGCGGTGAAGTAATGGCGCCACCTTTACACATCAACTGCGTAATGCCATTGGTGAGAATATTCACCATGCCAACTTGTTGCCCTTGATTACGTAAATTTACGCCCACATTACTTGGGCTCATCATCACTTTAAATTGCCCACTTGCCACACCCGCACGCAGTTGATCAGGCGAACGCCAAATCTCTAATGCGACATCCGCTTGTTTGGCTAATTTACCTTGTGCCGCAGCCACCGCAATAGTCACACTTGGCATCGCTGGTGCGCCATAAATGGTAAATTGTTCTTTTGTTGCTGCAAAGAGAGAAGGCGACATGCTCGCTGCCGTAAGTGCTGCGCTCATTCTTAAAAAATTACGTCTATTCATTGCCATGGTTATCTCCTTATTGAATCAAACTCAATGCTTGTATTTTGATAATAGTTTTCATTCATTATCTTACTAGCCGTGACTAAAGTAAAGAAAAGCAAAAGTGCGGTCAGATTTTTAGGTGTTTTTAAATTCTTCTACTTTGTTAAGTCGTAACTCCAATCCAACAACTTAAAGATTTCTTCGGTTTCTACGCCATGATCTAACACAATCGTTAGCCAATGGGTTTTGTTCATATGGTAAGCGGGTAAGAAATTAGGTGATTGCTGTAAGATGCTTACCATATCGGGTGGACATTTGAGATTGATGAAATCTGTTGTGCCTTCTTCTTGTAAACCCAATCTAATCTTCGTAATTTTGCCGATAAGTGCATACCATTTTCCTTTACCATTGCCATGACGCAAGATTGCATATTCTGGAAATTTCGACCAAAGATATTCTGGCTGCGTAGCATATTGTTTGGCAGCATAATCAAATATTTGTTGTACTTGATTCAAGTTTTGCTCCTTGAATAATGAGTTGGTTTGTCATCGTTCTTAGAATAAACAAAGACCGCCTGAAAATTGAATTTCAGGCGGCTTTTTAGACTTAAGTTACCAAATATTACCATTTAAAGTGCAGTCATTTTTGGATATTTTTAATTACTCAGTTACATAGAAAACTTGTTTTTCAAATTCATGTTTTCCAATTTTTACAGTAAGTACATATTTACCGGTAGGGTCCCATCGACCGAATTCCCAGCAATTTGTTACATATTTTCCATTTTCTAACGGTTTGGCAGTATAACTAATGCTGTGAGTTTTTTTATTAGGGGATGATGTTATTTGTCCATTAGTCGCGTCATTGAACTCCATTTGACTTTTAGCCTGTGCTTTGAATGTTTCAGTGACATTGACAGTTTTTCTGAAATGTCCTGTTGCAATCCAACATACTTTCTCATTTTTATTAGAACGAGAAATTTCTTTTTTATGTAAATCGACTGAGGGCATTTGGGTTCTATCAAAGATAGAAAGATAAATATGAGGCTCGTCAGCTTGTTGTTTAGTGTCTTTTGATTGTTCGGTTACAGCCAGGGCCGAGATTGGAAATATTGTTGCTAAGAAGAAGGTTAATTTTTTCATTTTTGATTCCTTTTTATGTAATAAGTTGGTTTTATTGAATAACCATCATTCCGATACATCCCATATCAGCTAACATCAAATTTGATGCACCAAATAAAAAAGGATGGCTATTTGATGAAGGTTGCTCAAATTTTACTAAAATTTGTACTTTCTTTTTCACCCAAACGGTGTCTTTCCAAACAAGTTCAGTTGGACTGATATTGACGTCATCTTGATTTTCAATAACAAATTTTGCACTCTGAATGGTAAAACCGACAGGCAACGAGCTGTTGATAATCCAACGTTCGACAGTACCGACTTTAGCTGAAACATCAACTCGACGCGGATCAAAACGTTGTTTGTTAATTAAGCCGTTAGTCACATCTAGTTCAAAGGTGCGTTCTTGGGCGATTTTACTTTCGAGCATAGCCGTGGCATCAGTATTGAATGACTCATTCATTTTTTTGTTGAATGCAGAGATTTCACCAAGTGGACGAAGTTCTAAAACAGTGTTATCGGCAAAATCATTACCTGAACTGAAGACATTTTTGATTTTATCGAAGAAACCACGTTTTACGCCCGAAATAAGTGATACACCTTCCCCTTCGCTTAAATTGACTAGCACTTCTGCTCGTTCACCTGGTGCAAGAATAAGAGAGTTAATCGCTTTGCCTTGTGATAAAAAGCCTAAATCTCTTGCAATGAGCAACATGTCTTGTTCGTTATCTAAACGGAGATCGTAGGCTCTTGCTAATGAAGCATTGAGTAAACGTAAACGTATCCAACCGCGCGGGACTTCAAGATAAGGCGCTTCTTGTCCATTCACAAGAAGGCGGTTGCCGACAAAGTGCGGTTGATTTTGCTTAAATAATTGCAATCCATCACCATTAAACTCCATGTCTTGTAAGATTAATGGAATATCGTCCACACCGTATTTATGAGGTAGCTGAGATTTTAAGCTTTGATCATCCTCAATCAACCACATCCCGACGATGCCGCGATAAGTTTGATAAGCCGAGTTAGCCAAGGTCGCAGAGCGATACCAACAAGTCGCAGCAGGTTGGTCAATTGGAATAATCGGTGCCCAAGATTCCCCTTTTTTGAGGACTTTTGCGGCGCCACCAAATAATTCGCCACTGGCTTGTAATCCCTGAATAGAGAGAGCAATGCTTTGTGGCAAATTGTTGTGATAATTGAGTTTTGCAAAAGAACCCGATTTGATGCGAATAGTGGGTCCAAGATAATTGCCGTTAAAGCCCCATACACTGACACTATGGGAACCATCTAACTTGTAGCCGGTTTCTTCCATATTAAGAATAATGGGACGGCCACGTTTTGCTTCCATCAATGGAGGAATAGTTAATTTTTCACGGGATGCCGCTAATACCGATTGAGGTGTGGCAGCAAGTGCGGTTGAAATTGCAGTAGTTTTTAATAATTGGCGACGAGAAAGACGCAACATATTATTTTCCTTGCGCAATTTCCGCATCGAGTTCGGCAATGCGTTTTTCCATTAAATCATGGCAGTAAGAGGCAAGTTCGCGAACATTGTCTTTTGTGTATGATGATACATCAATCGGGTCCATCATTTCACAAATCACCTTGCCGTTATCCCAGCGATTTAAATCAATTTTGTTGTGAGTTGTTGAGCATACAACAGGTACGATTGGTACGCCAGCCGCAATCGCTGCATGGAATGCGCCTGTTTTGAATGGCAATAAACCACGACCACGGCTACGTGTGCCTTCAGGGAACATCCAAATTGATAGATTATCTTTATTGATACGGCGAGCAAGCTCAGTCATGGTACTATGTGCTTTAGAACGATTTTCACGATCTAAGAAAATATTGCCCGTCACCCAGTATAAAATACCGAAGAATGGAATCCAAATTAGGCTTTTTTTACCCACACTTACCGTGCGTGGAAGTACCATGTAAGAGATGGTCACCATATCGAAATTATTTTGGTGGTTACCGATGTAAATACAGCGCGGCATATTCTCTTTATTTTGTGGAAAGCGGTGTTCTACATTTAAGCCAAATAAAGGGAATAAACGTCCAAACCAGCGAGCCATAATGCCCACATTGCTTGGGTTTCTGAAACAAATAAAGGAATAGATCGTACCAAGCACACAAATTAAAATACAACAAAGTGCAACGATGACAATTCTGGCGATTTTTAACATAGAAAATACCTAATTAAAATTTTTGGAAAGTATAGCAAATTACACAAAAATGTGTGCTAATCTAATGAAAAAAATGACGGAATAGTTATGAAACCCATTTATTTTATTGCAGATCTTCATTTGAGCGAAACGTATCCGGAATTAACCGCACTTTTTAACGATTTTATGCAAAACAAAGCGCAAGAAGCACAAGCGGTTTATATTTTGGGAGATCTTTTTGATTTTTGGATTGGTGATGATGAGACCTCACCTTTAATCTCACAAGTCAAACACCAAATCAAAAACCTAACAGAAAAGGGCATCGCTTGTTATTTCATTCATGGCAATCGTGATTTTCTGCTGGGGAAAAAATTTGCACAAGATTGTGGTTTAACCTTATTGCCAGATTATCATTGTGTTGATCTTTATGGTGTAAAAACCTTAATTTGTCATGGTGATACCTTATGTATTGATGATGTGAAATATCAACAATTTCGCCGAAAAGTGCATCAAAAATGGCGACAAAGATTGTTTTTATGTTTGCCATTAAAAGTGCGGTTAAAAATTGCAGAGAAAATTCGCGCGAAGAGTAAACAAGATAAACAATATAAGTCACTGGATATCATGGATGTGAATTTAGCGTTTACAGCACAAATGGTGAAAGCATTTGGCGTGGAACGATTAATTCACGGTCATACACATCGAGAAGCCATTCATCAGGAAGAAACATACACGCGCATTGTGTTAGGCGATTGGCGAAAGGATTATGCCTCCATTTTGGAAGTGACAGAAAACGGTTATCGGTTTATTTAAACAAAAAGCACAGGATTAAACCTGTGCTTTTTTGTATTAAAACGTGCTAATTTTCAACCGCACTTTATTCTACCGTTACCGATTTAGCTAAGTTACGAGGTTGGTCCACGTCGGTTCCTTTAATTAATGCCACATGGTATGACAATAATTGCATTGGAACGGTGTAGAAAATTGGCGCAATAATTTCATTCACTTTTGGCATTGTGATGATTTTCATGCCTTCGCTTGGTGTGAAGCCCGCTTCTTTATCAGCGAACACATAAAGCTGACCACCACGTGCGCGTACCTCTTCAATGTTTGATTTCACTTTTTCAAGCAATTCATTGTTTGGTGCAACCACGATAACCGGCATATCTGCATCGATTAAGGCGAGTGGACCATGTTTTAATTCACCCGCCGCATAAGCTTCAGCATGAATATAAGAAATTTCTTTTAATTTCAATGAAGCTTCCATAGCGATAGGGTAGAACTCACCACGACCTAAGAAAAGCGCATGATTTTTCTCGGCAAAATCTTCTGCTAACGCTTCGATGTCTTTATCAAATGCAAGGGCTTTTTCAACTTCAGCTGGAAGTGATTGTAACGCTTTTACAATTTCCACTTCTTGTTCGTTTGAGATATTGCCTTTTACTTTACCAATTGCAGTGACTAACATTAATAATGCGGCCAACTGAGTGGTAAAGGCTTTTGTTGATGCCACACCGACTTCAACGCCTGCACGAGTCATGAAGGCAAGATCCGATTCACGCACTAAAGATGAACTTGATACGTTACAGATCGTTAAGGCAGCCATATAACCTTTTTCTTTTGCAAGACGAAGTGCGGCAAGGGTATCTGCCGTTTCACCTGATTGAGAGATGGTTACTAATAAGCTATTTGGGCGAGTGACAAATTTGCGATAGCGGAATTCAGACGCGATTTCGACATCACAGCTCACGCCAGCTAGTGCTTCAAACCAGTAACGAGCGGTCATCCCTGCATTATATGAGGTACCACAAGCCACGATTTGAATGTGTTCAATTTTTTCTAAGATTTCTGCTGCGCCATTACCAATAGCATCCACAATTACATTATTATGAAGAATACGACCTTCCATCGTGTTGATTAATGCATTTGGTTGCTCATAGATTTCTTTTTGCATGAAATGGCGGAATTTACCTTTTTCTGCCGCATCATTTTCAAGGTTAGATTCGTGCACTTCACGTTCTACTTTCTGACCATTCGCATCGTAAATATCCACGGTACGACGTGTAATTTCTGCAATATCGCCTTCTTCTAAATAGATGAAACGACGAGTTACGCTTAATAACGCGAGTTGGTCAGATGCAAGGAAGTTTTCGCCGATCCCTAAACCAATCACCAATGGGCTACCTGAACGAGCAGCAACTAAATGTTCTGGATGCTCACGATCTAATACCACCATACCGTATGCGCCAGTAAGTTGTTTTACGGTTTTTTGAACAGCTTCAAGAAGAGTTGAGGCTGTACGCATCTCCCAATTAACAAGGTGAGCGATCACTTCGGTATCGGTTTGAGAATTGAACACATAGCCACGTGATTTTAGTAATTCACGTAATTCTTCGTGGTTTTCGATGATGCCGTTATGGACGACAGCAAAGTTGCCCGAAGTATGCGGGTGAGCATTGGCCTCAGACGGTTCACCATGAGTTGCCCAACGAGTGTGTGCAATCCCTGTACCACCAATTAATGGTTTTACCGCAACTGCTTCATCAAGGGCTTTTACTTTACCCAAGCAGCGCACGCGGTGTAATTCATGGTTTGGATCCACAACAGCCACACCTGCAGAATCATAACCACGATACTCTAAGCGGTGTAAACCGTTAATTAAAATTTCTGCTACATCACGTTGTGCTACCGCACCAACAATACCACACATAGTTTTTCCTTATTTACTAAAATTAAAAGTCTTGTTTTTCTGACCGCACTTTATGCCACGTCTACACAAATTACTTCTACGCCTTGCGCCATTATGGCTTCTTTGTCGGCCTGAGATAATTTGTTATCGGTAATCAGTACATCAATTTGCTGCCAGGTTAATTCCACATTTGGCATTTTTCTGCCAATTTTTTGTGATTCCACCATCACAATCACTTCACGAGACACTTCAGCCATCACTTGGCTTAAGCGAACCAGCTCATTAAATGTTGTTGTACCACGTTCTAAATCAATGCCATCGGCACCAATAAATAATTGGTCAAAATCATAAGAACGTAGCACTTGCTCGGCAATATTGCCTTGGAAGGATTCGGAACGTGTGTCCCAAGTGCCTCCCGTCATTAAGAGCGTCGGTTCATTTTCGAGTGAATGTAATGCGGTGGCCACCGAAAGCGAATTCGTCATCACAACCAAGCCTTGCTTGCGATTAAGTTGTTTAATCAAGGCGGCGGTTGTGCTGCCACTATCCACAATAATGCGGTTGTGATCACGAATACGTTCTGCGGCAGCCTTTGCTAAGACTAACTTTCGTTGCGAAAGTTCATCATCTTGTTCTTCTTCGATGATTTCTTGTGGCATTAAAATTGCACCACCGTATTTACGAAGAAGGAAACCATTACTTTCTAATGCAGTGAGATCTTTTCGAATCGTCACTTCAGAGGTGTCAAATAACTGTACTAGCTGTTCTACACTGACTTCACCTTGTTCCTGCAGAAGTTGCATGATGGCATGTCTGCGTTGTTGGGTATTTCGGTGTTGAATGTTTCGTTTCATTATTTATATTCCGTAATAAGTTTCGGTTCGGAATTATATAAGCAAAATGATGATTGTAAAGCTAAAATTTAGGCAACAAAAAACCCTGACAAAGCAGGGTTCAATTAAAGTCCGTTTTAAGACAAATTATTTGATTGCGTCTTTTAATGCTTTACCAGATACGAATGCAGGAACTTTAGATGCTGCGATTTTGATTTCCGCACCAGTTTGTGGGTTACGTCCAGTACGAGCTGCACGTTTATTTACTTTAAATGTACCAAAACCGATTAACTGAACTGGTTCACCTTTTTTAAGGCTACCAGTGATAGCAGCTAAAGTAGCTTCTAATGCAGCTTTAGCTTGTTTTTTATTTAATTCAGCAGCACTTGCAATTGCATCGATTAAATCTGTTTTGTTCATAAATTTGTACCTTTTGTTAAATTAAAATTTGACTCTGTTAAGTAAGAGGCCTGTAACCAACTATGGCTTAAGAAAGGATAATCTAACTTTCTAGGAAATAAAAGCACGATTTGCAAAAATTGTGATAAATCTCACGTTATTGCTCAATTTTTATACCAATATTGGAGATTCCCTCCTGTTTGATCTCATTTCGGAGAGATAAAATTAAGTCTACATCGCGTTTTTCACAGTCTTTGAGTAATCGATAGATTTGCCATTGAAGGTCAAGTTCTTCTTCAATTTCTTCACGGGTTTTTAGTTCTGCTTCGGAAAGATCACGATTTTCTTGTGTTTCTAACAAAGAACAAACTGTGCCTAGTGAAATTTGGCTGATTTGAATCGCTTTTTCTAATGTTTCGCCTGCAATAATAGCATGCAACAATTCACCTAACGCTTCACAAGCATCGAGGGCGGGCACCACACCAAAGAAGTCGTAATCATTCACATTAGGAATAATTTCTTCGAGCTTCTCTAATTGGTTTTCGAAATTGATTTTCGCCCCTTTAACGGTTAGAAATTCCCACACTAAGTTTAAAATGTTGTGATAGGTCTTTTCTGCTTGCTCCTGTTCTGTCATTTGACAAAACAGGGCAAAGTTCGGTGCCATGCGTTCGCATAAGCAGGCCATAAAGGTTAGATGTTGCCAGCTTTCAACATTTTCGAGACGCTTGTGAATCGGATTTCGCATTTTCTTCTCGCTTATTTATGATAGGCTTTAGAGAACTCATGGATAGCATCCACGAAGATTTTTGGCGCACTTTCCGGCACATCTTGGTGAATACCATGACCTAAATTAAATACATGTCCACTGCCTTGCCCAAAATCAGCTAAAATTGACCGCACTTCTTGCTCAATACGCTCTGCAGGTGCATATAACACGCTTGGATCCATATTGCCTTGTAGCGCTACTTTATGACCTACACGCGCTTTTGCATCTGCCAAATTAACTGTCCAGTCTAATCCTAGCGCATCACAGCCTGTATTAGCCATGGCTTCTAACCATAAACCGCCGCCTTTAGTAAATAAAGTCACGGGCACTTTACGGCCATCATGTTCACGAATTAAACCATCGACGATTTTATGCATATATTGTAGAGAGAAGTCTAAATATTCACGATGACCTAACACTCCGCCCCAAGTATCAAATACCATCACCGCTTGTGCGCCGGCTTTGATTTGCGCGTTTAAATATAAAATGACGGAATCCGCCACTTTATCTAATAAAAGATGCAAGGTTTGCGGTTCGGCATACATCATTTTTTTGATTTTATTGAAGGTTTTGCTGCTACCACCTTCAACCATATACGTTGCCAGTGTCCACGGGCTACCAGAGAAACCAATCAGTGGCACTTCGCCTTTTAGTTCGCGACGAATTGTGCGCACCGCATTCATCACATATTGAAGTTCGCCTTCAGGGTCAGGAATCGGTAAATTTTCGACCGCACTTTTATTTTTAATTGGATGAGCAAATTTCGGGCCTTCACCAGCACCAAAACTTAAGCCTAAGCCCATTGCATCAGGAATAGTTAAAATATCTGAGAACAAAATGGCAGCGTCTAAAGCATAGCGACGAAGTGGCTGTAAGGTGACTTCGCAAGCTAAATCCGCATTACGGCAAAGAGACATAAAATCGCCCGCTTCTGCACGCGTTGCTTTATATTCAGGCAAATAGCGCCCCGCTTGGCGCATCATCCATACGGGGGTCATATCCACTGGTTCGCGTAATAAGGCTTTTAAATAACGATCATTTTTTAATTCAGACATGGGCTTTCCTTTATTTATTTTATTCCGCTTTGCAAAGCTCAAGCGTAGCATTAATTAATTTGAGTGCGATAGTACCTGTTGGCGGTAATTCTGGCAAGGGGGCAGCGCTAGAAAACCATTGTGCATCATGCAGTTCCGTTTCTTGCAGTTGAATGTCCCCGCTGTCGTAATCAGCTAAAAAACCCACCATTTGTGAATTTGGGAATGCCCAAGGTTGGCTACCGAAATAGCGAATATTTTTAATGCGAATGCCGGTTTCTTCAAACACTTCGCGACGAACGGCATCTTCGAAGGTTTCACCTACTTCCACAAAACCTGCTAGCGTGGTGTAAATACCGGCTTTGCCTGGTGTGTAATGGCGTTTATGGTTGGCTAATAAAATCTCTGTGCCACGGCGAACGGCGACAATGATCGAAGGGCAAATAACTGGGTAAGTACGATAGCTGCAACTTGTGCATTGAACCGCTAGCTCATCGTGGGTTTGTTCCGCTTTTTGGCCGCACTTTCCGCAGAATTGGTGGGTTTTCAGAAAATGATTGATTTCCACGCCTCGGCTTAATAAATGAAAATCTTCAGTCAGTAAGGACAACAAACTTCGTAAGGAAAGATATTCTCGTTCATCTTGCTCATTTTCTGCCACAAGCCATAAAGGTTGTGATTTCCATTTCCCGAGCAACATTGCTTTTTGTGTTGTGAGGCCGAGTTCCTTTGCTGATCCGAAAGGCAGATCATTTTCCTGCCAATAAATCATCGATCCTTTGGTGAACAGCCAATATCCCTGATCTTCGGGCTGAATTGCTTTCATATTTTTCTCTTTTTGTTTCAAAAGTGCGGTCATTATAAAAGGGATTTTTCGGAAAAACGAATTTAATTTATGTGATAAAAATGGCTAGTCAGTTTTCGTTGTGCTACATTGGCAGTCTGTTTTTCTCTTCAAAATTAGGAATGCAAAATGTCTTTTTTCTCTTTTGCTTTTTTAGAAAATGCGATGTCTTTTCAAGGTTATCTTAAATATATCGCCATTTTTGTCTCGTTAGGTGCATTGTTTGTGGTGACAAGCTTATATTTGCGTCATCGGTTACAAACCAAATACCGTGATCTCAGTATCATTTTTCTTTTATTAATCATTTTCTTGCTCGGTGTGCAATATAACCAATATGAGCGAAGTGAAGTCTATGCAGCTGATACCTCTCGCGTGGTGACATTTTTAAATTCGGTGAAAGACAGTCAAAATTTACAGAAAGAAGATATTCGTACCAATAGCCGTACATTAAGTAACGGCATGATTTTAAATATTCGGGATCAGTATTTCGAAGTCCATTTTAATAATGATTTTACCGCATATACCTTATCCCCAATTAACTTAGTAAACCCTAATGTTACTGTTATTGATAAGGAGGAAAACTAATGGATGGCTATACATTATTAGGCTTGAAATTGGCCATGGGTATTATTGGACTCGTACTTCAAATCAATTTAATGGGTAAAGGTAATCTCGCCCCGACCTCCGCAATGGATCAGGTACAAAATTACGTGCTGGGCGGTATTATTGGTGGGGTAATTTATAGTGATAGTATTGGAGTGCTCCAATTCTCTCTCGTACTCGTACTTTGGACGTTATTGATTTTTACCCTGCGTTTTATCAAAAATCATAATCAATTTGTTAAATCCTTGATTGATGGTAAACCTGTTTGGGTCATTTTAAATGGTAAGGTTCAGACGGCTGAATGTATGAGAAATGGTATTACCGCTCATGATCTCATGTTTAAGTTACGTGCTGCCGGTATTTATGAAATTAATAGTGTAAAACGTGCTGTACTCGAACAAAATGGGCAACTTTCCATTATTCAATATGGCGATGAAAATTTACGTTACCCATTAATTATTGATGGGCAATTAGATAACGATATTTTAGAAGTCGTTGGGCGTGACGAGGAATGGGTTAAATCGGAGTTAGAAAAACAGAATCTTGCAGTTAACCAAGTGTATGTCGGTGAATATTTAAATGGTCAGTTAGTCACCCATTTATACGAAAATAAATAAAAAAGACCGCACCTTAAAAGTGCGGTCTTTTTTATTCCATTTTAACCTACAACAAAAGGTAAGTAACCCGCTCGGATAGCAAAAGGAATTGAAGTAATAATCACGCCAAGCATCAATATGATCACTAACAACGCTTTACCGCCCCATACGCGATATGGCAAGTTTGGATAAATTGAGCGTGCTTTCCAGACTAATGCCACCGGTAAAACTACCGCGTAGAACGCAAACATTTGACCGGCATAACCCAGTGCGAGAATAAAACCTTCTGGATAGAAAAGGGAGAATAGTACCGGTGGAATGAAGGTCATTAAACCTAATGAAATGCGTCCTGCATGAATATTAAAAGATTGCTTGAGCAAGTCTTCAATACATTCTAATAAGCCTAATGCCACGCCTAAGAATGAGGTTACCAACGCCAAAGTGGAGAAGATTTTTACCGCATTTGCAATAATTGGGCTTTGGGTGATTTCTAAGGTTGCTTTCACTAAGCCATTTAATGTGGCGTCTTCGCGTAAAATTTGTAAGAACTCATTTTGGCTGAGTAAGCCGTGCGTCGAAAGCTGCCATAAAAAGTAAGCAAATAACGTGATGCCAGAACCAACTAAAATCGCAATGCGTAAGGATTTCACATTACCGTCTAAGTATTTATTTAAGCTAGGAATCGAACCGTGGAAGCCAAATGCCGTGAAAAATACAGGGCTTGCAGAAATAATTAAGGCGTTATCAATGGGCATCGCCATTAAGTTATCAAATTTAATGTTTGGTAGCATTAATGCGAGTACTAAGATAAAAGTGGCAATCATCACAAAGAATAAGACACGATTGACTTTGTCTACACTGTGCGTGCCGATGACAATAAAACTACCGAAGAAAATCGTGAATACAAGCACCGCGATTTTGTTCATGGTGTCTTTATCGCCAATGGCTGGGAGTAAATCCATTAATAAAGAACCACCACCACTCACATAAGCGGCAATTAAGGCATATAAGAAGACAATTAAAACAGCAGTGGAAATAATTCGCCCTGCTTTACCAAAATATTGTGCAGCAAGTGTGCCGATCCCTGCATCACTGTCAGCGGTTTGATACAGTTCCACGAATAACAATGCGGTGAAAGTGAGCACCGCCCACAAGCCAATTAATAAGAAAACCGTCGCCGTTAAGCCAATCCCTGCAGAGGTGAGCGGCATTGCCAGCATCCCCGCCCCAATCATGGTTCCAGCAACAAGTAAGGTACTTCCTACAGTCTTGTTCATTTTACTTTCCTTTAATTGTAATAATAAATTTACGATGATTGTATTTTAATCTTTACAGTGTGTAAAGTAGAAGAAACAAAATTCTTCTACAAAATGTACGGTAGAAATGACAGCACTTTCCCGATAAAATAGCCACCAAATCAATTAAGACGAGAGACAATAGTAGGAGAGCGCTTATGATTTATAGTATGACAGCTTTTGCACGCCTTGAAATCAAGAAAGATTGGGGCGATGCAGTTTGGGAAATTCGTTCGGTTAACCAACGTTATTTGGAAAACTTTTTCCGCTTGCCAGAGCAATTTAGAGGCTTGGAAAATGCTTTGCGTGAGAAACTTCGTCAAAATCTCACTCGCGGTAAAATTGAATGTTCATTGCGTATTGATAGCAAAAAACAAGCAGCGGCTGAACTCAATTTAAATAAAGAGTTGGCGAATCAAGTTATTCAATCTTTACAATGGATTAAGGCGCAAGCAGGTGAGGGCGAAATCAATTTAACGGATGTATTGCGTTATCCTGGCGTGGTGGAAGCGACTGAGCAAGATTTAGATGCCATCAGTCAAGATTTGTTGACAGCTTTCGATGAATTGTTGGTGGAATTTATTGCAATGCGTGGACGTGAAGGCGAAAAATTGCAAGCCATTATTCAACAACGTCTTGATGGCATCACCGTGGAAGCCGAAAAAGTGCGGTCACAAATGCCGGCAGTTTTACAATGGCAGCGTGAGCGTTTATTGCAACGTTTTGAAGAAGCGAAGATTCAACTTGATCCACAACGTGTTGAACAAGAAATGATTTTATTGGCGCAACGCGTGGATGTGGCAGAAGAATTAGATCGTTTGCAAATGCATGTGAAAGAAACCAACAACATCTTGAAAAAAGGTGGGGCAGTAGGTCGTAAACTGGATTTTATGATGCAAGAACTGAATCGTGAATCTAACACGTTGGCATCAAAATCCATTAATGCTGATATCACCGCTTCTGCCGTGGAATTAAAAGTATTAATCGAACAAATGCGTGAGCAAATTCAAAACCTTGAATAGGAAAAATCATGGCAACATTTATTTCATTAAACCAATATGATTTGGTGGAAGTGGCGGGCTTGGATGCGGAGAAATATCTGCAAGGCCAATTAACGTGTGATGTGGTGCATTTAGCAGCTGGCGCTTCAACGCTTACCGCGCATTGCGATCCTAAAGGCAAAATGAACTCGTTGTTTCGCTTAATTAAGCTTTCATCTGAGCAGTTTTTGATTTTAATGCCGAAAAATTTATTTACTCCACTCGAGCATTTAAAAAAATACGCCGTGTTTTCAAAAGTGACTTTTCAAGTATTAGATTGGCAAATTGTTGGCTTGATTGGTGAAAAGTGCGGTCGAATTCAAGCACAAATCATCTTGGATATTGATGAAAATCGCACAATTTTGATCAATCCTACCCCGTTAGATGTCACCTTCAATGGCGATGAAAAACAATGGCTTTGTGCGGATATTCAATCGGGCTTACCAAGCTTGAGTGCGGAAACGCAAAATGAATTTATCCCGCAGGCATTAAATCTACAAGCTATCGAACAAGCGATTTCTTTTACTAAAGGGTGTTATATCGGGCAGGAAACTGTTGCTCGAGCAAAATATCGTGGTGCCAATAAACGTGGGATGTATGTGCTTTCAGGGGAAACAGCTGTTACACCGAAAATCGGCAGCGAAATTGAAATGCAGTTAGAAACGGCTTGGCGTAAAACGGGCTCGATCGTAAGTGCGGTCAATTTTGACGGTGTTTTATGGTTACAAGTGGTGATGAACAACGATTTAGAAGAAGGGACGCATTTCCGTTTACCTGAAGATGGAACAGTTCTGAAAATTAAATCTCTTCCTTATTCCATAAACAACTAAAGATATTGTCTCTTAATCTATTTTAAACTTAAAAATCCTTGGCGAAGTCAATCTTTGCAAGGATTTTTTTATTATGCCTTTTGTAATGAAAATTTATTTTCTAGCACAATTTCTGTATTTTTGTCAGATTTTTTGAATAGTTAAAAAAATGTTACAAGGATAAAAGGGAAATGTTAAAAAATTATGAGATCTTTGTCACATTTTCAATAAATTTCACTTAATAGGGTATAGGTTTTTTCTTTAAAACCCATAGAATACGCGCAATTTTTAGTTATGTAAGAGGAGTAAGTATGACCCTATCTTTTATTCTTAGTGTTTTTCCGATCATCCTGTTGATCTATTTAATGGTAAAGCGTAATGCATTACCTTCTTATGTTGCATTACCTTGGATTGCAACTCTAGTAATGGGGGTTCATCTTCTTCATTTTAATACCGATATAGTGACAATTAGTGCGAATGTGACTGCAGCAATCGTGGCTGTTCAAACACCAATTACTGTTATTTTTGGTGCAATTCTCTTTAACAAATTTTCAGAAGTATCTGGCGCAACTGATACGATGCGTAAATGGTTAGGCAATATTAATCCAAACCCAGTTGCACAATTAATGATTATCGGTTGGGCATTTGCTTTTATGATTGAGGGGGCAAGCGGCTTTGGTACACCAGCAGCGATTGCAGCTCCAATTTTAATGGGGTTAGGTTTTAATCCATTAAAAGTCGCCATGTTAGCTTTAGTGATGAATTCGGTTCCGGTTTCTTTTGGAGCTGTAGGTACACCAACTTGGTTCGGTTTTGGTCCGTTAAAATTAGATTCAAAATCGATTCTTGAAATTGGTTCGATGACAGCGTTTATCCACTCCATTGCGGCATTAGTGATTCCATTGATGGCATTACGCATCATGGTGACCTGGAAAGAAATCCGTCAAAATATTGTTTTCATTTATATCAGCGTATTCTCTTGCGTGATTCCTTACTTCTTAATTGCACAATTTAACTATGAGTTCCCATCATTAGTTGGTGGCGCAATTGGTCTCTTTATTTCTGTATTTGTAGCGAATAAAGGTATTGGTTTAGCGAAAGTTGAAAACAAGTTAGATAATAATGCTGTTAGCGCAGGCCAAGTTGCTAAAGCATTACTACCAACCGGTTTATTAATTTTATTCTTAATCGTTACACGTATTCCAGAATTAGGCTTAAAAGGCTTAATGAATAACAAAGATGTGTGGTTCTCCACAGCGTTAGGTTCATTAGGCACATTTGAAGTCAGCAAAGGTTTAATTTTTAGTTTGAAAAATATCTTCGGTTCAGAAGTGAGTGAAAGCTATAAACTTCTTTATGTACCTGCGTTAATTCCATTTGTAATTACCGTATTAATTTCATTACCACTTTTCGGAGTGAACTTCAGCAGAACAAAAGGCATTTTTAGTACAAGCTTAAGCCAAGTAAAAAATCCATTTATTGCCTTAATGGGAGCCTTAGTGATGGTAAACTTGATGTTAGTGGGTGGCGAGCATTCTATGGTAAAAATCATAGGTCGTACCTTTGCAGAAGTTACCGGTAGTGACTGGACAATCTTCTCATCCTTCTTAGGTGCTGTAGGCGCATTTTTCTCAGGTTCAAATACCGTATCTAACTTAACATTCGGTAGCGTACAATTATCGACAGCAGAAACTACAGGTTTATCTGTGACTTTAATTCTGGCGTTACAATCAGTCGGTGGTGCGATGGGTAATATGGTATGTATTAATAATATCGTAGCAGTTTCTTCCGTGTTGAATATTCAAAACAAAGAAGGAACAATCATTAAGACTACGATTGTACCAATGGTCGTTTACGGTATCATTGCAGCCCTTTGCGCAAGTTTCTTAATTCCGCTATTCTATGCGCTCTAAAATAGAGGCAAAAAGCAACCGCACTTTGTGGGCGGTTGCTTAACTTTTATCGAATATTTTACTTTTTATTTTCTATTATTGTTGGAGTAATTATTTATGAACGTAAATTTCTACGTTACTTGTATTGCCGACGTAGTAAAGAGCGGTGTGGCAAAAAACACTGTATTACTACTGGAAAAACTCGGTTGTAATGTTATCTTCCTTGAAAAACAAGGCTGTTGTGGGCAACCAGCATTAAACAGCGGTTACACCAAACAAGCCATCCCTGGCATGAAAAACTTAGTCGAAACCTTTGAAGTGAACGATTATCCCATTGTTGCCCCTGCAGGTTCCTGTGTTTATGCTATCAAAAACTATCCTGACTATTTCACTAAAGCTGGTGAGTTAGGTTGGGCTGAGCGAGCGAAAAAGGTCGTCGCACGTTTCTGTGATTTAACGGATTTTATCGTCAATAAATTAGGTGTAACAGATGTTGGCGCCTATTTGCCTGGTAAAGCGGTTTATCATCCTTCTTGTAGTCTTACTCGTAAATTAGGCATTGTTGATGAACCAATCGCTCTCTTGAAAGGCGTAAAAGGGTTAGATCTTCTTTCTATTCATAATCAACAAACTTGCTGTGGCTTCGGTGGAACTTTCTCTGTGAAAATGGCAGAGATTTCTGGCGAAATGGTGAAAGAAAAAGTTGAGCATATTGAAGAGGTTGAACCGCAATATTTAATCGGTGCAGATGTAAGTTGTTTATTAAATATTGATGGTCGTTTACAACGCGAAGGTAGCAAGATCAAAGTGATGCACATTGCGGAAGTATTAATGCGAGGGGAGAAATAAGATGTCATTGAAAACCAGTAATCTTCCTTTTAAAGCGCGTGTCGATCATGAAGTGCATAACACAATCATGCGTAAAGCGGTAGTAAAAGCTCAAGAAACTATTGGGGCTAATCGTCAAAAAATGGTGGACGAATTAGGTCATTGGGAAGAATGGCGTGATTTATCCAAACAGATTCGTAACCATGTTTTAGCTAATTTAGACGCCTATTTGTATCAATTGAGCGAAAAAGTGATAGAAAATGGCGGTAAAGTGTATTTTGCTGAAACTGCCGAAGAAGCGAGTGCTTATATTCGCAAAGTAGCATTAGAGAAAAATGCGAAGAACATAGTAAAATCCAAATCCATGGTGACAGAAGAAATCGGTTTAAACGAAGTGCTTGAAAAAGAGGGCATGCAAGTGATCGAAACCGATTTGGGTGAATATCTATTACAAATTTCAGGTGATAAACCATCCCATATCGTTGTGCCTGCAATTCACAAAGATCGTCACCAAATCCGCAAAGATTTATCTGAAAAACTCGGCTATGAAGGTGAGGAAACGCCTGAAGATATGACGCGTTTCGTACGTGAAAAAATTCGTCAAGATTTTTTAGAGGCTGATATCGGTATCAGTGGTTGTAACTTTGCTGTAGCGGAAACCGGCTCAGTTTGTTTAGTGACAAACGAAGGTAACTTACGTTTAGCGACGACCTTACCAAAAACACATATTGCCGTGATGGGAATGGAGCGTTTAGCGCCAACTTTCCAAGAGGTGGATGTGTTAATTACGATGCTTGCTCGTAGTGCGGTAGGGGCGAAATTAACTGGTTATAACACTTGGTTAACCGGTCCTCGTCTTGCTGGTGAAACCGACGGTCCTGAAGAATTCCATTTGGTTATTGTGGATAATGGCCGTTCAGATATTTTAGCGTCTGAATTCCAAGAAGTTTTACGTTGTATCCGTTGCGGTGCTTGTTTGAATACTTGTCCCGCATATCGTCAAATCGGTGGTCATGGATATGGTTCTATTTACCCGGGGCCAATTGGTGTAGTGATTTCTCCGTTACTAGGTGGCTATGATGAATTCAAAGAATTGCCGTATGCTTGTTCTTTATGTAATGCGTGTAATTCGGTCTGCCCGGTGCGTATTCCATTAGCGCAGTTAATCTTAAAACACCGCGAGAAAATGGTAGAGTTAGGTAAAACTCCCGCGATGGAACGTTTATCTATTTTTGGTTTCACTACAGCCAATGCCAACCCAATACTATGGAAAACTGGTGTGAATATCGGTGCAAAATTAGCGGGTAAGCTGATCAAAAATGGGAAAGCACCAATTACATTTGGTGCATTGGGTGAATGGACAAAAGCACGAGATTTACCACAAGCAGATGGTGAAAGTTTCCGTCAATGGTTTAATAATAGAGAGAGAGGGTAATAAGCATGGATTTACAAAATCGCGAAAATTTTCTTAATAAATTAGCGGCGAAAATGGGTAAAGCCCGTGCTATCATACCTGAACCGATGGATGCCCCTGTCAATACATACCCAACTGAGCGTTTAACCCATTTAAGTGCGGTTGATTTAGCGAATGAATTTATCAATTCTGCGAAAACCATGATGGTGGATGTAAATGTGTGTAGAGAGTCTGATGCAGTACAAACCTTACTTGCTCTCTGTGAAAAATATGGCGGCGGTGATGTTGTGCTTAATTCCGATGAAAGATTGACCGCACTTGGTATTCCAGCGGCGCTTGAAGCGAAATATACTTGCCATACATGGTCACCAGAAACGGCACAAGATAATATTAGTTTTTCTGAAAAAGCTAATCTTGGTGTGGTTTATGCAGAATATGGTTTGGCGGAAACTGGCGGAATCGTCTTATTCTCTAGTGCAGATCGTGGACGTTCAGTGAGTTTATTACCTGAAAAATCGATTGTTGTTGTACGTAAAAGCCAAGTACTTCCACGTGTTGCACAAGTAGCGAAAGTATTACACGATAAAGCACAACAAGGCGAGCGTATGCCATCTTGTATCAATATTATCTCAGGTCCAAGTTCAACGGCAGATATTGAATTGATTAAAGTGATTGGCGTACATGGCCCAGTAGCAAAAATCTATTTAGTCATTGACGACTTATAAGAATCATCCATGATGAAAAGAGAGAACTACAATGTTCTCTCTTTTTTTATTTTTTTAAAATCCGCTATAATTCTGAAAAACTCACGAATTGAATATTATGACTTATTATCTTGGCATTATGTCGGGCACCAGTCTTGATGGTGTCGATATTGCTCTTACTGACATCCATTCGAATCAAACCAAATTAATTGCGGCCGATTTCACGCCGATGCCAGCAAATTTACGTGAAAAAGTGACCGCACTTATTCAATCTGGCGAAACCACTTTACAGGCTCTAGGGGAGCTTGATCATCAATTTGGTTTTCTTTATGCCGATTGCGTAAATGCCTTTTTACGTAAACATGAGTTAAAACCTGAGCAGGTCGAAGCCATTGGCTGCCATGGTCAAACAGTGTGGCATTCCCCAAAAAGTCAATTCCCGTTTACCATGCAAATCGGTGATATGAATTTATTAGCCGCTAAAACAGGTATTACGGTTGTTGGTGATTTGCGCCGTAAAGATATGGCGTTTGGTGGACAAGGGGCGCCTTTAGTACCCGCTTTTCATCAAGCGGTATTTTTTGACCCTAACTGGGCAACGGTGGTGCTTAATATTGGCGGTATTAGCAATATATCGTTATTGATACCCGAACAGCCTGTCATTGGCTTTGATACGGGAACCGGTAATGCCTTGCTCGACCAATGGATCGAAAAACATCAAGGCAAAGCTTACGACAAAAATGGTGAATGGGCGGCTTCAGGTCAAGTGAATCCAGATTTGTTAGCGGTATTATTAGATGAAGATTTCTTTCAGCTTCCACCACCGAAAAGCACGGGGCGTGAATTATTTAATTTGGCTTGGCTAGAGAATAAAATTCAAAAAATAACAGGCAAAACGACCGCACTTTTACCACAAGATGTGCAAGCCACCTTGGCTGAATTTACCGTGCAAAGTATTGTATTAGCCCTTAATAATATTCAGACGACATTACCATGCAGATTACTTGTTTGTGGCGGAGGTGCTAAAAATCAGGTGATCATGAATGGTTTAAAACAGGCATTACTAAATTGGCGTATTCAACTGACGACGGAATTAGAACTTGATATCGATTATGTGGAAGCGGCAGCTTTTGCTTGGTTGGCCTATCGTCGTATGCATAATTTGCCCGCTAATTTACCGAGTGTGACGGGTGCCACAAGTGCGGTCAGTTTAGGGGCGATTTTTCCAAAGGAATAAACCATGGCAGAAAATTTATTACAAACCCTTTCAACTTTAATTACTGAACAACGGAATCCCAATTCCATGCATGTGGATAGCTTGTCTGCATTGGAAATTGTGCAGTTAATGAATAAGGAAGATAAACAAGTGCCTTTGGCAATTGAAAAATGCTTACCTCAAATTGCCCAAGCGGTCGAATGTATTGTTGCTGCATTTCAACAAGGTGGTCGATTAGTCTATATTGGCGCGGGAACCAGTGGTCGATTAGGCGTACTCGATGCTTCTGAATGCCCGCCAACATTTGGTGTGTCACCTGAAATGGTGAAAGGTATTATTGCAGGCGGAGAGCGCGCATTACGTCATCCAATTGAAGGCGCAGAAGACAGTAAAGCACAAGCTGTATTTGACTTACAAACCATTCATTTTTCCTCAAAAGATGTATTGGTTGGCATTGCCGCCAGCGGCAGAACGCCTTATGTGATCGGTGCATTGGAATATGCGAAAAGTTTAGGTTCAGTGACCGTTTCGATTGCAAGTAATCCGAATTCAGCGATGGCGAATATTGTGGATATTGCTATTGATACGGTAGTGGGGCCAGAAGTGCTGACTGGTTCGAGTCGCTTAAAATCAGGCACCGCCCAAAAATTAGTACTGAATATGCTTACTACGGCTTCCATGATTTTAATGGGCAAATGCTATCAAAACTTAATGGTGGATGTGCAGGCAAGTAATGAGAAGCTGAAAGCTCGTGCCATTCGTATCGTCATGCAAGCCACGGATTGCGATAAGACACTCGCAGAAGAGACATTAAAGCTTGCCGATCAAAATGCGAAATTAGCAATTATGATGATTTTGAGTGGACTAGATCGTGCTCAAGCGGAAGCTTTATTAGAAAAACATCACGGCAAGTTACAACTTGCGTTGAAATAAGCAAAAAATAAAACGCTAGGCATCAAACCTAGCGTTTTTTATCATTTAATAGTTTGCTTAATTAGCAATCTTGTTTACCGTAAGCATCTTGACGTAGAATTTGACGAACGCCTTCCTCAAATTGTGCTAAAACTTGATCTGCGTCTTTTGGATCTTTACCGCGAGCATCAAGGTAGAACTTGATTTTCGGCTCAGTACCAGATGGACGAGCGATTAAGCGGCTACCGTTTTCTAATACGAATACAAGGATGTCGCTTTGGCGATCAGTTTTAGTGTGGTCGATGAATTGTGCCACTTTAACATCACCTACTTCTTCTGGAGGCGTGTTGCGAAGTGCGGCCATTAATTTACCAATTTCAGATAAATCGCTTACACGAATAGAAATTTGACCACTTACATAAGCACCGAATTCTTGCGTGAAGTCATTGGCGTAATCCGCTAAGGTTTTGCCTTGAGCTTTCAAGTGACGCACTAAATCTAAGAATACGATAGCTGCAGAAATACCGTCTTTATCACGTACTTTATCAGGATCAACTAAGTAACCAAGTGCTTCTTCGAAACCGAATAATAAGCCTTGAACTTTACCGATGTATTTGAAACCGGTTAAGGTTTCTTCTGATTGGAAGCCGTATTTTTTCGCAATTTCAGCAAGTGCCGGGGAAGACACTAGGGAGCAAGCTAATGTGCCTTTTTCACCTTTTGCGTGATATTGTTTTGCCAAATACCAGCCTAAGAAACAACCGACTACGTTGCCGTGTAAAGATTTCCAGTTACCTTGTGCATCTGGAACAGCAACCGCTAAGCGGTCTGCATCTGGGTCATTGGCAATAATGAATTCTGCATTGTGTTCTTTTGCCACTTTAATGGCTAAATCTAATGCACCTTTTTCTTCCGGGTTAGGGAAGTTTACTGTTGGGAATGTGCCATCTGGCCATACTTGTTCAGCCACAATGTGAGGTTGTGGAAGACCCGCTTTGGTTAAGGTTTTGCTTAACACTTCATAGCCTACACCGTGCATTGCGGTATAAACGTAGTTAATGTCTGCTTGAGGTTCTTTAGCAAGAGATGCGGTTTTTTCGATATAAGCGTTAACCACTTCATCATCTAACACCACATAATCTTGGCTACGTGGTAAATCTTTTACGTTGCCCGCTGCCACTTTATCGATTAATGCGGCGATATCTTTGTCAGCAGGAGAAACGATTTGACCACCGCCGTTCGCTTTACCTAAGTAAACTTTATAGCCGTTATCTTCTGGTGGGTTGTGACTTGCAGTCACCATGACACCTGCGGTGGTATCAAAATATTGGATTGCGTAAGCTAATACTGGCGTTGGTAATTTACGTGGAAGTAAATAAGCTTTCACGCCTGCACCCGCCATGATTTCAGCGGTATCACGTGCGAAAACATCAGAGTTTTTACGACCATCGTAACCAATCACGATGGAAGGTTGTTTGTCGTAATCTTTTAAATAATCTGCTAAACCGCCCGCAGCTTGTGCCACTAAAACACGGTTCATACCCATAGGGCCTGCTTGTAATGGTCCACGAAGCCCCGCAGTACCAAATTGTAAACGGCCACTAAAGCGAGCTTGTAATTCAGATTGTGCTTTTTCATCACCATTTTTCGCCGCCGTTAAAAGTGCGGTTAATTCTGCGTGAGTTTCTGCATCAGGATCTTGATTTAACCAGTTTTGTGCAATATCAAAAAGCGTTGTCATGATGTTTTCTCCTTGTAAAAAGTAATTCTGGATAGACTAACGGAAAATGGATCGGATTAAAACGACTATTTTTCTTTTTTCCTGAAAAGATAAGCTTTTTTTGATCGCAATCGTTTTCTAATAAAATAAAAACAGCGTAAAATATTCACGCTGTTAAATGATTTTAGATTATGAAATTTAAAATTTATTTGCTGAAGTCCACTAAAGCATCACGAGTAATATCTGTGATATTCTTATTGCTTGTTAGTGTCATTGCTACACGCATTTCTTTATAAAATATATCGAGCATATTCTCTACGCCACGTTGACCATCTGCTCCAAGAGCATAGACAAAAGAACGACCAATCATAGTAGCATCAGCACCTAATGCAATCATACGTACTACATCTAATCCATTACGAATACCACTATCTGCAAGAATTTTTATATTACCTTTGACGGCATCGGCGACATAAGGTAAAGCTTGAGCTGTTGATGGTGTACCGTCTAGTTGTCTACCTCCGTGGTTGGATACCACGATCCCATCAGCACCAAAGCGAACAGCATCTTTAGCATCTTCAGCATCTAAAATACCTTTGATAACCATCGAGCCATCCCAAAAATCACGTATCCATTCTAAATCTTTCCACGAAATAGAAGGGTCGAAGTTGTCAGTTAACCAACCAATGTAATCATCTAACCCTACCGGTTTACCCATATATTGAGAAACATTACCTAATGTAAATGGACGCCCCTTCATGAGCATATCGTAAGACCATAATGGATGAGTGAAACCTTGTAATGTTCGACGAAGCCATTTATATTCGCCACTCATGCCTGAATGCATATCACGATAACGTGCACCAGGGGTTGGCATATCTACAGTAAAGACTAATGTCTTGCAACCTGCTGCTTTTGCTCGTTCGAGAGCATTTTTCATAAAGCCTCGATCTTTTAGAACATAAAGTTGGAACCACATGGAACGTTTGAGTGTTGGAGCTACTTCTTCAATTGGACAAATTGATACAGTTGAAAGCGTAAATGGAATACCTTTGTTATCAGCAGCTTTTGCGGCTTGAACTTCACCACGACTTGCGTACATTCCACATGCACCTACAGGAGCCAATACTAACGGCATAGAAAGCTTTTCACCGAATAATTCAATTTCAGTATTTAATTGAGACATATCATTGAGCACACGTTGCCGTAATGCTATGTTAGATAGATCGCTTACATTACGTGTAAGTGTATGTTCAGAATAAGAGCCACCATCAGCATAATGAAACATAAATGGGGGAACCTTACGTTTAGCAACTTGACGATAGTCGTTTGCGGATGAAATAATCATATTTACCTCGTTATTAATGATAATCATTATCTTCTATTGTAGGTTAAATTCATTAATAAAGGTATTAGTTTTTGAAGATTTGTAATTAGGAAATAAAAATGCACGATTTTCCATCTGAATCGTGCATTTAACTGATTTTGCTCGTGAAGAGTAAAATTACTAAAGAAGGAGAGCTGAGCCCCATTTAATAATATCAAAGAAGAATTTGTTTTGATTGGTGGCAATGCCATCACCACTTTTCTTCAGTGTGCCATCGTCATTTTTCGTTTCATCTACCATGCCATTTACATACTGGCCTTTCACCACATTTAAGTCTTCTTTTGCCTGAGTACGTAAGATTTGGCAAGCTTTGGGTTCTAATGCATCGACATCACCAATTTCTGCGCGGAATTTTTTAAATTGGTAGGTCGCATAATTCATCGATTTTTCATCTTTTTGAATCATTTTTACATAGTCTTCACCGATGATTTTTTCTAACGGATAGAAAAAGACATATTGGGAATGAATATAGCTATCTTCTTTGGCAAAATGTTGTTGCTGAATGCGAGTTAAATTTGGATAGATACATTGTTCAGCTTGTTTACTTGCTACAGCCCATGTTTTCGCATTGGCATCAGACAGGAGATAGTCTGCTTGTGCGAATTCAGCAGGAATAGTTGATTGTGATGAACCAAATAAACTACAAGCATTTAATAACATGATGCTACTTAAAAAAATAATTTTTTTCACTTAAATTTCCTTACTAAAGTTGGAATGGCGGAATTTTAACAATAACGACATAATTGTAAAGTCTTCAATAATTGATTTTCTTTCCCGAACTAAAAAACTTCCGCTATAATGACCGCACTTTTTACACTTATAAAGGAAAGAACAATGCAAAATCCAAAAGATGATGTTTTATATGCACCAGTTGAGTGGGTTGATCATAGCGAAGGCTATACCGATATTCGTTTCCACAAATCGACTGATGGTATTGCAAAAATCACCATTAATCGTCCAGAAGTGCGCAATGCATTTCGTCCGCAAACAGTCAAAGAAATGATCCATGCATTTTCTAACGCGCGTTTCGATGAAAAAATTGGCGTGATTGTGTTAACCGGTGAAGGCGAAAAAGCATTCTGTTCTGGTGGCGACCAAAAAATTCGTGGTGACTACGGCGGTTACAAAGATGAAAGCGGTGTACATCACTTAAATGTATTGGATTTCCAACGTGATATTCGTACTTGTCCAAAACCAGTGGTGGCAATGGTCGCAGGTTATGCGATCGGTGGTGGTCACGTACTTCATATGTTATGTGATTTAACCATTGCGGCAGACAATGCGATTTTCGGTCAAACTGGCCCTAAAGTAGGTTCATTTGATGGTGGTTGGGGCGCAAGCTATATGGCCCGTTTAGTCGGTCAGAAAAAAGCCCGAGAAATTTGGTTCTTATGCCGCCAATATAATGCGCAAGAAGCATTAGATATGGGCTTAGTGAATACTGTCGTGCCTTATGCAGATTTAGAAAAAGAAACTGTGCGTTGGTGCCGTGAAATGTTACGTAATAGCCCAATTGCATTGCGTTGCTTAAAAGCTGCATTGAATGCAGACTGCGATGGTCAATCAGGTTTACAAGAGCTTGCGGGTAACGCAACCATGTTGTTCTATATGACTGAAGAAGGTCAAGAAGGCCGTAACGCGTTTAACGAAAAACGCGCACCAGACTTCAGTAAATTCAGACGTAATCCTTAATTTGAACATAAAAGTGCGGTTAAAAATCTGTGTGTTTTTAACCGCACTTTTACCATCAAGGAGAATAAGATGGAAACCAAATCATTTAATCTTTATCGTTATTCTATTCCCGTCGATAGTCAGTTAATTTTACGTGGACGTTTTTTAAAACGCCGTGAGGGCTTGATTGTGCGTGTTGCCTGTAGCCGTGATGGATGGGGAGAAATCGCCCCTTTACCTGGCTTTAGTGAAGAAACCCTTGAACAAGCGCAAGGGCAAGCACTTGAATGGCTAACGAATTGGTGTCATGCAAGCTGCGAAGCGCCAAGAGTGCCCCTTGACGGTTGCTATCCTTCCGTTGCTTTTGGTATTAGCACGGCGATGGATGAGATGAAACGTTATTTAAATGAGGAAGGTAACTATCATACTGCACCGTTGTGCTATGGCGATCCTGATGAATTATATGCAGAACTGAATCAAATGCCAGGTGACAAAGTGGCTAAAATTAAGGTCGGTATGTATGAAGCGAATCGTGATGGTTTGATTACGGATATGTTTCTTGAAGCTATTCCTGATTTGCAATTACGTCTAGATGCGAATCGTCAATGGACCTTGGAAAAGGCATTAAAATTTGCGGAGAAAGTAAAACTACAACATCGTTCTCGAATTCAATTTTTAGAAGAACCTTGTAAAACTCGTGAGGAGAGTCGCCAATTTGCTGCTCAAACAGGTATTAATATTGCTTGGGATGAAAGTGTGCGTGAGCCAGATTTTCTTGTAGAAAAAGAACCGCACTTAAGCGCCATTGTGATTAAACCAACATTGATTGGCTCGTTGCAAGATTGTCAAAAGCTGATTGCTCAAGCGCATAGTTTAGGCATAAAAGCAGTGATCAGCTCGAGCCTTGAAAGTAGTCTTGGATTGACGCAACTCGCTCGTATTGCGGCACAGTATACGCCTAATGTAACTCCAGGATTGGATACCCTGAATTTAATGCAACATCAGGTATTACGTGCATGGCCAGGCTCAGATTTACCGTTAATTGATTTGAATTCAGAATTTATTACCAAAATTGCATAGAGATACGACCACCATTACATAAAAAATCGCTATAATTCGCACAAGTTAAAGGATGTGAAAATGTCAAAAAAATTCAATATTTTGCTGTTAAATGGCCCGAACTTGAATATGTTGGGCGCAAGGGAACCAAAACATTATGGTTCACTTTCATTATCTGCCATTGAAGAAAATGTGGGTAAACTTGCTGCGCAGCATGATGTGAATTTGGAGTGTTTCCAAGCAAATAGCGAAGAAAAGTTAATTGATAAGATTCATCAAAGTTTTCAGAAAGTGGATTTTATTTTAATTAACCCTGCAGCTTATACGCATACCAGTGTTGCATTGCGCGATGCGTTGCTTGCGGTGTCAATTCCTTTTGTTGAAATTCATTTGTCTAATGTACATAAACGCGAGCCATTCCGTCATCATTCTTACTTTAGTGATGTAGCTGAAGGTCTGGTTTGTGGCTTAGGTGCAAAAGGCTATGAGTTCGCTCTCCAATTTGCGTTAGATTTTTTAAATAAAAAAGCATAAAATTTCACAAAATTTACAGATTTTCGCAGAAATTTATCGCAAAGTTCATGATTTTGCGGTAATCTTGCCGACACAAAAAATAGGTTTCAAAATGATCGCACTTTGGGAATCAATTCTGAAAGTGCGGTTAATAATTCATTATTATTTTTAGGAAGAACGTATGGACATTCGTAAAATCAAAAAACTGATTGAATTAGTAGAAGAATCGGGCATCACTGAATTAGAAGTGCAAGAAGAAGAAGGTACAGTACGTATTAGTCGTGCGGCACCAGCTGTTGCACCTGCTGCAATTCAATATGCAGCAGCCCCTGTCGCACCGGTTGCGGCTCCTGCTGCTGCACCAGCACCAGCAGCGGCTGCACCTGCGGAAGCTCCAGCAGCTGAAGTGTCAGGACACCAAGTGCGTTCACCAATGGTAGGTACATTCTATCGTAGCCCAAGCCCAGAAGCGAAAGCTTTTGTGGAAGTGGGACAAACAGTCAAAGTAGGCGATGCGCTTTGTATCGTTGAAGCAATGAAAATGATGAACCGTATCGAAGCTGATAAAGCTGGTGTGGTTAAAGCAATCTTAGTAAATGATGGCGAAGCGGTTGAATTTGATCAACCATTGATCGTTATCGAATAATCCCTATCAATCTGAAATGGCGAGCTTTCTCGCCATTTTTCACCCAAGTGGAAATTGTTATGTTAGAAAAAGTTGTGATTGCTAACCGTGGTGAAATTGCACTGCGTATTTTGCGTGCCTGTAAAGAATTAGGCATTAAAACCGTGGCGGTTCACTCTACCGCTGACCGTGATTTAAAACACGTATTACTTGCAGATGAAACAGTTTGTATCGGACCAGCGCCATCTGTAAAAAGTTATTTAAATATTCCTGCGATTATTGCTGCAGCAGAAGTAACCGGTGCGGATGCGATTCACCCTGGTTATGGTTTCCTTTCTGAAAACGCGGATTTTGCAGAGCAAGTTGAGCGTTCTGGTTTTATCTTTATTGGTCCAACTGCAGACGTTATTCGTTTGATGGGGGATAAAGTTTCTGCGATTAAAGCAATGAAAAAAGCAGGCGTGCCTTGCGTACCTGGTTCAGATGGCCCAGTAGGTAGCGATATCGCGAAAAATAAAGAAATTGCAAAACGTATTGGCTATCCAATTATTATCAAGGCATCTGGCGGCGGCGGTGGTCGTGGTATGCGCGTGGTACGTAGTGAAGATGCACTTGAAGAATCTATTGCGATGACTAAAGCAGAGGCAAAAGCAGCGTTTAACAATGATATGGTTTATATGGAAAAATATTTAGAAAATCCACGCCATATTGAAATCCAAGTTTTAGCGGATACACACGGTAACGCAATCTATCTTGCAGAGCGTGATTGCTCTATGCAACGTCGTCACCAAAAAGTCGTAGAAGAAGCACCCGCACCAGGTATTACCGAAGAAGTTCGTCGTGATATTGGCTCTCGCTGTGCGAAGGCTTGCGTTGAAATTGGCTATCGCGGTGCAGGTACGTTTGAATTCTTATATGAAAATGGTGAGTTCTATTTCATCGAAATGAATACCCGTATTCAAGTAGAACATCCAGTAACAGAAATGATTACCGGCGTGGATTTGGTTAAAGAACAATTGCGTATTGCGGCTGGTTTACCACTTTCTTACAAACAAGAAGATATTAAAGTGAAAGGTCATGCAATTGAATGTCGTATCAATGCAGAAGATCCAAAAACATTCTTACCATCTCCAGGTAAAGTGGCACACTTGCACTCACCGGGTGGCTTAGGTGTTCGCTGGGATTCTCATGTGTATGGTGGCTATACCGTTCCTCCACATTATGATTCTATGATCGCAAAATTAATCACATACGGTGATACTCGTGATGTAGCAATCCGTCGTATGCAAAATGCATTATCAGAGACGATCATTGATGGTATCAAAACAAATATCCCACTTCATGAACTTATTCTTGAAGATGAAAATTTCCAAAAAGGTGGTGCGAATATCCACTATTTAGAGAAGAAATTAGGAATGTATGATTAAAATGAAACGGCTAATTCAAGATGGATTAGCCGTTTTTTATTAAGTTTAGTTAATTTTATCCCAATGATTTATAAAATGTATTTGAAATGATATAAAATCCCTATATAATTTTTGGCTATTTTTTACTTAAGGAAAAACAATGAAATTTAATCTTTCGAAATTCAGCTTAACTATTCTTACAACGGTAATGCTAGCTTCCTGTGGAAGTGGTGGCGGTGGTAATAATCAATTAGTGAGTCAACCCAAACCCACTGAGCAGTCCAAACCCACTGAGCAGTCCAAACCAACTGAGCAGTCC
>NZ_KV837983.1:0-208 GCF_001838615.1 Haemophilus sp. HMSC61B11
GGATTTTTATTAATCCAAACAAAGACATTGCCTATTCTATTCGTAAACGAGGCGATAATGAGATCGAGATTCGAGATTCCATTTTTGATGGTTATGCTCGTGGATTTATTCGTTTTGTTTTAATTGGCATGACACTCATTAATGTATTTCATGGTTCATCTGGCATTCCATTTTATAGCCAATATCTCGAGGCAAAAAGTGATTATGA
>NZ_KV837984.1:0-424 GCF_001838615.1 Haemophilus sp. HMSC61B11
CCGATCAATTTGCCATCAGCCGTATAAATTTGCATCGGTTGTTGTAACTCGACGGTTTTTAGGCTTTCTACCGATGGTAAGGAGGATTTTAAGTGAAAATACAGTACACCACCGGCGACTAACCCCAGTATACATATCGTAAATAGGGTACTTAATATTAATTTTGCGATCCGCATCGTAAAATTCTCTCTGGTTTAATGAATATTCAAAAAATCAAAATTATGATTTTGGCTGCTAAGTATAAAAGATTAATCCCTTAAAGAATAGGAAAGAATATGGGAATTGCTCATAGAAAGCAGCAAAAACAACAAATTGGTGTGAGTAAACAACAAGATAACCTCTATTTTGTTTGGCTAGATGAATTCAACAAAGTTCAATCTATTTGCTTGAATGGACAACAAAAGGACATTTTTTCCCAGTTATT
>NZ_KV837985.1:0-265 GCF_001838615.1 Haemophilus sp. HMSC61B11
GCGGTTGACACGAAAACCACGTGGACGGGGGAGGAAAAAGGCAAAGACCACAAAGGGAATTAAAATGATATCAAGGATAAAATCTTTTAGTGGTGATTTGGGGGAAATTCCATATTTATATTCTGCATATGGAGTTATCTCCAATTTATTTTCTCTAAACTGATTAACTTCCTCCATTCTATCTTTGTAACTTAAATAATTTTCCATAGCTGGCTTATCAGGATTGAAAGCCCATTCATAATCACTTTTTGCCTCGAGATATTGG
>NZ_KV837986.1:0-264 GCF_001838615.1 Haemophilus sp. HMSC61B11
CCCGCATCTTCCGTAAGTGGTCCCTCAACATACACATTCCCAATCAACGTAATCCCTTCTTGGTTTAACACGATTTCACCGGCAGGGCCTTGAATATGAACTTCGTCATAACCTTCTAAATCAAACTGTTCACAAACTTGTTCAAAAAGCTCACCCGCAACCCAGCTGCCATTTTGGGCGATTTCAATAGTTAAATCTTGTCCTACTTTGATGAGGCTATCAGCATGGACATTGACTCGACGGTTATTATTCACATTCAGAATA
>NZ_KV837987.1:0-265 GCF_001838615.1 Haemophilus sp. HMSC61B11
GACAGTTTATGAAAAATATGACTATCCGGGTCGATATAAGAAAGATGAACAGGGCAATCCGTTCAGTCTTTATCGTTTAGAATCAGAACTGGCAGTTTCTGAAACGGCGAATGCAGTGGGCGATGATATGCGTGTCATACCGGGTTATGGTTTTACTTTAGAAGGGCATGCCAATTTAGCCTTCAATCAAGATTGGCTAGTGGTGCGTGTAGAGCATTCGGGTAAGCAGACGGGGAGCTTAGATGAAGAAGCGGGAGAAGAAGGC
>NZ_KV837988.1:0-19760 GCF_001838615.1 Haemophilus sp. HMSC61B11
AATTTATACGGCTGATGGCAAATTGATCGGTGAAGTCGGTGAACAACGCCGTATTCCTGTGAAATTAGAAAATGTGCCTCAGCGTCTGCAAGATGCCTTCTTAGCGACAGAAGATAGCCGTTTTTATGAACATCACGGTTTAGACCCTATTGGTATTGCCCGTGCGATTTTTGTTGCCGTCAACAATGGTGGCGCCTCTCAAGGAGCAAGTACCATTACGCAACAACTTGCACGCAACTTCTTCTTAACCCCAGAAAAAACCATTATTCGTAAAGCCCGCGAAGCGGTATTAGCCATTGAAATTGAAAATGCCTTAAGCAAACAAGAAATCTTAGAACTTTATTTGAATAAAATTTTCTTAGGGTATCGTTCTTATGGCGTTGCAGCTGCTGCACAAACCTACTTTGGTAAAAACTTAGATGAATTAACGCTTTCTGAAATGGCAATCATTGCAGGCTTACCTAAAGCACCTTCTACAATGAATCCCCTTTATTCTCCAAAACGTGCCGAAGAACGCCGTAATGTGGTGTTAAGTCGAATGTTGGATGAAAACAAAATTACCAAAGCAGAATATGATGCAGCCATTAAAGAGCCAATCGTCGCAAGTTATCATGGAGCCAAATTTGAATTCCGTGCAGACTACGTGACTGAAATGGTCCGTCAAGAAATGGTGAAACGTTTTGGTGAGGAAGAGGCTTATACCAAAGGCTATAAAGTCTTCACGACAGTGCTTTCAAAAGATCAAGCGGAAGCACAAAAAGCCGTCCGTAATAACTTGATCGATTATGATATGCGTCATGGCTGGCGTGGCGGTGCACCACTTTGGAAAAAAGGTGAAGCCCCATGGGATAATGAACGCATTGTTGCTTTCTTGAAAAAATTACCTGATTCAGAACCATTCATTCCAGCAGCAGTAACCGCATTGGGTAAAAATGGGGCAGAATTGCTCTTAGCGAATAATGAAACGATGACGCTTTCTTCTAACGCAATGCGTTGGGCTGGTAAATCACCAGTTAAAGTAGGCGAACAAATTTGGATTCGCAAACGTGATAACGGTGAATGGATTTTAGGTCAAATTCCAGCGGCTAACTCTGCATTAGTTTCATTAAACTCTGATAATGGAGCCATTGAAGCCATGGTGGGAGGGTTCAGTTACGAACAAAGTAAATTTAACCGTGCAACGCAATCTTTAGTGCAAGTGGGTTCTTCGATTAAACCATTTATCTATGCCGCTGCATTAGAAAAAGGTTTAACGCTTTCAAGCGTATTGCAAGATAGTCCTATCTCTATTCAAAAACCAGGACAACCTCTGTGGCAACCGAAAAACTCACCTGATCGTTATGACGGCCCAATGCGTTTACGTGTAGGTTTAGGTCAATCTAAAAACATGATTGCGATCAGAGCATTACAAACTGCCGGCATTGATTTTACTGCTGATTTCTTACAACGTTTTGGATTCAAACGCGATCAATATTTTGCCAGTGAGGCGCTTGCATTAGGTGCTGCCTCTTTTACACCGCTTGAAATGGCTCGTGCTTATGCAGTATTTGATAATGGTGGTTTCTTAATTGATCCTTATCTTATCGAAAAAATTCAAGACAATACCGGTAAAGATTTATTTATTGCGAACCCGAAAATTGCTTGTATCACCTGCAATGACATTCCAGTAATTTATGGTGAAACAAAGGATAAAATCGATGGTTTCAAAGATGTTGCAGAAGTAGCTAATCCAGATAACCTAAAATCAGCACAAGGTAATAACAATACAGATACAGAAGAAGGTGATCAGCAACCAGAAAATGTACCAGATTTACCAGAAGTTCAAACATCAACATTAAATGATGGAGCTGTTGATTTGATGGCTGATGCGAAAGACGGTACCGCAAAGCAGGAATATGCGCCTCGCGTTATTAGTGGAGAATTAGCCTTCTTAATTCGTAGTGCATTAAATACTGCAATTTATGGTGAACAAGGTCTTGGTTGGAAAGGTACTAGCTGGCGTATTGCTCAAAGTATTAAGCGCAGCGATATTGGCGGTAAAACCGGTACCACCAATAGTGCGAAAGTTGCTTGGTATGCAGGTTTTGGTGCAGACTTAGTCACCACTACCTATGTCGGCTTCGATGATAACAAACGCGTATTAGGTAAAGGGGAAGCGGGTGCAAAAACAGCAATGCCTGCTTGGGTGGCTTATATGAAAGCCGCACTTTCTGATATACCTGAACGTCAACTTGCACTTCCACCAAACATTATGGAAAAAACCATTGATAGTAACTCTGGTTTACTGTCTGAAGGTGGTGGGCGTAAAGAATACTTCATCGTTGGTACCGAACCTAAACGTACTTATATTGCGGAAATGCAAGAGCGTGGATATTATGTTCCACCAGAGTTACAACAACGTTTAAATGGCGGAACTGGAAAAACCAAAGATGCAATTCCTGCAACGCAACCAGAAGAATTATTCTAGTGCTGGTTTAAATACTAAAAAGTATAGTTAATTTTAAATGCCTTTCCGATCTAAATTTGTGAAAGGCATTCTTTTACCCAAAATATTTTCCACGTTAGTGAAATTTTAAGTTTGATAAATTCATCTAGAGCAGTTGCCTATCTCTTGTTTCCTCAATAAACCATAACCCAATTAAACTCAATATAGCATTTAAGGTTAAGTAAATTCCAACACCTTTTAAGCCATAATTAGCATTCAATGGTAATGCAATAATTGCTGCTACACTGGCACCAAATAAGCCTGCAATATTGTAGGTTAAGGATGATCCGGTGTAACGAACGTGTGTAGGAAATAATTCTGGTAAGAAACTTGAAAGTGGTCCATAACCCATACCAATTAATCCCATTCCAGTGATTAAGAACCAAAACAAGCTCACAGTTGTTCCATTTTTTAGAAAATACGGTAAGGCTAAGCCAAAAAGAGCAACGCCAACAGTCGTCCAAATTAACCAAATTCTTCGTCCAACTTTATCTATATATTTACCCGAGATTGTAATGGTAATGGCGAGTGAAACGGAGCTAAACATTAATAAAGCAGTAAAAATTTGTGGCGAAAAACCTAATCCCATTACATAGCCAGCTTCCGATATGATTGGGGCAGATTTTGCATAAATTTGGCTGAAAGCGATCATAATATAAAAGAGCACGTAGCCTGATATGCAGATTAATATACCTAAGAAAAATGGTTTGAAATGATTAACCATTACCTCCATCATCGGTAAAGTTTTCGATTTAGATTCATCAAGTACAGCGAGAAATATTGGTGCTTCAGTAAGTTTTAATCGCACAAACACCCCAACCGCGACTAATACACAAGAAAAAAGAAATGGAATTCGCCATGCCCAGTCTATCACTGTTGTTTGTCCGAGAATATTAGTGATCAATAAAAAGACACCGTTGGCAAGTAATAACCCGAGTGGTGCACCTAGTTGCGGAAAAATTGATGATTGAAAATCAATACGGCAGCCATTGCGTAAATGTAGTTATCAAAATATTCAATCGCCGTGCCTATCATTGTTGCCATTGCTACTTGTTTTAAGCTATTTGGATTATTGGTTGCTTGCATTACTTTCTTCCTTTAGGGCTTGAGTTGCTACTTTTATATCATTCGTTTGAGTTATAGCCGTGATAACTGCAACACCATCAGCTCCGTATTTCCGTAAGGTTTTTACATGTTCTCGTTTTACGCCACCAATCGCCACAAGAGGTTTGGTGATTCCTGCTTCCCTCAAGGTTTGAATGAACGTCATTCCAAGAGTTGGTTTAGGATTCTCTTTTGACTGAGTCGGAAAAATTGGACCAATACCGAAATAATCAATTTCAGATAATTCTTCTCCAATTTTTGCTTCATCTAAACGGTTAACAGACCAACCAATAATCAATGGTTTATGAGCCCTTGCTCTAACTATTGTTACAGGAGTATCACTTTGCCCAACATGAACTCCATCCGCTTCAATTTCTAATGCCAAATCGACATTGTCATCCACAATAAATGGCACATTATATTGACGGCATAAGTCTCGACACTTAATGGCTAAGGAGCGCTGTTCATCTGGCGAATTTTCGAGTGAGAATTTACCTTTATCGCGAAATTGAAAACAGGTAATACCACCATCTAAAGCTTGTTTAAGAACAGAAAGCAAGTTATCTGCTGGATTATCACCTAAATGTCGGCAATCTTGTGTGCCTGCTACAAAATAGAGCAGTAAAATTTCCCGAATATTTTTCATCTTTCAATCCTTAAATACGACTGTAAGCCCAATGATTTGTTGGTCCATGTCCATGACCAATATTCAATGGGTGAGATATAGCTGCAGTGATAAAATCTTTAGCGGTTTTCACCGCACTTTTTAATGGTGCACCTTTGGCTAATTCTGCCGTTAAGCAGGCTGAAAAAGTACAACCTGTGCCATGAGTATGTCGTGTATCAAAACGCGGGCTTTCTAAAATAAAATGTTCACCATTTTGTAAAAGAATCCAATCTTGGCATTGCGGACTTTGTGAATTGAGCGAATGTCCTCCTTTAATAATCACATTCTTTGCACCTTGTTTTTGCAAGTCTAACGCGGCTTGTTGAATGCTGGCTGTATCAGAAATTTTGAGGCCTGTTAACGCTTCTGCTTCGAGAATATTAGGTGTAATCACGTCGGCTAGTGGTAATAAATGTTTGATTAATGCGAAAACTGCTTGTTGTTGCAATAAAGGCGCCCCACCTTTCGCAATCATCACGGGATCAACTACTAATGTGCCAAATGGGCGATGACTTAAAAAATCAGCAACACATTCAATAATATCTGCTGTACCAAGCATACCAATTTTGGTACTTGCAATCTGAAAGTCATTTTTTACCGCTTCCAGTTGCGCTTGAATTGTTTTCAGTGGAACAGGGTGAATATCAAATACGCCAAGTGTGTTTTGTGCAGTAACCGCAGTAATCACTGAAGTGCCAAATACGCCTTGCATTTGAAAGGTTTTAAGATCTGCTTGAATTCCAGCACCACCGCCACTGTCAGAACCAGCAATAGTCAACGCTTGTGCGATGTTAGACATATTTCACCTCCGCATTTTGTTCTATTAGATCAGGTGTCAAGGTAGCCAATTCATCAAGTAAGCGAATTTGGAACTGACCAACTTGGATGGTTAAGTTTTTAGCCGCAATCTCCCCTGCAACGGTGTAAGCTGCACAGGCTTCGATTGTTGCTGAAAAGTGTTTTCCTTCATCAACGGCTAAAAATGCTGCGCATACTGCACTTAATAAACAACCCGATGCGGTGACTTTTGGAAATAGCGGAGTTCCATTATGGACTGTGGCCATTTGTTGTCCATCACTGATAATATCGACTTCTCCACTAATCAACACTGTACAGTCATAGCGTTGTGCAACACGTTGAGCAACTTCTTGTAGATTTGTTTCACCTTGTCCTGCATCCACGCCTTTCGCTTGCCAGTCTTCACCTGCAATCGCTGCAAGTTCACCGGCGTTACCTCGAATTAAGGCAAATTTCACTTCCGCCAATAACTGACGGACAGTTTCTTGTCGGTAACGAGTGGCGCCCACTCCAACTGGGTCAAGCACGACAGGAGTGCCTATTGAATTAGCTGTTTTACCTGCTAGTAACATGGCATCTCGCTCTTGACCAATGACTGTACCGATATTGATGACTAATGCTTGGCTGATTTTTGGTAGTTCAACCATTTCTTCAATATTAGCAGACATCAATGGTGAAGCACCCAAAGCGAGTAAACCGTTGGCACTAAAATTTGCTGCAACAATATTGGTAATATTATGAATCAATGGATTCTGTTCACGAATTTTTGATAAATAAACTGATTTCATTTTACACCTTCATTTTTATGCTAAATCTAATCCCATTTGCCAAAATCCGATTTCCATTCGAGTGGCTGTGGTAAAAATCTGTTGAATATTGGTTAACTGAGAATCATTAAGTGGCTCACAAAGTGCGGTAAGAAAATCAACAGTTTCTTGTGCGGCTTGTTGATATTCTGGTGCAGAGTATGCGTCAATCCACGCTTGATAAGGATTGCTTGGTAGTTTTGGATAATTTTCTGTGATGTAGCGGGCGACTTGTGCGTAACCTAAAGCACAAGGCGTAACAGCTGCATAAAGTTCGGGTAAACCGCCCGTCATTCCACAATCAAGCAAGTAGCGTGTATAGGAAATACATGCCGCACTTTCTGGTGTTTGGAATATCTCCTGTTCACTAATATCCCATTGTCGGCAGTAATCCAAATGTAATTGGATTTCTTGACAAAGAATGTCGAGCGTTTTACGCGGCATGTCCATTTCGGCAAAATTTCTCGCCTTGAAGACGCCCAAAGCAAAAGCACGGCTGTAATGGAAAAGATAGATGTAATCTTGTTTTAAATAGTGTTGAAAACAAGCTTTTGGTAAGGTACCTTGTGCAAGTTGTTGCACAAATTCATGCTCAACATATTGCTTCCAATAAGGTTGCGTTTGCTGAATTAGTTGGTTGATCATCATTTTCCCTTACTGTAATTCGACAGCATAGTCTTTCAATTCAAGTGCTTTTGGAATCAAGCCTTTTTGATACATAAATTCCGCCATTTGTTGATAACGTTTGGCATCCAATTGACGAGGTTTCGTTGCTAATAAAGGCAAGGTATCTTTCCACGCTAATTGATTTAATTCTGTATTGAGTTCTTTTGGCTTATGATTCACAAAAGCTTGCCATGCTTCATCTGGATGGCTTTGTAGATAGGCTGTAGCTTGTTCAAGTGCGGTCAAAAAAGCGGAAATTTTTTTAGAAGCAAGATTTTTCTTGTTAGCCACTAAAATCAATTCATCATAAGCCGGCACACCATATTGTTCTGGGAAAAATGCGACGCCTTCTTGTTTTTCTAAATGGATCTGATTCAGCTCGAAATTACGAAATGCCCCGATGACCGCATCGACTTGCCCGGTTAAAAGAGAAGGGGAAAGCGACCAATTCACATTCACCAATTTTACGTCTTGGTTGCTGAGTCCGATGGCGTGGAACATGGTATCGAGTAATACATCCTCAAAGCCACTGACTGAATAGCCTACTTTTTTCCCTTTCAGATCGGCAAGCGTTTTGATCTTACTATTTTTGAGCACTACTACGCTATTTAATGGGCTGGAAATCAGGGAGCCGACACGCACTAAAGGTAATCCTTCTGCAACTTGTTGATAAAGTTGAGGTTGATAATTAATGGCTAAATCCACTTTTCCTGCTGCAACTAATTTAGGCGGTAATGATGGATCTGCTGGTTCGATAATTTCGACGTCTAAGTTATTTTTTTCAAAAAAGCCTTTTTGTTGCGCCACGATGATCGCTGCGTGATCAGGGTTCACATACCAATCAAGCATTAAGCTAATTTTCTCTCTTGCTAAACTGGTAAAACTGGCGGTGAGTCCAATTAAAAGACTGAAATAACATATGATTTTCTTCATTTTTGTCTCCTTGTGTCATGAAGAATTAAACGTGCCAAATAAAACGGCGTAGTAGCCAATCAATGCTGAAATATAAAGAAAGTGAAATTGCCACTAATATCAGTAACGCAGCAAACATTAAATCCACCTGCATACGAGCGTTTGCGTGAATCATCAAATAGCCAAGCCCTTCTGATGAACCTACCCATTCTCCAATTACAGCACCAATTGGTGCGACAGAAACAGCAATGCGAAAGCCAGATGCAAATGCAGGCAATGCGGCAGGTAAGCGTACTTTGAGTAATAAACGTAAAGGGGAAGGTTTGAACGTTTTGGCGAGATCGAGCCAAGCTTGAGGTGTATTGCGTAAGCCATCGTAACAAGCTGCAGTTACAGGAAAATAGATAATGAGAATAGCCATAACAATTTTTGATGGCATACCATAACCTAGCCAAAGTACGAGTATCGGAGCGATAGCAAAAACAGGAATTGCTTGAGAAATCACTAAAACTGGTAACAGTAATGACGATGTTTTAGGTGAAAAAGAGAGTAACAGGGCTGATGATAATCCAAAAAGAAAACCCAGTAGCAGCCCTAAGCCAATTTCAATTAAGGTGATTAGTGTATGCTGCCAAAGTAGTTCTGAATGAGAAACTAATTGATACCATACGGATTGAGGAGAAGGAAATATGTAATGTGGAAAATTACCTAATACGTCAATAAGTTGCCAGAGACACAGCAATATAATTCCAATAAAGAGCGGTTTAAGAAGGCTAATTTTCATCATTTCCCCCCTAATAACTCATTTAATAATTTTTGTTGGAGCACCCACAAATTTTCTTGGTTAAGTTCTCGTGGTGCTTTACCTTCAGGTTTTATAACATCAGATAATGCGGGTTGATTAGGCTGCGGTGAGCGTAATACAAAAATACGCTGGCTTAAGCGTAATGCTTCTTGAGGATCATGTGTAACCAATAACACTGATTTATCTTTTAATAATTCATAGGTCAAGTTTTGTAATTGGTAACGACTAATCGCGTCAAGGGCAGAGAAAGGTTCATCAAGTAAAATTAAATCAGCATTTTGCATTAATACTCGAGCGAGAGCCACTCTTTGTTTCTGTCCTCCAGATAATTGAGTACAGCTTTTATGAAGATGTTCTGACATGCCTACTTGTTCAAGTAGTACTTTTACTTGATGAGTTGTGTTTGCAGATTTATTCCCAAATAGTACGTTTTCTAATTGGACGTTATCAACAATTGAAAGCCAGGGATAAAGGGTATCTTTTTGTGGTAGCCATGCTACTCGAATATTAGGATGAAAGATGATATTGCCTTGAACTTTCCCTTGTGCTCCAAGACCTGCAATTAATCTCAAAAGCGTTGATTTACCTACACCAGAGTAACCAAGTAAACTGACCCACTCATTAGGCAAAAGCGTTAAATCAAGGTGTTCAAATAGTACTTGCTCTCCCAAAGCAAGACTAAGATCCTGAATATGCACCATCGCATTAACCTAAGGATTAACGACTAAAGGTAACGATATAAAAGGAATGAAAATTGGTATGAAGAATAAGAAAGTATTTTGGCATATTAGTTTCCTACGTCAGTGCTAACTGTTTCAGGTTCACGGGTATCATCTCAGCCACCTTGTGGCACCCCGACTAAAATTTGAGAGGATTTTATATCGCAATTAAGAATAAAACAATAGGAAATGGCATTAACTTTAGTTTAGTTTTTTTGTTTAGTCCTCAAGAGTCAATTTAAACAATGAAAATAATAAGTTAAATTATATACTCACTTTTCAAGTGTTATATTCAAATTTCTAGAAATTACATCTTATCTTGTAAAGTAAGACAACAAAAGTATTTATAATAAAAAACTAGATTCTCTATAAGCATATAATATATTATTAACCTTTCAATTTGCTTTCCCATAAGTTGCCGGATTATAAAAATTTCTGTCATCATGAATATCCCCTTGAATTCAAAGCCCTTCAAAGGTTTTAGTGTTTCAAGTGATAATATTTTTTCTACAGAAAAGTTATACCATCAATCTTGAGCGTACTTTTCCTCATCATAAAGGAGAAACTATGTTAAGTTATCGCCACAGTTTTCATGCTGGCAACCACGCAGATGTGCTTAAACACATTGTATTAATGCTGATTCTAGAAAATCTTTCACTAAAAGAAAAAGGCTTCTACTATCTTGATACCCATTCAGGAGTCGGTCGTTATCGTTTAAGCTCAAATGAATCAGAAAAGACGGGCGAATATAAAGAAGGAATAGGCAGACTTTGGGAAAGAACAGATTTACCCGAAGAAATTACTCGCTATGTGGAAATTATTAAGAAGCTCAATTATGGCGGCAAAGAATTACGCTATTATGCTGGGTCGCCAATGATTGCCGCCCAATTATTGCGTTCACAAGATCGCGCTTTGCTCACCGAATTACATCCGAGCGATTTTCCATTATTGCGCAATAATTTCAAAGAATTTAAGAATATCACCACAAAATCAGAAAATGGTTTCCAACAACTCAAAGCCACGCTTCCACCAAAAGAGCGCCGTGGTTTAGTGCTTATTGATCCACCTTATGAATTAAAAGAAGATTATGATTTGGTGGTGAAAGCGATAGAAGAAGGTTATAAACGCTTTGCGACAGGCACTTATGCAATTTGGTATCCAGTAGTACTACGCCAACAAACAAAACGCATATTTAAAGGATTAGAAGCGACGGGAATTCGTAAAATATTGAAATTTGAATTGGCAGTTCGCCCTGATAGCGATCAACGTGGTATGACCGCAAGTGGAATGGTGGTGATTAACCCGCCTTGGCAATTAGAACAGCAAATGAAAGCTATTTTGCCTTATTTGACCCAAACTCTTGTCCCTGAAGGTACGGGAAGTTGGACAGTGGAATGGATTGTGCCGGAATAATCCATTCCAAAATCTCGGTCAAAACGACCGCGCTTTTAAATTTTAATTTTATTGGAATACAACACTAAACAAAGTGCAATAACCATAATTAAAATCGCGCCTGCGAATAAGATGGTATCAACGGAGCTCTCATGATTCACGATAATCAGGCGCAACATGGCGGTAATCCCCGCATAAATAAAATATCGCAAAGGAAAGTGATAGCCACTTTTAAAATATTGCACAATAAGACCAATAAAACCGAAATATAAGAAAAACATCACAGCTTGTTCAGCAACATCATAAGGCACTACACTCGATGTATTAAATACCATGATCGCTAACGTATATGTAATTTTAGCTAATGCAATAATCAATACTACAGCTAAAGCAATAAGTGAAAAACTTAATACCACTTTTAATACACCTGTAACCACGCGAGGTAGTTTTTCGAGTTCTTGAGATTCTTCCATAAAGTTCCTTTTTTGTTTTTAAATGAAGAAAGGCGCGTATTTTAAAGGAATGTGATTTTGCGGTAAATAACCAAATTTAATCAAATAAAAAAGGCAGAGATCTCTGCCTTTTCTTTTTATATAAATAAACAATTACTCATCCAAGAAACTTCTTAATGTCTCAGAACGGCTAGGATGACGTAATTTACGCAATGCTTTCGCTTCAATCTGACGAATACGCTCACGAGTTACATCAAATTGTTTACCCACTTCTTCGAGTGTATGGTCGGTATTCATATCAATACCAAAACGCATACGTAATACTTTCGCTTCACGAGGTGTTAAGCCTTCTAACACTTCATGAGTCGCTACTTTTAAGCTTTGTGCGGTTGCAGAATCTAATGGCAATTCAAGAGTTGAATCCTCAATAAAATCACCTAAATGTGAATCATCGTCATCACCGATTGGGGTTTCCATAGAAATAGGTTCTTTCGCGATTTTAAGCACTTTACGGATTTTATCTTCTGGCATCCCCATGCGTTCAGCGAGCTCTTCTGGCGTCGCCTCACGTCCCATTTCTTGTAGCATTTGACGAGAAATACGATTTAATTTGTTAATCGTTTCAATCATATGAACAGGGATACGGATTGTACGCGCTTGATCCGCGATCGAACGAGTAATTGCCTGACGAATCCACCAAGTTGCATAAGTTGAAAATTTATAACCACGACGATATTCAAATTTATCTACTGCTTTCATCAAACCAATATTCCCTTCTTGAATTAAATCCAAGAATTGCAAACCACGGTTGGTATATTTTTTCGCAATAGAAATGACCAAACGTAAGTTAGCTTCAACCATTTCTTTTTTCGCACGGCGAGCTTTTTGTTCACCACGAGATACCGCATCGCAAATCTCACGCATTTGTTGGATGGTCAGATTAGTATGCTGTTCAATATTCGCTAAATTATCTAAAGATAAACGGATACGCTCTTCATATTTTGGTAAGCGTTTTGCCCAAGCCTTCGTGGATTTTAATGCTTTTTCTACCCACGTATCATTGCTGCCATTAGCAACAATAAGTGCCTCAAATTCATCTTTTGGCATACCCGCAATATCAACTAATACTTTCTGCAGTTGACGCTCTTCTGCACGTACACGTTTTATCATATTTTTCATTGATAAAACAAGCACATCAAATTGTTTTGGCACTAAACGGAATTGTTTAAAAATATCTGCGAGTTGAGCAATTTGATCTTTTGCACGTTTACCACTACGTCCATGTTTTGCTATAGTCGCCAATGTTTTGGTGTGTTGCTCTCTTAAGGCCGCAAATCTTTCACGAGCAACTTCAGGATCTATGCTATTGTCAGAGTCGCTGTCATCTGAACTTGAGCTGCTATCACTTTCATCTTCCTCATCGCTCTCATCATCAACGTCTACAGCAGATTCAGCACTTTCATCTTCATCGGCAAAATGCTCATCAATATTTGCCGTTTCCTCTTCAGCAATATTGGGGTCAACAAAGCCTGTGATTAAATCAGCTAAGCGATAATTACCCGCTTCAACTTGGTCATAATGATCTAATAATTCAGTTAACGCTTCTGGGTATGCAGCAATTGCTGTCTGAACTTCATCAATCCCTTCTTCAATACGTTTTGCAATGCTGATTTCATCTTCACGGGTAAGAAGATCAACCGTTCCCATTTCACGCATATACATACGCACAGGATCGGTTGTACGGCCGATTTCAGATTCCACATTTGACAAAATCTGTGTTGCTTCTTCCACTGCATCTTCATCCGGAATCGTGTCATTCAACATCATTTCGTCACTTTCCGGCGCTTCATCAAGAACCGGAATACCCGCATCATGCTGTAAAGTCTGCAACAACTTATCGTAATACTCTGGATCGATCACATCTTCCGGAAGTAAGTCATTAATCTCCGCATAGGTTAAATAACCTTGCGTACGACCTAATTCCATAAGCTGTTCAATTTGTTCTGAATATTGCTCTGCGGTAGATTGTTGATTTTGTTCCATTTTTATTCCCGTTTTGCGTTATTTTTGGAAGATAAAAGCCCTTGTTTTGAACAGGAGATTTTACCATTGTTATGACGGATTAACTAACTGTTTTTTCTGCTCTTCTTTTCCCTTGAGCAAATTCACTAAAATTGCTCGTTCTTGGTCAGTTAAGCCTTCCGCCCTTTCTTTTGCAATCAGCATTTCAATGTCACGTTCAATCGCTTGAATATTCAATCGACGATAGTTTTGAGAGAATGCATTAATGATTTCTAAGTCATCTAATAGATGATCCCAAGAGGCTAATATTTCAAGAGGCTTACTGAATTCTGTATCACGAAAATATTCTAAGATTTGCCCCGTTGTAATACCTTCTCTTTCACGACAAAGTGCGGTCAATTTTTCAAGTAATTCATAACCCGCTTCATGCTTTAAGGCTTGCAAACCGACATCCGAAATACGATTTACTAATTGTGAATTCTGTAACAACAGCGAAATCACCACGCGCATTGGCGTTTTCTTAATGGTTTTTTGTGGCGTTTTAGGTTTTGGGGCTGCCTTGTCTATTTGATTTGGTATTAAGCTTTCAAGCTGTGATTGATCAAAGATACCAAGCTTTTGCGCCAACATATTCCGCAATGAAAGACGCAGCATATCACCAGGAATTTGACGAATTAAAGGCACCGCGAGTGCCACTAATTTGCCTCGTCCTTCTTGCGTCGAGAAATCTACTTGTGGACTTAAATGCGCGAATAAGAATTCTGTGAGAGACTGAGCTTGATCAATATATTCTTCAAACTTTTCTTTACCATATTGACGAATATAAGTATCCGGATCTTCTCCATCTGGCAGAAAAATAAACTTGATTTGTCGTCCATCTTCCAGATAAGGCAAAGCGTTTTCAAGTGCGCGCCAAGCGGCATCACGCCCTGCTCTATCACCATCGTAGCAGCAAATGACTTGCTCTGTTGAACGGAACAATAATTGAATTTGCTCTGAAGTCGTTGATGTCCCGAGAGATGCTACTGCATAATCGACACCAAATTGCGCTAATGCCACCACATCCATGTAACCTTCAACCACCAGTAGTTTTTCTGGCTCATCATTGATTTGTAAAGCTTCATATAAACCATAAAGCTCATTACCTTTATGATACGTAATGGTTTCGGGGGAGTTCAAATACTTAGGTTTTTCATCCGTTAAAACACGTCCACCAAAAGCAACTGTTCGACCACGTTTATCCCGAATTGGAAACATAATGCGATTACGGAATTTATCGTACACGTTGCCACGATCGTTGCGAGAAAGCATACCTAAATCGAATAGCTTTTTCTGCTCTTCTCGATTTTTACCGAATTGACGCAACACCGTATCCATCGCATTGGGCACATAACCGATTTGAAAACGCTCGATAATTTCTGGCGATAAACCACGTTGCTGAAGATAGATTTGAGCAGGAATATTTAGCGGGAGTTGAGCTTGATAAAACGACGCAATCTCTTGCATCAAATCGTATAAATTACGTTTTGTTTGATAGCTCACATCCGGTTTATTGCCGAATTGGTTTGGACGTTTTTCATAAGGCACTTCAAGTCCTGCCGAAGCGGCAAGTTCTTCAACAGCTTCAACAAATTCTAATTTGTCATAATCCATTAAAAATGAAATCGCATTGCCTTTCGCGCCACAGCCAAAGCAATAATAGAATTGTTTTTTTTCACTTACTGTGAAGGATGGTGTTTTTTCGTGATGAAACGGACAGCAAGCTTGATAATCTCGTCCCGCTTTTTTGAGTTTCACGCGTGCATTAATCACATCGACAATATTCGATTTTGTGAGCAGATCATCAATAAACTGGCGTGGAATTGAGCCTTTCATTGCCTTGCCTCCTTGAATACGATGCGAAAGTGCGGTTGATTTTGCGTGACTTTTTTTCGATGAATTTAAAGCAACAAAACCGTGATACCCAAAAGGTTTCACGGTTTGTCTTAACTCGAGTTAGAAAATACTACAAATTAGTATAAACGGGTATTGCGCGCGTTTTCGCGAGCGTTACGTTTAGCGTGACGTTTAGCAAGTGTTGCTTTTTCACGTTTACGGATTGTAGTTGGTTTTTCATAGAATTCACGAGCGCGAACTTCTGCTAAAATACCAGCTTTTTCGCAAGAGCGTTTGAAACGACGTAAAGCTACGTCGAATGATTCGTTTTCACGTACTTTAATTACAGGCATAAGCCAATCACCTCAATGAGTTTAATTTAATTGCAATTTTAAATTTTTATTACTGCCGAATGAACGGCAAATTCAATAAAGGACGCAATTCTAATCGATCTTCCCTGCAAAAGCAAAGGAAAGATCGCCTATTTGCTGAAAATTTGGCGTTTGAACTGGTTTAAGCGGGCTAAACAAGGTAAAATCTTTGCCAATTTTTTTAATAAAATGAGAATAAAATGCGTATTTTAGGAATCGAAACCTCCTGTGATGAAACAGGTGTCGCAATTTATGATGAAGATAAAGGCTTAATTGCTAATCAGCTCTACACGCAAATTGCCTTGCATGCGGATTACGGCGGTGTGGTGCCAGAGCTAGCTTCCCGCGATCACATTCGCAAAACGGCGCCATTAATTAAAGCTGCATTAGAAGAAGCCAATTTAACCGCAGATCAAATCGATGGTATCGCTTATACAAGCGGTCCGGGTTTAGTGGGTGCGTTATTAGTGGGCGCAACAATTGCTCGTTCACTAGCTTATGCTTGGAATGTGCCCGCTATTGGCGTACATCACATGGAAGGTCATCTACTTGCTCCAATGCTTGATGAAAACCGACCGCACTTTCCATTCATTGCCCTCTTAGTTTCAGGTGGACACACACAATTAGTGCGCGTTGATGGAGTAGGGAAATATGAAGTCATTGGCGAATCCATTGATGATGCGGCAGGCGAAGCCTTTGATAAAACCGCGAAATTATTAGGATTAGATTATCCTGGCGGTGCGGCACTTTCACGTTTAGCCGAAAAAGGATCAAAAGATCGCTTTGTATTCCCTCGACCAATGACGGATCGACCTGGTCTTGATTTTAGCTTTTCAGGTTTAAAAACCTCAGCGGCTAACACTATTAATCAGGCGATCAAACAAGAAGGTGAATTAACCGAACAAACCAAAGCAGATATTGCCTTTGCCTTCCAAGATTCCGTCGTGGATACACTTGCAATTAAATGTAAACGTGCCTTAAAAGAAACCGGCTATAAGCGTTTAGTGATTGCTGGCGGGGTGAGTGCAAACAAAAAATTACGTGAAACCCTTGGCACAATGATGAAAAATCTTGGTGGTGAAGTATTTTATCCGCAACCTCAATTTTGTACCGATAATGGCGCCATGATTGCCTATACGGGCTTTTTACGCTTAAAACAAGGTCAGCATAGCGATCTCGCCATTGATGTTAAACCTCGTTGGGCAATGACTGAACTCCCTGCAATTTAAGGAAAAAATATGGAAAATATGATTAAAGTGAGAGCCATGCGTGCAGCCGGTATCGCTTGTTTTTTAGTGCTCGCGATTATTGGCGCATGGATTTTTACCACACCAAGTGGTGATATCGTTAGCGCGCTTTCAGCTGCCGGAAAAATGGTTGGCGGTGGTGCAACTTACGGTACCTTTATGCTCGCAGCCTGTCCACCTGTTGCAGGATTTATTGCCTATTATTTCTGGAAATGGGTGATTAAATAATGGCAAAACTCTATTTTTACTACTCTACAATGAATGCGGGCAAATCAACTACGTTGCTGCAGTCTTCCTATAACTACCGTGAACGCAATATGAACACCATGGTTTATACGGCAGCCATTGATGACCGCTTTGGAACAGGCAAAGTCACGTCGCGTATTGGTATTCATGAAGATGCGAATTTATTTACATCAACGAGTGACCTTTTTGCCGAAGTGAGCCAACGTTTACAAGAAGAAAAAATTCATTGTGTTTTAGTTGACGAAGCCCAGTTTTTAACGAAACAACAAGTGTATCAATTAAGCGATGTCGTAGATAAACTGAAAATTCCTGTGCTTTGTTATGGCTTGCGTACCGACTTCCAAGCAGAGCTATTTGAAGGCAGTAAGTATTTACTTGCTTGGGCAGATCAACTAGAAGAACTAAAAACTATCTGTTATTGTGGGCGCAAAGCCAATTTCGTTTTACGTTTAAATGAACAAGGTGAAGTCATTAAGGAAGGGGAACAAATCCAAATTGGTGGAAACGACTCTTACCTTTCGGTTTGCCGCTATCATTACAAAGAAAAGTGCGGTCAGCTTTAACCTCGTTTTTCAATTTTATACTCGGAGGACAATTTTATGCTAAAAAACAAAACATTCGGCAGTGCCTTAATCATTGCAGGCACGACCATCGGAGCGGGGATGCTCGCGATGCCATTAACCTCTGCCGGTATTGGTTTTGGTTACACCGTTTTCTTATTGGTCGGCTTATGGGCACTTTTGGTTTACAGCGGTTTGCTTTTTGTTGAAGTCTATCAAACTGCCGATCGCTTGAATGATGGCGTAGCGACCCTCGCGGAGAAATACTTCGGCATCACAGGGCGTGTCTTAGCCACCTTTAGTTTGCTCATTTTACTTTATGCCCTTTCTGCGGCCTACATCACCGGTGGTGGTTCATTATTATCGGGTTTTCCAACCGCTTTTGGCTTTGAAAGTCTTTCCTCCGAACTTTCAATCATTTTATTTACCGTCGTACTCGGTGTCTTTGTGGTTGTAGGTACAAGAGGCGTTGATGGTGCCACTCGCATTCTGTTCATCGGTAAATTAATTGCCTTTGCTTTCATGTTATTCATGATGTTACCCAAAGTGTCTGTCGATAACCTGATGGCCTTACCTTTAAATTATGCTTTCGTGATCTCTGCGGCGCCAATTTTCTTTACCTCTTTTGGCTTCCACATCATCATGGGCAGCGTAAACAGCTATTTAGATGGTAGTGTTACTCAATTCCGTAAAGCGATTTTAATTGGTACAGCCATTCCACTTATGGCTTATTTAGTGTGGCAATTAGCGACTCACGGCGTATTAAGTCAAAATGAATTCGTGCAAGTGTTACAAGCAGATCCAACCCTTAACGGCTTAGTCAATGCAACACGTCAAATCACGAACTCCCACATCATGGGCGAAATCGTGCGTGTATTCTCTGCACTTGCTTTAATCACTTCTTTCCTAGGTGTGATGCTAGGGGTATTTGAAGGTTTAGGCGATTTATTTAAACGTTATAGATTACCACACAACCGTTTAACACTGACTATCGCCGCTTTCACACCACCACTTGCGTTCGCCTTGTATTATCCTGAAGGCTTTATTGCCGCATTAAGCTATGCGGGTTTACTCTGCGCATTCTACTGCTTGATTTTGCCTATCGGACTGGCATGGAAAACACGTCAAGCGAATCCCAATCTGCCTTATCGTGTAATCGGTGGAAACGTAACCTTAGTGATAGCCTTAGTAATTGGCGTAATCATTATGATCGTACCATTCTTAATTCAAGCAGGTTATTTACCTGCAGTAGCAGGCTAAAGTGCGGTAGATTTCCAAGGCATTTTTCTCATAAAAGTAGGGCTTAAACGCCCTATTTTTTTATTTTCAAAAAATTTTCATTTTTTTACCTCTCTTAATCTTTCCTTAAGATTCTCTTGTTTAAATACACTCATCGAAAGGCAAACAATCCAATCGATAAATAAATCTGAAAAATGTTAATCACTTAAGAAAAGATTAAGATTTGAATGATTTAATACATCTGAAAGCAAAGCTTTCAACTTACTTTATGATTATCTTATTTAGGAGAACAAACTATGAAAAAATTACTTACTGTTGCAGCTATCGCATTATCTTCTGTTGCCGTATATAACACCGCAATAGCACAAGGATTTAATGATGGTCACAAGCACAACCTCCAACAAGGTTTTGTCGATGAAAGTGTTATTGTAAAAACCGTTGATGATGCATTAAATGCCAATGATGACACTCCAGTTCGTTTAGACGGACAAATTGTAAAACAAATTGGTAAAAAGGATTTCTTATTTAAAGACGCAAGTGGAAAAGAAATTCAAATTGAAGTCAGCAAAAAAGCATGGAATGGTGAAACGATAGCACCTCAAGATAACATTCAAATTATTGGTAAAGTCGATAAAGAATGGAATAAAACAGAAGTGGATGTGAAACAAATCATCAAAAAATAAGTAACAAAATGACCGCACTTTTCTTAAGTGCGGTTAAAAATCCCAAAGGAGAAGAAAATGGAAAACGTACAAACAATGTCAGATCTTATGCAGCAAATTCAACAACGAATTGATTCAATAAAAGCCTCTGCCATGCAGCAACAAACAGAAATGAAACAGTCATTAAATGAATGTATTGAACAAAGTGAAGCCATTCAAAATCAATTAGTTCAAAGCCAACAGCAATTAACATCACAATTGGAATACGGCACGGCAGTATTAATTGAATTGGAACAAGGGTTACAGCTAGATTTCAGTACAGAAATCGCCGAATTTGAACAGTTGTGTCAAAATGAAACCGCCGATACGACAGAATTAATGCAACGATTGGAACAGCATGTACAGGAAAAAATCACGTTCCAATTAAACGAATTAAAAGCCAAAACAGGTATAGCCTTACAAGAGATTGGTCAGGTGACACTCCATATTAAGCAGTTATTTGGGGCAGAAAAAAGTGCTAAAGTGAAAGGGTTGGCAAAATTAAAACAACGTTTATATAAACGTTTTGGTAAACAGATTATTGCTTCAAAAGAATGCTTGGCAAAACAACTGGAACGTGGAGCCAGTAAATTAAGAGCTTAAAATGTCCGCTATCGTTTATTAAGAAGAAAAGTTAAACCGCACTTAATCTTGAGATGAGATGAAGTGCGGTCATTTTTTTAGTTTTTTTTT
>NZ_KV837988.1:19860-29158 GCF_001838615.1 Haemophilus sp. HMSC61B11
TTTTTTTTTCGATTGAGACGGTTAAATCTGAGCCAAAAATTCTTCTTCCGTTAGAACGGTAACACCTAATTCTTGTGCTTTTGTGAGCTTAGAACCCGCCGCATCACCGGCAATCACAAAATCTGTTTTTGCTGAAACCGAGCCGCTCACTTTCGCGCCCATGTCTTGTAATAAGGCTTTAGCTTCATTACGTCCCATTTGAGTTAAGGTTCCGGTTAATACAACCGTTTTGCCTTTAAAGCGGTTTTCTGTCACTTCTTTGGTTTCCACGGTTTCCCAATGTACGCCTTGAGCGATTAAATCATTCACTACCGCCACATTATGTGGTTCGTGCCAAAACGCCAAAATACGATTTGCCACTACTTCGCCCACATCAGGCACTTGCTGTAAGGCTTCTAAATCTGCATTTTGCAAAGCTTCTAAGGTTTTGAAATGATTTGCTAAATTCAATGCCGTTGCTTCACCCACTTCACGAATCCCTAAAGCAAAAATAAAACGAGCCAACGTCGTATTTTTTGCTTTTTCAAGGCTCGCTAAGGCATTTTCGGCTGATTTTGTGCCCATTCTTTCCAAACGGGTTAGCGTCGTTAAATCTAACTTAAATAAATCGGCCGGTGTATGAACTAATTCACGATCCACCAACTGCTCGATTAATTTCCCCCCTACGCCATCAATATCCATGGCTTTGCGAGAAACAAAGTGTTTAAGCGCTTCTTTACGCTGTGCGGCACAGAACAAACCGCCCGTACAACGTGCTACTGCTTCGCCTTCAATGCGAACAATAGCCGAATCACATACAGGACAAGTTTTAGGGAAAATAATCGGTCTCGCATCCGCTGGACGACGGTCGTGCAATACACCGATAATTTGAGGGATCACATCTCCCGCACGGCGAATGACCACTGTATCGCCAATAGCAATATCCAAGCGTTCAATTTCATCGCCGTTATGTAATGTAGCATTACTTACTGTTACCCCAGCCACAAATACAGGCTCTAATTTGGCTACTGGAGTAATTGCCCCCGTTCTGCCTACTTGGAATTCCACGTCATTTAAGCGAGTTAATTCTTCTTGTGCAGGGAATTTATAAGCAATTGCCCAACGCGGTGCTTTTGAGATAAAACCTAATTTCTCTTGTAACGCAATATCATTGATTTTCAGCACGGTGCCATCAATATCGTAGCCAAGAGAGCTGCGTTTATTTTGAATATCACGATAAAAATCCAACACTTCATCTGTGCCGTTACATAAACGGATTTCTGGGTTTACTGGAATCCCAATAGACTTCAACCATTGCAAACGATCATAATGTGTATTCGGTAAATCTACCCCTTCAGCAATACCAATACTATAAGCATTCAAGACCAATGGACGTTTACTCGTAATTTTCGGATCGAGCTGGCGCAACGATCCCGCTGCAGCATTACGCGGGTTAGCAAAAGTTTTCTCACCTTTCTCTAACGCCAGTTGATTTAAACGCTCAAAGCCTGCGTGTGGCATAAATACTTCACCGCGCACCTCTAAACGTGCGGGTGGATTGTCCATTAAAAGCTGCAACGGAATATTTCGAATCGTGCGAATATTGGCAGTAATATCTTCCCCTGTCGTCCCATCACCACGGGTTGCAGCTTGAGTCAGTACGCCATTCACATACAAAATACTCACCGCTAAACCATCTAACTTAGGTTCACAGCAGAAAGTAAGCGGTTCAGGCAAACGAATAAGACGATCTTCAATGCGCTTTACGAATGCATAAAACTCTTCGTCGGAAAAGGCATTATCCAAAGACAGCATTGGAATTTCATGACGAATTTGTGCAAAGCCTGACAGTGGTTTAGCGCCTACGCGTTGAGTAGGTGAATCAGCCGTAATGAGTTCCGGATGAGCGGCTTCTAAGGCTTTAAGTTGATGAAATAAACGGTCATATTCCGCATCCGGAATGGTTGGGTTATCCAATACGTGATATTCATATTCATAACGACGAAGATCATGACGTAATGTATCAATTTGTTGCTGAAGGCTCATAATGTTCTCTAACGGTTTACTCATTGAATTAAAATGGGCGAACCATCGGCTCGCCCAAAGTGCGGTTATTTTTTCGTGCGTTTTATGCGATGCGAGATAAATAATCTTGCTCAGCTACATCATCAAAAATTTCTTGTTGATCGGTCAACACTACACCACCTAAATCTTCTGCGATAGTTTTCGCTGCGCGAATCATCATGCGTAAATTTGCCAAATTATTACCTGGTGATGGTAGCTGCATAAAGAGCACTACGCCCATGGTTGAAAACTCTGCCATATTGTAATAATCAAACGTACCGGGCTGTTCAATGTTTGCCACACTAAATAACACTGGGCTTGCCACACTTAAATCAAAGTGGCGGTGATACATTTGACGCTCGCCAAAAATGAATCCCAAGTTTTCTAAAGATTGAGATAATTGTGGACCATAGAATTCACGATTTTGATTTGAAATCACATAAAGTTGAACAAAACCGGTGGTTTGTTTTGGTTTTTCAACTTCTACCGGTTCGTGATAGTTAAAATGCACATTCTCGTGAGTGAGTTCTTGATGTGGGTTTAATGACATCTCGGCTAACTGCTCACGCAATTCAGGCGAAGAAGAATTCACACCATCAAAATCATTGCTTTGAGCTTCTAATTCTTCGATTGTCATCTCTGCCACACGTGGTTTCGGTTGTACATTCGTTTCAGGATAAACCACAGGTTCAGGCTGTGGCGCAGGAGCAGGTTGCGCCGTATTCATCTCATAAACTGGCTGATTTGGTAAGGAGATTTTAATATCATCCACACTTTTTTCTATTTGACGCGCATCAACTTGAGCATGTTGCTCATCAAAATTTAATTGTTGTTGGCTTGCCGCCTGAGGTGTCACTTTAGGTTGAACATTTTGTTGTACAGGCTGTGCCGCTTGAGCACGATGTGTTAAACGAATATCCGCATTAGGATCAGCGGCTTGCGAAAAAGAATTGACCTCCCCACTTTTAGAAGTGCGGTTAAATGTATTCGCACTTTTAAAATATTTTGATTTCTCACGACGATTTGACCATAATCCGTGTACCACTAAGGCAATTAAAGCAATCACCCCTAAAATAATCAAAATGGTATTTAAGTCCATTCTTGTTGCTCCTTAACGCAATGATTTTTTGCTAATCCTACCACATTTCCGCAGGTGAAAAAATAGGAAAGCAAACAAGATATTAAAAGGGATGAGATGGAATTTTTCTCAAAAAATATTGTCTTTCTGTGACATTTTGTATTTTTTACTTTTTAATTTAAAGGAACAATGATGATCGATCAAAATGAAATAAAATCTGCTTTCAATCATTTCGTGATGGGTTGGCATTTCATTACGCAAAAAGGCCTCCGCCGTTTTGTGATTATGCCGATTTTACTTAACGTCGTCCTACTCACTGGCTTATTTTGGCTATTTGTTTCACAAATCTCCACAATGATCGACTGGGTGATGAGCTTTATTCCAGATTGGTTAAGCTTTTTAAGTGTGATTTTGCTCGTGCTGTCTATAGGCTCAATTCTCTTATTTTTCTATTTTGCCTTTACGACACTTTCAGGCTTTATTGCCGCACCGTTTAATGGATTGTTGGCAGAAAAAGTCGAAAAAATGCTGACTGGCGAAGCCGTTAATGATGATGGTTTGGCTGAAATCATGAAAGATGTGCCGCGTATGCTAAACCGCGAATGGCAAAAATTATGGTACAGCTTACCGAAATTTGTGGGCTTGTTCCTATTGAGTTTCATCCCAGTTATTGGACAAACCATTATTCCTGTGCTGACATTCTTGTTTACCTGTTGGATGATGGCGATTCAGTACTGTGACTACCCGTTTGATAATCATAAAATTTCTTTTGGCATTATGAAAAATGCGTTAGGCGAAAGACGTTCTCAAAGCCTGACATTCGGGGCATTAATTACCCTTTGTACCGCATTGCCGATCGTGAATTTAGTGATTATTCCTGTGGCGGTCTGTGGTGCAACGGTAATGTGGGTCGAAAATTATCGCTCACAATTAAAATTCGATATGAATTTTGACCGCACTTCAGGCTCAACACAAATTGTGACACGTTCTACGAGTACAGAAATTAAGCCTTCAGGAAATAACATCGTGAATAAATAGCATTTAGTTATAAAATATAGCTATTAACTATTTTTTTTATATAAAAGCCGATGTTATAACTACTGCATCAACTCATTCCAAAATATAAAAGGACAGTAAAATGACAATTTATGCAGATAACTCATACTCAATCGGTAATACTCCATTAGTTCGTTTAAAACACTTCGGACACAATGGTAACGTTGTCGTAAAAATTGAAGGTCGTAACCCAAGCTTCAGCGTGAAATGCCGTATTGGTGCCAATATGATTTGGCAAGCAGAAAAAGACGGCATTTTAACCGCGGGTAAAGAAATTGTAGATGCAACCAGCGGTAATACCGGTATTGCTTTAGCTTATGTAGCAGCAGCACGCGGTTACAAAATCACCTTAACCATGCCTGAAACCATGAGTCTTGAACGTAAACGTTTATTACGTGGGTTAGGGGTGAACCTTGTGCTCACTGAAGGCTCAAAAGGGATGAAAGGTGCGATCGCTAAAGCAGAAGAAATTGTGGCGTCTAACCCAAATCATTATGTGATGCTAAAACAATTTGAAAACCCGGCTAACCCGGACATTCACCGTCAAACTACCGGTGAAGAAATCTGGACAGATACTGAAGGTAAAGTTGATGTTGTGGTTGCCGGTGTGGGTACCGGTGGTACAATTACCGGTATTTCTCGTGCGATCAAATTAGATCACGGTAAAAAAATTACCTCTGTAGCGGTTGAACCAACAGAATCACCTGTTATTAGCCAAACCCTTGCTGGTCAAGAAGTGAAACCAGGTCCACACAAAATTCAAGGTATCGGTGCGGGCTTTATTCCGAAAAACTTAGATTTATCATTAATTGATCGCGTGGAAACTGTAGATAGCGATACGGCAATTGCGACCGCTCGTCGCTTAATGGCTGAGGAAGGTATTCTTGCAGGTATTTCTTCAGGTGCGGCTGTGGCAGCGGCTGACCGCTTAGCAAAACTACCAGAATTCCAAGATAAATTAATCGTTGCAATCCTACCTTCTGCATCAGAACGTTATTTAAGTACGGCGTTATTCGAAGGTATTGAAGCTTAATCTATTGATTGAATTCATTCTATCTAAGGTCTGTTTTTACAGACCTTTTTTGTTTATTAATTAAACAGTTTTTATTTGATATAACGAAAAGAAATAATTCATAAATAAATAATACTTTTCTTTTCTTTTTCGCTTCTTATAATTCATTTCACTTTCGTTATTTATCTAAAAAAGGAATACTTATGAAAAAATCATTTTTTAGCACCGCACTTTTAGCGGCAGGATTAGCCCTTTCTACTTTTGCTAACGCCGGTGAAATTGCTGATCGCGTTGAACAAACTAAAACCTTATTAGTTGGTACTGAGGGTACTTACGCACCATTTACTTTCCACGATAAAGATGGCAAGTTAACCGGTTTCGATGTGGAAATTATCGAAAAAGTTGCACAAAAATTAGGTTGGAAAGTTGAATTTAAAGAAACCGCTTGGGATGGCATGTATGCAGGTTTAAACGCAAAACGCTTTGATGTTATTGCGAACCAAACCAATCCAAGCCCAGAACGTTTAAAAAAATATGATTACAGTGCACCTTATAACTACTCTGCTGGCGTAATCGTGACGAAAGCTGATAACGATAGCATTAAATCATTCCCTGATTTAAAAGGTAAAAAATCTGCACAATCTGCAACCAGTAACTGGAGCAAAGATGCACGTGATAATGGTGCGATTATCGTGACTGTAGATAGCTTGGCGCAAAACCTTGAGGCGGTAAAACAAGGTCGTGTTGATGCAACAGTAAACGATAAGCTTGCCGTATTAGATTACTTCAAAAAACAACCTAACTCAGGCTTAAAAATTGCTGTAGAAAGTGATAAAAAAATCCCAACCGGTTTTGCTTTCTTGAAAGGTGAAGAACCGCTTATTGCAAAAGTGAACCAAGCACTTGAAGAACTACGCAAAGACGGAACTTTAAAACAACTTTCAATCAAATGGTTTGGCGATGACATTACTCAATAATTGGTTAGCCAGCCTTCCATTTATGACCGCAGAACGAGCTGATTATGTAATCAGCTCGTTTTGGCCTATGATGGAAGGGGCAATTTTATATACGATCCCCCTTGCGGTCATTTCCTTCTTTTGCGGTTTATTCATTGCGGTTATCGTGGCTGTGATTTGCACATTGCCACATCCCAATTTAATGACCAAAATACTGCAGGGCATTTGTCGCACTTATATTTCAATTATTCGTGGCACGCCAATGTTGGTGCAGATCTTCATTATTTTCTACGGTTTACCCGAAGTTGGCATCAAACTTGAACCTTTCCCAACCGCCATTATTGCGTTCTCTATTAATATTGGTGCTTATGCGGCAGAAACAGTGAGAGCCTCTATTCTTGCTATTCCTAAAGGTCAATGGGAAGCCTCTTATGCGATAGGCATGAATTACACACAAGCTTTCGTGCGTACCATTATGCCTCAAGCTTTACGTATTTCCGTCCCTTCGCTATCAAACACATTCATTAGCACAGTGAAAGATACGTCTCTCGCTTCGCTCGTTTGGATTGCGGAATTATTTCGTGTGGCACAAAACATCACGGCTGAAAACTATGAGTTTATTTTAATTTACAGCGAAGCGGCTCTCATTTATTGGGTATTCTGTTTTGTGCTGTCAATGGGGCAAACCCGCTTAGAAAAACGCCTTTCTCGCCATTTATAAGGACTGGTTATGTTAAAAGTCACGAATATTCAGAAAAGTTTTAATGGCCACCATGTATTAAAAGGCATTGATTTTGAAATTAATAAAGGCGAAGTGGTTGCCATTCTGGGTCCATCAGGTTCAGGCAAAACGACTTTTTTACGCTGTTTAAATTTGCTCGAACGCCCAGAAAAAGGAGTATTAGCATTTACCGATGGAAACTTAACTATTGATTTCAGCAAGAAGATCAGCAAAGCCGATGAACTAAAATTGCGTCGTCGTTCCTCAATGGTGTTCCAACAATACAATCTATTTCCCCACCGCACGGCACTTGAAAATGTGATGGAAGGCATGGTCGTTGTGCAAAAACAAGCGAAAGAGATTGCGCGTGAAAAAGCCTTAGCATTATTGGAAAAAGTTGGTTTAAAAGCAAAAGCGGATTTATATCCCTCTCAACTTTCTGGTGGTCAACAGCAACGTGTCGGGATCGCCCGTGCTTTAGCCGTTAAACCCGATATTATCTTGTTAGATGAGCCTACTTCCGCTCTTGACCCTGAACTCGTCGGTGAAGTGTTACAAGCACTCAAAATGCTCGCACAAGAAGGCTGGACAATGATTATTGTCACCCATGAGTTGAATTTTGCCAAAGACGTGGCTGATCGTGTGATTCTTATGGAAAATGGTCAAGTTGTTGAACAAAATACAGCGGCAAACTTCTTCAGCCGCCCTCAACAAGAACGTACAAAGCAGTTCTTATTGCAAGCTAAAATGCCAATGGAATTCGAAGATTATTGTATTTAATCAAACGTCTAAATATAAAAAGAGCGGTCAAAAAACACCATGAATTTTGACCGCTCTTTCTATTTGAATAAATTACGTAATGGCGTTATAGAATACTGCTGCTAAAGCCGCCCCGATAAATGGCCCTATAACCGGCACCCAACTGTATCCCCAGTCAGCTTTAGTTTTTAATGTACCACCCAGGAAAAGACCTAAGGTTAAGCGCGGACCAAGATCTCGAGCGGGATTGTTCGCAGAACCGGTTGTTCCACCTAAGCTCAAACCTATTGCCCAAACTAAAATCGCTACTGGTAATGCCCCGATAGAACCTAAACCAATAGGTGTGCTTTCTGCTGTGCCAGGTAAAGTGATGTTTGCCCCCGCAAGATAGAAAATTACGAAGACGAGTACGAAGGTACCAACAATTTCGTTCACTAAGTTGATTGGATAGTTACGAATTGCTGGTTCAGTACAGAAACAAGCGCGTTTTAAGCCCTCTTCTTCGGTCGCTGCAAAGTGATCTTTATACATAATGTAAACCAACAACGCACCTACCATGCCCCCCACCACTTGTGCCGCGATGTAGCCTGGTACCAGCTCCCAAGCAAATACACCCTTCATTGCCACACCAAGTGTTACCGCTGGATTTAAGTGCGCCCCGCTGTAAGGACCTGTCACAACAACGGCCACATACACCGCAAATGCCCACGCGGTAGTAATCACAATCCAACCAGAACTTTGCCCTTTCGTTTTATTTAAACATACGTTGGCTACCACACCGTTACCTAACAGGATTAAGAGTGCTGTGCCAAAAAATTCTGCAAAATAGACATTCATAAGAGAACCTCCAAATAATGATTAACTTAATGATTTCATTAAAGAAATCTTGATTTGCAATTCGTTTCGTTGTTTGATCAAATATTGAGATACTCAAAGTGAGTGGCGCCATTATCTAGTTTTAACCAATTAATTCAATAGATAAAATCGATCTATTTTCTAAAAATGCGACAAAGATCACATTATTTTGTGCGTTAACGCAATCGTTTACATATTTTAATAAAAAAATCTGTGACCCCCATCACAAAACCAAACATTGCTTATTCCAATTAAGTTCGAATTCAATTAAGTTAGGCTCGCAATTTGTTCGTTTAAGCTCAAAATTTCTTCATTCATTTAATGAGAGTGCCAAGCACTCTAAGGAATAGAACCATGACAGACAAAAAATACATCATCGCTTTGGACCAAGGTACCACAAGTTCTCGTGCAGTATTATTAGATCACAATGCGAATGTTGTCGAAATCGCCCAACGTGAATTTACACAAATTTATCCACGCGCAGGCTGGGTGGAACATAATCCAATGGAAATTTGGGCAACACAAAGTTCAACATTAAACGAAGTCGTTGCAAAAGCAGGCATTACCTCTGACGAAATCGCGGCAATTGGTATTACTAACCAACGTGAAACCACCATTGTGTGGGAAAAAGCAACCGGCACACCGATTTATAATGCGATTGTGTGGCAATGTCGTCGTACTGCAGATATTACAGACAAACTTAAAGCGGATGGTCACGAAGACTATATCCGCAATACCACGGGCTTAGTGGTGGATCCCTATTTCTCTGGTACAAAAGTGAAATGGATTTTAGACAATGTAGAAGGTGCTCGTGAAAA
>NZ_KV837988.1:29258-69159 GCF_001838615.1 Haemophilus sp. HMSC61B11
AAAAGCGGAACGCGGTGAACTTCTATTCGGTACCGTGGATACCTGGCTTGTATGGAAATTAACTCAAGGCCGTGTTCACGTAACGGATTACACCAACGCATCCCGTACCATGTTATTTAACATCCATACGAAAAAATGGGATGACAAAATGTTGGAATTATTAAATATTCCACGATCAATGTTGCCTGAAGTGCGTAATTCATCCGAAGTGTACGGCAAAACCAACATCGGGGGTAAAGGCGGCGTACGTATTCCTGTTGCAGGTATCGCGGGTGACCAACAAGCGGCACTTTACGGCCATCTTTGCACACGTGCAGGCCAAGCGAAAAATACCTATGGTACAGGCTGCTTTATGTTGCTTCACACCGGTGATAAAGCCATTACCTCTAAAAATGGTCTATTAACCACCATCGCTTGTAACGCCAAAGGTGAACCTGAATACGCGCTTGAAGGTTCGGTATTTATCGCTGGTGCTTCAATCCAATGGTTACGTGATGAACTCAAAATCGTACATGACAGCCATGACTCCGAATACTTCGCACAAAAAGTTCCTGACAGCAACGGGGTATATGTCGTACCAGCCTTCACTGGTTTAGGCGCACCATATTGGGATCCGTATGCACGCGGTGCAATTTTCGGTCTTTCTCGTGGTTCTAACCGTAACCATATTGTACGCGCAACCCTTGAATCCATTGCTTACCAAACCCGTGATGTGTTAGAAGCAATGCAATCTGACTCAGGTCAACGCTTACAATATTTACGTGTCGATGGTGGCGCAACCAACAACAATTTCTTAATGCAATTCCAAGCGGATATTTTAGATGTGAATGTTGAGCGTCCAGTAGTGAAAGAAGTAACCGCACTTGGTGCCGCTTACCTTGCAGGTCTTGCCGTTGGTTTCTGGAAAGATTTAGATGAGCTTCACGACAAAGCACGTGTAGAACGTACCTTCACACCAGATAATGATGAAGAAAAACGTGAACGTCGTTATAAAGGCTGGAAAAAAGCAGTTAAACGCTCATTAGAATGGGCAAAAGAAGACACGGAATAATCCTTCCTGATCAATAATAAAGTGCGGTCACTTTTTGAGAGGTTTAAAAACTCTTTGAAAATTGACCGCACTTTCAACTGTGTTAATTAAATCGATTATTGGCGATTTTACACGACTAAATTGCCCGATTTTTAAATCGCCTTGTTAATTAGCACAAGCGTAGATTCTTGCACCATTTATAGTTTTTTAGAGAAACACAGTGGCTACCTTGCTAATCAGGATAGCCATATATAAGATAATTTATTATCTAAAAAACCAACTTGAATACTATTAAATGAGATAAAGTCATACTCTTCCTCTTCATTTAACTCAATCTTATATTCAATACATTGATCATCTAAAATATTAATAAGAGAATGGATTGAAATATTATCTTTTAACTTAAATGATGACGATTTTGAAAAATCAATACTAACTTCCATAACAAGTGAATTATATAAATAGATATTAATTCCATCATATAATAATATCTCTCTATTTTTTCTCTGCGGTTCGAAATGTATAGGCTCTCCAAATAAAGATACAACTTTCGATTTTGTCTCTCCTATAGCCACTCCGTAAAAGCATTTATGGAAAATTAAGTTCATAATATCTTCTTTAGTTACGATCATTGTTAATCCCCATAATGGCACGCGTCTCCTAACACGTGCCTAAAACATCAATTTCACAATTAAGGTTCTTACTATTTTCATGAATAACTTTATTCAGTTTATCTATTTTTAGTGAGATACAAGCACGCATTAGGAGGTGTGTACTATCTGGGTATATCCGTCTACCTTGTCTATCGACCAAATAATGAGGCCCAAAATCCTTTTTTATTTTCAACTTTCTTTTGCTTCGCTTCTTCCATCCTTTGTTTGACATAATTTACCCAAACTTGATGGGGTGCATCAAAATCAAATGATTTCATAAAATCATAAGGAATTTTATATTCCGCTAATGGATTTATATCAATCAATTCTTTGGACGCTATAGGGCAATCAATATCTAAATCAAAACCGTGGATTGCTGCGATTTTGGCATACATTAAAACTTGCGGTTGCAAGTAAAAATCAAAATGTAAAATTGTATCTTTTGCTGCTCGTTTAGCAAACTTAAGTTCGAGTAATTTATCTAAAGCCTCTTGCATTCCTTTTATATTTTTATCTGCTAGTGCCACATAAAATTCATGATCAGGAATGCGCTTTAAATCGCTACGGGCTTTTTTCTCATCATTTAAGAACGTGAGTGCGCGCTCTTTTAATAATTGCCAATTGCCACTTAATGCCAATAAAGTGTTCGCATTAAAAAAAGGTCTGGTATCAGTTCGTTTATAGAGGACTGAAATATCGACAATTTCATCACGATGTTTAATTAAATAATCAATTAACTTTTGATTATCTGAAAGCAAACTCATAAAAAAGAAATTTGTATTAATTCCGTTGTACGCCCATTGAAAATCATATTTAGACAGAATCCCCAAGAAACCAGCAATAGAAGCATTTTCTTTAAATCCTGAAATATTATTTTCTAATAAATACTTAGAGGCTAATGCACGATGGAAATCATTTAAATAATGAATTAAAGAAAAAACATTACCTGTAAAATTATCTATAGGAGCTAACGTTGAAAACAATTCTTTATGATTAAATTCAGTATATTCATCTACTCTAGCCAGAGTAAAATTCTTAGCTTCATCATAGGTTTTAGCAATCTCACTACCTAAAAACACTTTATATTTTTCCATATTTACACCTCTTACGACTAATTCTTATTAGGAATTCTAACTGGTAATAACACAACTTTACCATTTGATTTATCTACTCCAGCTATAATAGTCGATTCATTTAACATAAGCATCGTTGAAAATAAAAAAGTGCGGTCAGTTTTTGAGAGGTTTTAAAACTCTTTGGAAATTGACCGCACTTTATATTTTGAGGAAATATATTACCGATAAATACTCGTACAATACGTCATAGCTTGTCTTATGGCTTTTCCTAATTCTTCATCTGAAATATTCTTGTCATATTTAAATTCTAATGGTGAATTGTCAGGAAGTGAAATTCCTGTACTTCCATCTAAAGAATCTTGATGAAGAGGCGAAATAGTTATATATAAATTATCCTGTTCTAAAGATAAAAAAGACATATCCTTATAGATAGATTTTTTATTTTTGTATCCATAGCGTTTTTTCATCTCTTCCTCAAGTCTTTTTTGTAACCCCTTCATTTTCTCAGAATTAAAAATAGCTTGAAATTCCTGGAGGGATACTTCTCTGCTTTCATCAAGTTTTTCTCTAACCAACTTTCCAAAATATGAATCTGTAATATCAACTTGATTAAAAATAAAATCTTGATCTGGATCTGTCATTCCAATCATCCCTCTAATAATAGAAGTCACTAATAAGAATTCATTATTTACTATAACTGAAACAGTTTTTGGTTTATTCATATCAATTTACCTTATTAACAATAATATTAGTTCCTTTCGATCTAGTATACATTAAACAATTACCTAATTTACTACTTTGACTTGTTATGCTATCTATAGTGATATTTCTACAGAAAAGCGAATGTAAAATTATAAGGTTTACTTAGAATAATCATCTTTGGAAACAAAAGCGCGGTCAAAATTTCTTGTGTTTTTGACCGCACTTTTATTTTATCTATCAACTATACTGCTGCCGATACTTCTCTAAATTATCTTGAAAATGCTGAATATAGTATTCGATGTCTTTTTCTCGGTAGCCAAGAATTCGACCGATTTCACGTTCAACTTTAGGATCAAAACCATTCACCGTGCTTGCAGGAAGTAATACTTCCATTTGTTCAGCGAGTGCAAGAGATTGAGGTAAATACACAATAAAATCAGTTAAGCAAACATCATTAACATGACGTTGCACTGTTTTTGAATGAAGCATTCCTAGCTCAAGATAAGGGAGAAAGGCGTCGGGAATACCGAGTTCCTGATTGAATAATGCCACTTGCTTTTCGCCCCTTAACATTAATTCCAGCTCCTTGCCTTCATGCGGCCCAAGAATACCTTTTTCCATAAGAATATTCCTTTCGTTGAAATAAAAAAGGGGATTGGATGATTGACCAGATCCCCTTCATTGTACGCCTATTTGGCCACAATGTTCATCTAAATGACGAAATTATTTTTTCCAATTTTTCAACGCATCGGCAAAGGCATTACCCATTGCACTATTTCCTCTTGAATTACGATCTTGGCGAGGCGCATTACTTCTTGGTTTTGCACTTAAAGTGCGGTCAGATTTGCCGTCATTTTTGACCGCACTTTCATCTAATCGCATCGTCAACGCAATACGTTTACGCGGCACATCCACTTCTAATACTTTCACTTTCACGATATCGCCCGTTTTCACCACTTGATGTGGATCTTCCACGAATTTATCGCTTAGTGATGAAATGTGTACTAAACCGTCTTGGTGAACACCAATATCCACAAATGCGCCAAAGTTAGTTACATTGGTGACGGTACCTTCTAAAATCATACCTGGTTTTAAATCGGTGATTTCTTCCACGCCTTCTGCGAATACGGCAGTTTTAAACTCACCACGCGGATCGCGCCCCGGTTTTTCTAGTTCTTTGAAAATATCTTGAACCGTTGGTAAACCAAATTGCTCATCAATGAATTGTTTTGCATCAAGCTGACGTACCACTCCCGCATTGCCCATTAAATCTTGGATAGATTGCGCGGTAGCTTGCAAGATTTTTTCGACCACAGGATAAGCTTCTGGGTGGACACCTGAAGTATCAAGTGGATTTTTCCCGCCAGCAATACGCATAAAGCCTGCACATTGCTCAAAGGCTTTTGGCCCTAAACGTGGCACTTTTTTCAATTCTGCACGGCTTTCAAAACGACCATTTTCATCACGATATTCCACAATGTTTTGCGCTAAAGTTTTCGTCATCCCTGCCACACGAGCGAGTAATGGCGCGGATGCCGTATTCAAATCCACACCTACTGCGTTCACACAGTCTTCCACCACCGCATCGAGTTTACGCGCAAGTTGGGTTTGGTTTACATCGTGCTGATATTGCCCTACACCAATAGCTTTCGGTTCGATTTTCACTAATTCTGCCAATGGATCTTGTAAACGGCGTGCAATAGAAACTGCACCACGTAAAGACACATCTAAGTTCGGGAATTCATTTGCCGCAAATTCAGAAGCTGAATAAACGGACGCGCCAGCTTCGCTTACCACGACAGTTTGTGGTTTATTTTCTTTAATTTCTTTAATGACTTCTTTCGCAAAACGTTCGGTTTCACGAGAAGCGGTACCATTACCAATGGCAATTAATTCTACGTTATGTTTGCGGATTAAACTGAAAATCGCCACTTGTGCTTCAGCTTCACGCCCCGTGTGTGGATAAATGGTGGTAGTGTCTAATAATTTACCTGTGTTATCCACCACCGCAACTTTAACTCCTGTACGTAAGCCTGGGTCCAAGCCCATGGTGCTTTTCGCACCAGCCGGTGCAGCCATTAAAAGTGCGGTCAGATTTCGAGCGAAAACATCAATGGCCTCTTCTTCCGCTTTTTCACGTAAACTTGCCATTAATTCCGTTTCTAAATGCAACGAAACTTTGATTTTCCATGTCCACGCAATCACTTGCTCACGCCATTTATCCGCAGGCTGACCAGTAAAACGTACATCCAAATAATCACGAATAATTTCTTCGCAATAACTTTGGCGACTTCCCTCTTCAGCATCAGGATCAGCATTTAAGCTTAATTGTAAAATGCCCTCATTACGCCCACGGAACATGGCCAATGCACGGTGAGAAGGCACATTTTTCAACAATTCTTGGTGGTCGAAATAATCTTGGAATTTTGCGCCTTCCGTTTCTTTGCCTTCGATCACTTTAGATACAATAACCGCATTTTTTGCTAAATAATCACGGACTTTAGCTAATAAGCCCGCATCTTCAGCAAAACGCTCCATTAAAATATAACGTGCACCATCAAGTGCGACTTTGGTATCTGTTACGCCTTTATCTGCGTTTATAAATTCAGCTGCAGCCGTTTCAGGATCATTTTTCGGTTCATTCCAAAGTAAATCAGCCAATGGTTCAAGACCTGCCTCAATCGCAATTTGCCCTTTCGTACGACGTTTAGGTTTGTATGGCAAATACAAATCTTCTAATTCGGTTTTGCTTTGTGTCGCATGGATTTTGTCACGCAATTCATCGGTCAATTTCCCTTGCTCTTCAATAGATTTCAAAATGGTTTGACGACGATCTTCTAATTCACGTAAATAAATTAAACGGGTTTCAAAATGACGAAGTTGGGTGTCATCTAAGCCACCTGTGGCTTCTTTACGATAACGGGCGATAAATGGAATGGTGTTGCCATCATCTAATAATTGAATGGCGGCGAGGATTTGTTGGGGTTGAACGGTTAATTCTGCCGCAATAATTTGGCTAATTTGTTGATTTAACATTGTCATACTTCTTTGTTATTAAAGGATTCGATAAAAACGGGAATAGAATACTGGTTTTAGACAACAGGCTCAAATATAATTCAAAAAAATTTCTTTTATTTTTATTATGGCAAAATCAAATTATATTACCCGTCAAGGCTGGCTTGCGCTTGACCAAGAACTGAAATTTTTGTGGAAAGAAGAACGCCCTAAAGTTACCCAAGCGGTTTCAGATGCCGCCGCACTTGGTGACCGCAGTGAAAACGCAGAATATATTTACGGTAAACGTCGTTTACGTGAAATTGATCGCCGTGTGCGTTTCCTTTCCAAGCGCTTAGAAGTGTTACAAATCGTGGATTACCACCCGAAACAAGAAGGCAAAGTGTTTTTCGGTGCCTGGGTTGAGCTAGAAGATGAAGAAGGCGAAGTGAAACAATATCGTATTGTCGGCTGCGATGAATTCGATCCCGCTAAAAACTGGATCTCCATTGATTCTCCCGTCGCACGTGCCTTAATCGGAAAAGGTATTGATGATGAAATTCATGTTGAGACACCATCTGGCAAAGTGGTGCTCTATGTGAACCGAATTTGGTATGAAAAATAGCGAAGTAGAAAAACAAAAGAGCGGTCAAAATTGACCGCTCTTTTTTTATTCTATCAATCGGATAAATTATGCTTTATCACCAATTAATACAGACTCTAACGCAATTTCAATCATATCATTGAAGGTTAATTGGCGCTCTTCTGCTGTAGTTTGTTCGTGTGTACGAATATGGTCTGAAACGGTACAGATACAAAGTGCTTTTGCACCATATTCTGCTGCCACGCCATAGATACCAGCTGCTTCCATTTCTACGCCTAAGATGCCGTATTTTTCCATCACATCAAACATTTCAAAATCTGGTGTGTAGAATAAGTCTGCAGAGAAGAGATTCCCTACGCGAACTTGCTTGCCTTTTTCTTTCGCTGCTTGAACCGCTGCTTGTGCCATATCAAAATCAGCAATTGCAGCAAAATCGTTATCTTTGAAACGGATACGGTTTACTTTTGAATCAGTACATGCACCAAGGCCGATGATAACATCACGTACTTTAACGTCCATACGTACGGCACCACAAGAACCAACACGGATGATTTTTTTCACGCCATATTCAGTAATTAATTCTTTCGCATAAATTGAGCAAGATGGGATACCCATACCGTGACCCATAACAGAGATACGACGACCTTTATAAGTACCGGTATAACCCAACATATTGCGAACGTTAGTCACTTCTTTCGCATCTTCTAAGAATGTTTCAGCAATATATTTTGCACGAAGCGGATCGCCTGGCATTAATACAACATCTGCAAATGCGCCTTCAGGAGCGTTAATATGTGGAGTCATTGTTTTTTCCTCTTGTTGATAAATAAAAAGTCATCTAAGCAAACGTTTTCGCTTGCTTTAAAGTACAACACCACGAATGATTCGTGGTGTTGAGAGATAAAGTGCGGTCAAAATTCACCACATTTTAATTACATTGCTACGCCGCTTAACTCGATGAATAAACCTGCGATAGTCGCACTCATTAAGTTAGCTAATGTACCCGCTACAACTGCTTTTAAACCTAAGCGAGCCACATCACCACGACGATTTGGTGCCATACCACCGATACCGCCGATTAAGATTGCGATAGAGCTGAAGTTAGCGAAACCACATAATGCGAAAGTAATGATGGCTTTAGTTTTTTCACTTAATACAACTGCTGTATCTGGTTGTAAGTATTTCGCGAACTCTAAGTAACCCACGAATTCATTTACGGCTAATTTCATACCAATCATTTGACCGGCGATGGCAGATTCATCCCAAGATACACCGATTAAGTAAGCTAATGGTTTGAAGATCCAACCAAAGATTGATTGTAACGTTAAATCACCGTAACCGAACCAGCCGCCTACGCCGCCTAAAATACCGTTAATTAAAGCAATTAAACCGACGAATGCGATTAACATTGCACCAACGTTTAACGCTAATTGCATACCTGCACTCGCACCACCAGCCATGGCTTCAAGCACGTTAGTCGGTTTTTCGCTATCGTCTGTATCAGGTTGTTTATCAGTAAATTGTTCAGTTTGTGGGAATAAAATTTTCGCAAATAACAAACCTGCTGGTGCAGCCATGAAAGATGCTGCGATTAAGTAAGTCAACGGCACGCCCATTCCTGCATAACCTGCCATGACTGAGCCCGCGATAGAAGCTGTACCACCCGCCATAATAGCGAACAATTCAGATTGGGTCATATTTTTAATGTAAGGACGAACTACTAAAGGTGCTTCAGTTTGACCAACGAAGATATTCGCTGCCGCAGACATTGATTCTGCTTTAGATGTACCTAATGCCGCTTGCAATGCACCACCGATCACTTTGATGACCACTTGCATGATGCCTAAATAGTAAAGCACCGAAATTAAACCAGAGAAAAAGACGATGATTGGTAACACTTTCACCGCAAAGATAAAGCCGGCATTTGAAGGATCTGCTAAGCCACCAAAGACGAAGTTAATCCCTTCATTACCATAAGCGATAACATTTGATACACCATTTGCTGTCGCTTGCAATGCATCACGACCAAACGGCACATACAAAATAAGGGCCGCAAATCCGATTTGGATCGCCAAAGCCCCTAATACAGTACGTAAATTAATCGCCTTACGATTATTTGAAAATAATACGGCAATGATCAGTAATACGACAATGCCTAAAACGCTACCTAAAATACCCATTTTTTTCCCCTAGGTTGGTTAGATAAGTAAGTGAATAAAATTGTCCTATTCTACTTGTTTTTCGGTGAAAAGTCGGAATATTTTTACTATTTTTCAGCATGTTTGCTTATAAAATGGTCACAATTTTGGTCATACCACAAGATTTCGCATAGTTTTCAAGCGCTTGAGTCTGCTCAACAGTTGGGACATAAGGGGTGAGTCCTTCGGCATCTCGTGCACCTTTTGTGTGCATTCGGATAATTTTCAACAAAACATCTGGATAATCTTTCAATAAGGACGCTACTTTTTCCACCAACTTTTCTGAATCAAAAAAATTCGTCACATAAACTAACCGCACTTCTTCCACTTTATTCAATGGCAAAAGTTGCGCCAAGTTCTTTAAATTGCGATCTAAGTTTTCTTGCTTGATATGTTGATGAGTGGGGATGATGTTTTTCGGGACAATGCCTTGGCGATTTTGTCTATCAAAGCACAAACTCTGTAAGCCAAGTCCTTCTCCTTTCAAATCAAAGAGAAATTTGTCCGTGACATCAATTAAAGGACGAATTGCGTCAAATTCAAAGAAACCACTGCTATCCAAATAGCAAGTTAGCCCTTCCTCACGTAGTTTTTGAAACAATGGGACAAGCTTTTTATGATGAATAGTAGGTTCCCCGCCAGAAACCGTTACACCACGAATGAACGGTACCGCATCCATCGCTTGCTCATACAAATACTGCAAACTGACTTGATGAGCCCCTTCCGCATAACGCGGAATGGTTTCTGGATTGTGGCAATAAAGGCAGTTTAACTTACAACCTTGTAAGAAAATACTGGTACGATTCCCCTGCCCTTCTACATTAGAAAAAGGAATAATACGATGCAGGGGAACATAAATGTCAGAAAGTGCGGTCACAAATAGCGTTTTTTCTAGAGTAAGTTATCACTTACACAAGCTTCATTTGGAAAATCACTAATTCCGCTTGGCAGCAGAATGTGAAAACCGCTTTAAGTACATACCCCTCTTCAACCTGTTGAATTTCAGATTGAATTTGGCAAGGCTCACTTTCTACATCACGCGCTTTTAATGTGAAATATTCCAATGCGCCTTCTGCATCTTGACGAGTCGCGTAAAACTGTTCGATAGGGAAACTACAATCACTGTTATCAAACAATGATTTCATATCGAAAGTATTACAGCCTACGCATTCAATTGGTTTTTCAGTTTGAATGGCCATCTTTTTCTCCTTATCTAAAAAAGCCGTGATATAACACGGCTTATTAAGTTTAAAATTATTTTGCAGCAACAAAGCCGACGGCTTCATACACTTTGGCAAGGGTTTCTTTCGCTCTTGCGCGGGCTTTTTCTGCACCTTGACGTAAAATCTCGTCTAAAAGTGCTTCATCGTTACGATATTGATAAAAACGTTCTTGTAAACCCGCAAGTAAGTTTGACACTTCGTCAGCCACCGCTGTTTTTAAGTGTCCGTACATTTTACCTTCAAATTCTTTTTCAAGGTCTGCCACAGATTTATCAGTTACTGCAGAAAGAATATCCAATAAGTTAGACACACCAGCTTTATTTTTCACGTCATAACGTACAACAGGTGGTTCATCAGAGTCTGTTACCGCGCGTTTGATTTTTTTCGCTACCGATTTAGGATCTTCAAGCAAAGTCACCACGTTATTACGGTTATCATCGGATTTAGACATTTTTTTATCAGGATCTTGCAAAGACATAATACGTGCACCGGCTTTGCCTAAGAATATTTCAGGAATCGTGAAAATATCACCATAAAGAGAATTAAAACGAGCGGCAATATCACGGGTGATTTCTAAATGTTGTTTTTGGTCATCCCCTACCGGTACGCTTTTCGCTTGGTAAAGTAAGATATCTGCTGCCATTAAAACTGGATAATCAAATAAACCCACGTTAATATTTTCGGCATAACGTGCTGATTTATCTTTAAATTGAGTCATACGGCTCATCTCACCAAAATAGGTGTAGCAGTTTAATACCCAGCTTAGTTGAGTATGCTCTGGTACATGAGATTGCACGAAGATCGTGCTTTTATTCGGATCAATGCCACAAGCCAAGTAAAGGGCGAGCACATCAAGGGTTGCTTTGCGAAGTGCCACAGGATCTTGACGTACAGTGATGGCATGTAAATCCACCACACAGAAAATACACTCATAATCTTCTTGCATTTTCACCCAGTTGCGAAGTGCACCTAAATAATTCCCGATAGTTAATTCGCCGGAAGGCTGCACGCCACTGAATACAATTGGTTTTGTCATTGGTTATCCTTTTATTCTGTAAACTGAATTGGCGCTATGATAACAAAAGATAGGGCGTTTTTTAATGATTGAGTTCAAAACAATGTGTAAAAATGCTATATTACGCCAAAAATTTCTGCAGCTCACAATTTATAATCCCAATGAAAAATTATAATGATATGGCTCTGGCACTTGCCGGTGTTTGTCAATCAGTCTTATTAATCAGTCAATTAGCACAAAAAGGCGAAGTTGATAACCAAGATGCATTCCAAACGACCATTCATTCTCTTCTCATTACTCAACCCGAAGATACATTAGCCGTATTTGGCGGTGATGTTCAACATCTTAAAGTGGGATTAAACACGCTTATCGAGCAACTCACCCAATTAAATGACAAAAATTTATTAAATTATTGGGGCAGCTTGTTAGCGTTAGAGAGCAAATTAAACAAACAATCTGAAATCAAACAAGAACTTGGCCGCCGTATTGCCCGTTTACCGGAACAACTTGCTTATCACGACAATCAATTTGATGATGAGATGTTTTCTATCATGGCAAACATTTATGTCGATACGATTAGCCCTTTAGGCAAACGCATCCACATTATTGGTTCGGCATATCATTTACAGCAACAAAGCGTGCAAGACAAAATTCGTGCGTGTTTACTTGCTGGCATTCGTTCTGCCGTTTTGTGGCGTCAAGTCGGCGGCAGCAAATGGCAACTGTTATTTCATCGTAAAAAATTAGTGCAAGCGGCACGACAACTCTACTTAACTTTAAATTAATCCTTGGAGAACTCTTATGCAACTTTCCGCATTAACCGCTCTTTCCCCGATTGACGGTCGTTATCAAGATAAAGCCACTGCATTGCGTGGTATTTTCAGTGAATTTGGTTTACTCAAATTCCGTGTCACCGTGGAAGTACGTTGGTTACAAAAATTGGCGGCGACCGCTGAAATCCAAGAAGTTTCTTCTTTGTCCAAAGAAGCAAACGATTACCTTAATAAAATTGTAGAAGAATTCAGTCTTCAAGATGCTGAACGTATCAAAGAAATTGAGCGCACCACGAATCATGACGTAAAAGCAGTTGAGTATTTCTTAAAAGAAAAAAGTGAAGCTTTACCAGAATTAGCCAAAGTCTCTGAATTTATCCACTTTGCATGTACATCAGAAGACATTAACAACCTTTCTCATGCCTTAATGTTAAAAACGGCGCGTGAAGAAGTGATCTTACCGGAATGGCAAAAACTGATTGATGAAATCACCCGTCTAGCGAACGAATACAAAACTATCCCATTACTTTCTCGTACACACGGCCAACCTGCCTCACCAAGTACTGTGGGTAAAGAAATGGCGAACGTGGTTTACCGTTTAAAACGCCAATTCAAACAACTCCAACAAAATGAAATCTTGGGTAAAATCAACGGTGCTGTGGGTAACTACAATGCACATTTATCGGCTTATCCAAATATCAACTGGCATAAATTCAGTGAAGAGTTTGTCACCTCATTAGGTTTAGATTGGAACCCGTATACCACTCAAATTGAACCACATGATTACATTGCTGAATACTTTGATGCTGTGGTACGTTTTAATACCATCATCATCGACTTCGATCGTGACTTATGGGGCTACATTGCGTTAAATCACTTTAAACAACGCACTATCGCAGGTGAAATTGGTTCATCCACCATGCCACATAAAGTGAATCCTATCGACTTCGAAAACTCAGAGGGCAACTTAGGTTTAGCCAATGCGGTGATGACTCACCTAGGTCAAAAATTACCAATTTCTCGCTGGCAACGTGACTTAACCGACTCCACTGTATTACGTAATTTAGGTGTGGGTTTAGGTTATTGCTTAATTGCGTATGCCGCAACGCGTAAAGGTATCAGCAAATTAGAAGTGAACGAACAGCATCTCCGTGATGAACTCAACCAAAACTGGGAAGTTTTAGCTGAGCCAATTCAAACCGTAATGCGTCGCTATGGTATTGAAAAACCATACGAAAAATTAAAAGAGCTCACTCGTGGTAAACGCGTTGATGAAAAAGCAATGCGTGAATTCATCGAAAAACTGGCTATCCCAGCCGATGAAAAAGCCCGTTTACAACAACTCACTCCTGCAACCTATATTGGTGCAGCCATTGAGTTAGTGGAAAAACTTTAAGAAATAAAAGGGCATCTTTCATGCCCTAAAAAATCAAAGTACGGTCAAAAAACACGGTATTATGTAGCAGTTGCAAAAATATTTAACTAAATGTTTCTGTTACATTTTTCTTACTTCATTGTAATTTAAAAGTAAGAAAAAAATGAGTGCGTTGGAAAAATTATGGATTGAAGAAAAGATAAAGGGATTAAATCAGAAAACTTTAGACTATCAAACTGCGCTAAATCACGCAAGAGATTCAGATTTTTCATTAAGTAAGAAATCTAGCAATGTCTGTTTTCAGTCATCACCACGCCAATTAGTGGCGCATATCCTTAAAAAGCAACATGAAAAATGCTTTCATACGAATGAAATCACTCTTCAAGCATTCAAAATAGATAATGCTTAATATAGTAAAATGCCATCTGAATTTGAACTCAGATGGCGTAGTGTTATTTTAATCCCCAATAAACTAAACCTTTATGTGGTAATTTGATATTAGGCAGCCAAAAATCTTCGCCTTTCCAACCTTTCTTTTCATCACCAACAACAAGATAAAGTGTTAAAAACAAATCATTTGGGTATTTATCACCCAATTTCCGGTCATCTTCGGAAAGCATTGTACCGGTGGCTCTAGCAATTTTTCTTCCCTTTTTGATTAAAACATAATTTTTAAAACTTGGTCGTTGAGTTTGTAAGGCTTGAATACTGGTGACAAATTTTTCTTTATCCCAATCATCAGATTGATAATTACCTAGATTTTCTAAAATTAAAAATAAGGTTTCATTGTCAATTTGATATAAATCCTCCTTAATTGGATTTTTCTCAGTAGTAGGTAGTAATCCATTGATCTGGGATAAGTTTTTTTCATTTGGCTCAAATGGAAAATAATTCACACCACCAACTAGTTGATTAACAGCATCTGATTTCAACACATTTTTACGTGTTGGGTTGATATTTTTCGGATAAATAATTTGTACATTTCCGTTTAATTGCTTGGCTTGTTCAATAATTAAATTATTTGCTTGATTAAGCGATACAAAAAATTTATATACATCCATAGGCATATAAAGCCTTAATAGAGATGTATCACGATCATAACCAAAAATGCGAGAATGTTGCCAAAAGGTATCAGCATTGGGCTTTTTCGCCGTACGACTGTAATAAACTGTCTGTAATTTTGGAATAGTTAAGCCACGTCCAATCACATTACCGCCAATCACGATATTAAATCCTTTTTCCAAATCAAAATCAGCTTCAGTCTTAGAGTTTAGTACAACAACACTGATTCTTTTATCTTGCAAAAGTGCGGTAAGATTTTCGTAGATTTCTTCAAAGTGATGAATATCTGGTTTGGTTTGCTGCAAATCTTGGTAGCTTTCTTTAAAACTATTTGCAAAATTTTCATCATTATTCACCGCTTGTACGAGATCATTTAAACAAGCCTGAATTTTATCAGCAAAGGCGGTGTGATCTTGAATTTTATAACTTGGGTGCAAGGCAAAATTGCAATTTGTTTTTCTACATAAATCAAATTCTGCGCAAGTTAATAAAAAACTTTGCAAGGCTCGTTTTACACCTTCGGGAATTTCTCCGCTATCATCTTTAATTTCATCTAACTCACTGTCAATCGGACGGAAAATAAGTTTGTTCGGTGGATCAGAAAAAACAAAATTGCCACCAATATATTTTTCACCTGCTTCAAAAAAATGGATAAATTCGGGTTGCCACTCAGATTCTTGGTGTTGTAATAATAAAGACTGTGGGGTAGCGGTTAATTGAATAAATAAACTTTGGCAACAGCTATTTTTGATTTCATTCAATAGCTTATTGATTGTACTGGCGTCTTTATCCTGTTTATCTGCATTAGTATTTAAACTTGCAGCATCAGCTTCGTCATCCACAATAACCAGCGGATAGCCTTTCAAATTTTCTTGGCTTTTAAATAAATTCCGCCAACGTTTTAATACTCTGGCATTTTTTTTAATAACCACCAAAATTGGATTATCGGCTTTCATTACTTGAGTAAAACTTTTGTCATCATCTTCTGATAAAATAATAAATCTATCCAAACTTGTTTTGGCTCGTTTTACCGTTTGCTGTTGTAAATCAACACTATCCGTAGTCAGATAGAGAAAAACTTTATGATCTCCATCATCTGCTAATGCACTTAATACACCTAAAACTTGGGCGGTTTTACCACTTTGCACATTACCTAGTAACAAAACATTTTGAGCTTTTTTCAGCTCAGTTTGAGCCAATTTATCCATAAATCCTGAAACGGTATTTTTTACAGAATCCGCCAACTCAGGTGGTGTAAGTTTATTTAAATAAGTTTGCAGCATTTAGTTTTTCTCCTTAAACGAAAGCAACCAAACATCAGGATTATCCGTGGAACGAAATTCAAATTTATCATTGCCGTATTTACGTAGAGTTTCTTCGGTAATCATTTCACCTGTTTTCAAACAGTTGGTACTTTCTAATCTGCCTTTGATCCATTTTCCTAATGTTTTGAGATCATTTTCAGAACGAAAGTTTTTAGAGTAATCTCCTGATGTTTTACATTTAAATTTCCAACCGTCATCAGTAATTACAGTAAATGATTTATGGTACGGATATCCCTGTTGCTTTGTGAGATATTTTGAAACGATAATCTCTACTTCATACCAAGGTCTTGGCTTGATAAAGCCACGCTGATCTTCTCGCCCTTTTCCAAAGAAAACATTTAGATTGCTGCTTTTTTCGGTTTTAGCCTGAATATCAAATTTATAAATTGATGTTTGCATAAATAATTGTGCTACATCAGCTGCGTTAACTTTGCTTACACCCAAGCAATTTTCTAAATGGCTATTATGTTCTTTAAAGTTATTTGGTGTTTCAACTTCGCTAATAGGTTTTCCTAGCTTGGTAATTGTGTTTTGAATATCCGTTTGTAAACTTAATGCCTCATTTCCATTTAAATGAAGCATTGTTTCATAAGTACGTTCTGTACTATCCCAAAAACAAGTTAAATTTGCTGAACCAATTAAGCTGTCAATTTGTTTTCCGTTTTTAAAGGAATACATTTTTCCGTGGAATTTAACAAAGGGTGAAATGAAAACAGAACCACGTTTTTCTTCTTGCAAGAATTGATTAAGCTCACAAAGGCTGTCATATTGTGGACGAGTAAAACCTTCCAAATAGTGCATTCCAACTAAAAGATCCAGTTTTCTTAATTTAGGATTATGTTCAATGATTTTATGCAATTCTTTAATCGCATCATTAGAAACATAACCAGTCGCCATAGTGACTTCATCAGCAGACTTAAATAGATCCATCCAAACTTTATTGAGCGAACGTTCTGTAATTTCGGCTTGGGCGATATTAGAAAAAACCGTGTTCATCGTTTTCCCCCACGAATTTTATTTAAACGATCTTGGAAAACTTCGGCTTTTTCGCCTTCCAATTTTTTGTATAAATCCACTTTTTTATAATTGCCCGAAAAAATCGGTAAAATCGCCTTTGCAAGATCTACCACACCTTGCGGTGGCACAGCATTGCCAATTTGACGACGAACTTCGGTAGTTGAACCGATAAATTCAAAATCGTCAGGAAAACTTTGTAATCTTGCTCGTTCACGGTTGGTAAACGCTCGAGGTTCAGGGAAGTGATAACCCCAAGTACCACCACCACCAGCCGCAATAATAGTTTTAGACGGTTCATCTCGGTGCATTCGGCGATAAACATGGCTAATCATTCCTTTCACATATAATGGGTGATCTTTGGGAATATCGGTAAAATTGCCACCTTCAGGAATAAGCGACAGCATTTGACGAGTTTTGTCGCTGATTTTCATCAGTTCATTATTCATCGCATCACTTGGAATATTGGAAACAGCTTGACCTGCGGTAACGTAAGGTTTCAGTCCATTTTCACCGCTTGCATTATGGGTGGGCTGTGGGTGGTGAAAATCGAAGCCAGTATCTAAACGCACACCGACAATCAGCACTCGTTCACGAAATTGCGGCACGCCAAATTCAGCAAAATTATATAATTTCGCCTGAACGTAGTAACCACAGCTTTCAAAATCGGTAATTATCTGCTGAATAGCTTTTTTCTTGTTTGCCGTGAGCAAACCTTTCACATTTTCTGCCACAAAAACTTTGGGCTTTTTGGCGTTTACAAAGCGTAAAAAGCTCTTGTAAAGATTGCCACGCTCACCGTCTAAGCCTGGTTGTTTCCAAATCATTGAGAAATCTTGGCACGGAAAACCACCAAGAATAATGTCGCAATCGGGAATGGTAGGATCGTTCGGATCGATTTGCTCAATATCGCCCTCCACAATCACATCGCCGATATTTTTACGAAAACTTTCGCAAGCCCAATGGGAAAAGTCGTTCGCCCAAACGGTTTCAAATCCAGCTTTATGAAAGCCAAGATCTAGACCGCCACAGCCTGAAAAAAGAGAAAGAATTTTAGGTTTGGGTTGCGTATCAAACAGAGAAATTTGATTAGATTGCATAGGATTTCACTCCTATGTATTTTATTGAAAAGGGCGCTTGCACTAAGAGCAGTGAAGATTTGCGCTGAATACGCAACGTAATATTGTTGTTAATAATGGTTAGTGTCAAGGACATTTTAAAATCCACTTTAAAATAAAAAATTATTTGAATTATGACATAAAATCGCAAAAATGTCGCCATCAGTCCTAAAGAGATAAGCCACTTAGTTCAGCTTAACTTTTAATCGCAAAATAACATTCTGATTCGTATTAGGGAAGGTTACTTACCTTTTACAAGATTGAGCAGATTAGTTACGTCTGTGGTAAGAAATTTTTGTGTAATACGTGGAAAAATCAGCTAAAATGAGATAAAAGAAATGCTCTTAATTCTGTTTTTAGAGATAAGGGTATTAGAAATTTTACTGCAGTTAAGATTGAATCTCGGGTTTTGTGCAACTGCTACATAATACCGAAAAAACACCATGGATTTTGACCGCTCTTTTTATTCTTCCTTTTACAAGCCAGATTTCATCATTCATGCTTAATAAATAACAATCGAGCGTGATCATACACCCAATTAAAAATAAAGGTATAAACGGTCACCATCACCGTTAAGCTGAAATCCATCATAAAAGCTGTAATCCAATCCACTTTTAAAAAGTAAGCAATGATCGGCATGGTGAAAATAAGCAAACCGCCCTCAAATGAAATGGCATGTAAAGTACGAAATATGACGCCTCGCTTTTCTCTCGGCCCCGTAAACACTTTATCAAGAAAATAATTAAAAACGAGATTCCATAGCATGGCGGTTAAGGAAACCAATACCATGGACCCAAAGAGAATAGAAACACTTTCTTCTGTAAAGAAATACAAAGCGAAAACAGAAAGCAACACAACCGTGGTTTCAAACAAGATTGCGTGAAAAAGTCGCTCAAGAAAACTCATTTGTCATCCTTTACAAAGCAAAAGTGCGGTCAAACTCACCGCACTTTTTATCAATATTTGATTAATTGGTTTTTAATTTATTCCAATATTTTTCGTAAATGTCCACTGCTTCGCCCACATCGCCTTGCATAATGCCTTTTTCAATGTTTTCAGCAGATGGGAACAAGGTTGGGTTATTCGCCATTTCAGGTGAAAGTAACGCTTTCACGCCTTCATTTGGCATTGAGAAGCCCATTTTTTCAACCACTAATTTCGCATTTTCAGGACGAAGTAAGAAGTCGATAAATTTATAAGCGCCCTCTGTATTTTTCGCACCTTTTGGAATCGCGTAGTTATCCATCCAGAAAATCGCGCCTTCTTTTGGATACACAAATTGGATACTTGGATTTTCTTTGTGTGCTAAATAAGCCGAACCATTCCATAACATACCGATAGAAGCTTCACCTTGAACAAACGGCACTTCTGGCGAGTCAGAGTTAAAAGTCACCACATTTGGTAACAATTTCACTAAGCGCTCGTAAGCCGCTTTAATGTCTTCTTCATTCGTGGTGTTTGGTGATTTTCCATCTAAAAGTAATGCAATGTGGAACACTTCACGCGCATCACTGGTTAATAATACCTTGCCTTTAAATTCTGGATTCCATAAATCAGCCCAACTCGTAATTTTGCTTGGGTCAATATCATCCGCATTCACACCGATACCGGTTAAGCCATAAACGTAAGGCAGAGAATATTTGTTATTTGGGTCAAATTCCTTGTTTAATAAATTTGCTGGAATTTGTTTAAAATTACTTAATTTGCTGTGATCAAGCTCTTGCAACATGCCTTCTTTCGCCATTTTATTGACGTAATAGCTTGATGGGAAAACTAAATCATAACCACTGCCTGTACTAGAGGTCAGCTTCAATTTAGCATACATTTCTTCATTACTTTCAAACGTAGAATAAATCACTTCAATGCCGGTTTCTTTGGTAAATTCCGCAACCAAATTAGATGGCACATAGTCAGTCCAGTTGTAAACATAAAGTTTCTCAGCAGCGAATGCTGCAGAGGTTGCGACAAATGCAACAGCAGAAAGACAAAGTGATTTAATGTATTGAACAGCATTTTTTTTCAATTTATTGACCTCCTCAGGACAATCAAAATAAACCTTAAGTAATCGTTTACCTATGTAAACTTGGGGAGTATAGCACCTTTTTTGCAAAAGGTTTGACATATTTTCCCATCAGGGTAAGATTTCTCTCATCTCTATTTTATGTTAATCAGTCATCAACTATGCTCGAATTTGCTCATCAAGAACACGTCAAATCTTATTATCTCGATAGTCGAAATCAAACCTTTGAACTGCCGCCTCTCACTCAGCAAGAAGAAGCAGATGTTTGTGTTATTGGTGCGGGTTTCTTCGGTTTATCATCCGCCCTTGAATTAGCAGAAAAAGGCAAGAAAGTCATTGTGTTAGAAGGTGCAAGAGTGGGATTTGGTGCATCCGGCAGAAGTGGCGGTCAAGCCATCAACGGTTTTGAAGAAGGCATTGATGAATATATTGCACAAGTGGGTTTTGATAAAGCAAAACAACTTTGGGATATGTCGCTAGAAGCCATTGATATTATTGATGAACGTATTGCGAAATATGGCATTCAATGTGATTGGAAAAAAGGTTATGCCACATTGGCGTTAAATGAACGTCGTATGGACGATCTCATTGAAATGGAAAAAGCCAGCCATGCGACTTTTGGCTATGACAAGATGCAACTTTGGGATAAAGCCAAACTTAAACAACATTTAGGCAGTGATATTTATGTGGGTGGTTTATACGATAGCAATTCAGGCCACTTACACCCACTTAACTATTGCTTAGGCTTAGCAAAAGCTTGCTTGGATTTAGGCGTGCAGATTTATGAACAATCACCTGTTGTGGATTTAGTGGAAAAATCAGGCAGCATTGAAGTCAAAACCGATAAAAGTGCGGTCATTTCTCAAGACGTTATTTTAGCCACCAACGCTTATATTGATGCACTACCGAAGTCCATTCATCACGGTATTAATCGCAAAATTTTACCGGTCGAGAGCTTTATTATTGCGACCGAACCTTTAGATCAAGCCACGGCTGACTCAGTGATCAACAATGGCATGTCTGTTTGCGATAACAATATCTTGCTCGATTACTATCGCTTGAGTGCAGATAACCGTTTGTTATTTGGTAGTGACTCAAGCTCAGAAAAAGATATGGTGCAAATTATGCGTGGCAATATGTTGCATGTTTTCCCACAGTTAGAAAATGTCAAAATTGACTATGGCTGGGCAGGGCCAATTGATATGACAATGAACGCAAGCCCGCATTTTGGTCGTATTTCACCGCATATTTACTTTGCGCAAGGTTATTCTGGACACGGTGTCGCTCTCACTGGACTTGCAGGACGCATTATTGCAGAAGCAATTTTAGGTAATGACGAACGTTTGAGAATTTTTGAAGGGTTGAAAGTCCCTTCGTTTTACGGTGGAAAATATCTTAAAAACTTAGCCACCAAGATCGGCGTACTCTATTACAAATTCCTCGATCGTTATCGTTAATTAAAAAACAAAAGGCGTGTTTAATACACGCCTTTATTGTTTCGATGACATTTAAGGTTTAATGTCTCGTAAAATAGGATTTTGCATAGAAATCAAGGTTTCCGTCGATTGAATTTCATCAATTAGCTGAATTTTAGTCGCCAGCACAGAATGTAATTCAGCAATCGTATGTGTCATCACTTTAATAAAAATCGAATAGTTACCCGTGGTGTAATAGGCTTCCACCACTTCATCAAAGGTGTCTAGCTTTTTAATCACTTTTTCATAATCTTTTGCACTTTTCAAAATAATGCCAATAAAGCAACACACATCGTAACCCAACTTACGCTCATCAATAATCGCTTTTGTCCCTTCAATCAGGCCAGACTGACGCATTTTCTCTACACGAACATGAATTGTACCCGGGCTCACGCCAAAGTTTTTGGCCATTTCTGCATAAGGTGTACGAGCATCTTTAGTCAGTACACGGAGAATTTGGCGATCAAGTGTATCGATATTGTTCATAAAACACTCCTTATTAGATCTTTTTCAAAATATCTTCTTTATTTTTGATAATATTCAACATTTAAAACAATGTAAAGAAATTACTTGAAATAATTTGTCATTTTATTGAATAATGCACAACAAATCTTAGCAGTTATTATAAAAAGAAGGATAAATATGAAAAAGACGTTTATTTTACAACAACAAGAAATCAGCTTTGTAAAGAACACCTTTACTCAAAACTTGATTGAACAACTTGGCATTATCGAAGTACAGGGTCCAATCCTTAGTGAAGTTGGTAACGGTATGCAAGATAACTTATCAGGCATTGAGAAAGCTGTTCAAGTAAACGTGAAATGTATCCCAAATGCGGTTTATGAAGTGGTTCACTCGTTGGCTAAATGGAAACGCCATACTCTCGCTCGTTTCCACTTTAAAGAAGGTGAAGGCTTATTTGTTCATATGAAAGCATTACGTCCAGATGAAGATTCATTGGATCAAACTCACTCTGTTTATGTGGACCAATGGGACTGGGAAAAAGTCATTCCTGAAGGTCGTCGTAACTTTGCTTATTTAAAAGAAACGGTACGTTCTATCTATCGTGCAATCCGTTTAACTGAATTAGCGGTAGAAGCACGCTTTGACATTCCATCAAGCTTGCCAAAAGAAATCACTTTCGTACATAGTGAAGATTTAGTGAAACGCTACCCAGATCTTTCAAGCAAAGAGCGTGAAAACGCCATTTGTAAAGAATATGGCGCCGTGTTCTTAATTGGTATCGGTGGCAAATTATCAGATGGTAAACCACATGATGGTCGCGCACCTGACTACGATGACTGGACAACAGAATCTGAAAATGGCTACAAAGGTTTAAACGGTGATATTTTGGTGTGGAACGCTGAGTTAGGTAAAGCGTTTGAGCTTTCTTCAATGGGTATTCGTGTGGATGAATCCGCGTTACGTTTACAAGTTAGTTTAACTGGTGATGAAGATCGCTTAAAAATGGATTGGCACCAAGATTTATTAAACGGCAAATTACCTCTCACCATCGGTGGTGGTATCGGTCAATCTCGTATGGCAATGCTTTTACTTCACAAAAAACACATTGGTGAAGTGCAATCAAGCGTATGGCCAAAAGAAATGTTAGAACAATATCAACATATTCTTTAATCGAACGAGAAAATAAAAAAGTGCGGTGAAATTTCACCGCACTTTTGTTTTTGGAAGATTAATTAATCTTGCAATGCACCGCTGTTAAACATTGGCAATCCCATGGTTTTTAAGCTGTCACGATAAATACCCAGCAAGTCTTTCTCCGTAATTTTTTGTAACTGATCTAACGGTTTATCCAATGCGGCGACCGTTTCAATCACAAGACCTTGTGGACCAGATTCTTGCGTCGCAATTTCAAATAACGCTTGTCCGCGACGAACGTGACTACCCGAACTAATCAACACAGCATGTTTGATTTTATGTTTCGCTAAAGAGTAACGGGAGAAAAGTGCATTTTCGACTGTTGAACGTGCATAGTTATCAGAATAAATACGATTTGCATCCACGCCTTTCTCAATCAACCATTGCTTCATCAAATCCCCTTCGGTTTTATTGTTTTGTGGCACACCGCCTGTCACAATAATTAACGCATCTGGATTTTGATTCGCAATTTCTAGAGTTTTCTCTAAACGTTGCACCAAAATATCATGCATGCTACCATCTGGGTTTAACGCATAGCCCAATGTAATAATTGCAGATTGTGCAGGTAACTTGGTTTCGAGTTTATCGGTAATTGGCTGATTAGCCGCTTTATCAATCACGGCAAAGACTTTTTCTAATTTGCTCGCACTTTCTGGTGAAAGTTGTTTTAAGCGTTCTAAATGTTTAGTAGTTTCTGCTTGATTGCCTTTAAAACGATTCCATGCTGCCAAGTAAGTGTGGGCTTTCACATCATCTGGCGCCACATCAAGCACTTTTTGGTAAAGCTCAATGGCTTTATCTGTATTACCGTTATAAATATTGGCATTCGCTGCGCCAAACAAAAAATCCACACGATAAGGCTCAAGCTTATACGCTTCCAATAAAAGATCCGCAATACGCTCCATATTAGAAGGAAGTTTCGCCGTAAAACCTGCATTTGACACACGAGCCGGCGAGTTTTGGATTTTCACTGCTTGTTCAAGCAACTCATCCACAACCTGTCTTTGAGTAAGAAGTTGTTGGTAATTTAATTGAGGCTCAAGCACTTTCACTTCTGCCGTGCTGGCAAAGCTGTTGACCGCAAGGGATGAAAGCACAGCAAGTAAGGAAACTTTGAAGATTTTTTGCATAATTAATTCTCCATATTGGATTGAATAACAAAAAGAGCGGTCACTTTTTTTTATCAGTTTCCGCTCTTTTCACTAAACTTGATTCATTGACATACACAATAATGTTAATGGATGGATACAAGTCACGTTAGATGACATATCGATCTGCCATTTACAAGTTTGGCATTCAGAGATTACGTAATCAAATCCGCCTGCATTGATGTTATCGAATAAGTTTTTACCGATAGATTGGGAAACCTCGTAGTTTTCTTCTTTGAAACCGTATGTTCCTGCGATACCACAACATTGTGATGGTAACATCACTACTTCTAAATCTGGAATTTGTTTTAACACTTCCAAGGTGTAGGGTGCCCAACCCGCTTTATCCACGTGACATGCGGTGTGATAAGCCACACGCAATTTCAGTGGTTTAAGTGGTAAAGTTTTACCTTCTTTAAAGAGTTGATATAAGAATGGTGTCACCATGTGAATATGCGGACGAACCTTGGCATTGTCGATACCTAAAATATGATGATATTCATCACGTAAATTTAAGGCACAACTTGATGCTTCACTGATCACATCCAAGCCATTTTCATCCACCATTTTGCTGATGTAATCGGTGTTAAATTGCGCGATTTTTTTCGCACGTTCTGGGAATTGGTTCACGCTTAATGGCAAGCCACAGCATTTTTCTTTTTCCAATAGCACCACGCCAATATCCATGGCATTGAATACTTGAATAAATTCTTTGCCCAATTGTGGGTTATTGTAGTTCACATAACAGCCATGATAATACGCCACTTTACGTTCGAATTTTTGTTGGCTTTCCAACATTTTTTTCATATACCAGCTACGGAATGTACCAAAGGAATATTTTGGTAACGTACGATGACGGCTGATTTTTAACGCTTTTTCCAACACAAATTTTGTCGCTTTCAAGCCCGTAATCGTATTCACAATTGGTGCAAGCGGTGTGTTAAGTGAACCCATAATATCGGTGTTACTTAAAATCGCATCACGTAATTTTTGCACTGCGGGCTTGTGTTGTTGAGCAAGGTATTTGTTTCTTGCACGAACGATAATATCGCCGATTTTTACATCAGACGGACACGCAATTTCACAACGTTTACAGTTGGTACAGTATTTCAATGCTTCATCATAAAGCTCGGCTGATTTTAAGCGTAAACGCTCACCATCCGGGCCCGATTGTTTTGGACCTGGGTAGTTTGGATTTTGACGCGAAACCGGACATACTGCAGTACAAGCTGTACATTTAATGCAGCTCTCAAAGCTTTCATCAAAGGCATGATGATGTTGTGGTGCATTAAGGGATTGTTTTGCATTATCAATTAATTGTTGAATGTTCATAACGCCTCCTTAATGTGTGTTGTGAAGAATTTCATCAGCAACAGCAAGCGCTGTTACCACTGCCACGCCTGAACCACAACCGAGTTCTAAGGCATTGAAACCACCAATCACATTACCCACCGCATATAAATTCGTTAAAAATTGACCGCTCTTTTGCACTTGGCATTGTGCATTAATCGCTACGCCCGCAGATTGGTACGGTTGTGGATTTGAGAAACGGTGATCTGTCCAGGTAAAACGATCCGTATCGTTAAAGCCTTCCACACCGATGATGTCAGAATGGAATACGGGTTCGTAGATTTTATCGAATTCAGAGACTAAACCTTTACTGAAGAAACTGCCAGAAGCTAAGACGAAATGCTCTGCCGTAATTTCTTCCTCTTCGTGCAAACGTGTTTGAATCGCGCGAACTTTGTTGCCATGAAAATGTGCTTTTAATGCGCTGTCACCATTCATCATGAGTCCACCTAATTTCTCAAAACGATGGCGTAATTGAATACGTTGACGCATACCTAATAAAGAAGGCGGTAACGTTGGTAATTCAAATAATGGCAAGCCAGTTGCTTTACGAAGTGACTCCATAAACTCTTGATTTTCTAAACCGAAACAAGCCGGTAAGAAAATCGCTTCTGTACCTTTCGCCGCTTCTTTCATTTCAGCCACAAGATCATCAAATTTCAGTTTATATTCTAAAACTTGTGCAATGTTCACACTACGGAATTCACGCGAATTTGCACGTAACTGATCTAATTCAGGAATATTTAAAAAGCCCGTTTTCACTTCACAATGTGCAAATTGTGGATTGAGTGTAAGGTTATCCGCTAATAATTCTGGTTGGAAATCGTGATAGCCTTCAATGCCTAAAACCGCAATTTTTTTATAAGGGAATGGGGTTTCGCCTTGTACAGTTGGCACACTATTTGGTGAAAGCCATGCACCACGTAAGCTACCTAAACCCGTTACGCGAAGATGATTTTCTGCAGTTGAACCAATTAAATCTAAATTTAATGATTCCGCTAATTTTTCGAAATCTTGCGCTTTCGCTAATACACGTTCAGCCCCCATAATGCTATAAGGGTGTTGTGGTAATTGAGCAGAAAGTGCGGTCAAATTTTCAGGAATATTTTTAACAAACGTACCATTTGGTAAACGGCTTAATAAATCCAATGAGCCGGATGCAAAATCAATCGCTGCTTGGCCGTTATTAATAATGACACAACGTTTGCCTTGTTCTTGTAGGACGATGCCGCAAGTTAAACCTGCAAGGCCACCACCAATAATCACTACATCAAAATTCATTGTTATCCGTCCCTTGCTGTTTGTCAGTTTCAAGCGGTTGAACATCGTTTAAGCCCAACACGCTACCATACATCCATGAAGTAAATTCCGCTTCACGAATCGCTTCACCCCATGCAATAGGTTCAATACCGCGCCAACGCTCTTCCATAAAGGAGGTTAATTGTGTGGTGGATTGGCGAGGTGTTGCTACTTCAAAACGGTTCATTAAGCCAGCAGCACGGCATGCGCAAAGCTCAGCTTGGCAAGTTCCCATACCCACACGAGTACGGCGACGTAAATCCACTAAGTTATTGACGTTTAATTCATCAACGGCATAACGTACTTCACCCGCTGTTACTGCTTCACATTCGCACACCATTGAACGATCGAGACGTTCTTTATCTAATAAACGAGTAGCACGGGAACCATGACGGTACACGGCTGAATAACGAATCGTACTTGGAAGTGAAATGACTTTCTGATTAGTTTCTGCGCGGCTTTCGGTTGAACCTGGCAATGGACGCTCAGCGGTTGTACAACGTGCGGTTTTGTTGAGTTTTTTACAAACAAGATCCGTTGCCCATTCTGCCATTAGGCGATAAGTCATTAATTTACCGCCAGTGATCGTGATAAAGCCGTCTAAGCCATCACGCTCTGCGTGGTCAAGCAACACGATACCTCGACTCACGTTACGACCAGATGGGTCATCATCAGACGCGACTAACGGACGTACACCGGCATAAGCACGTAATACACGAGTATGACGCAAGCTTGGTGCAAGTTTTTCCCCCTCACGGAATAAGATATCTACTTCTTCTGGGGTGACTTCCATGTTATCGATTTGATCGTAAGGAATACGGCTAGAGGTTGTACCGATAACACAAATGGTATCACCTGGCACAAGAATGTCCGCATCCGCCGGTTTACGGCAACGGTTAATGACCATTTTGTTGATGCGGTGCCCCATGACAAGTAATGCGCCTTTTGCTGGGAACATTTTGATTTTGAGATCCGCATATTCTGCGATACCTTGTCCCCAAATACCACCAGCATTGACGACTAATGGCGCAAAGAATTTACGATTTACACGATTTTTGTGATCGTAAACATCCACACCGATCACTTTGCCACCTTCGCGAATTAAGCTTTTTACTTCACAATAAGTGAACATTTTCGCGCCATTTTCGGTGGCATCCATCACGTTGGAAGCCGTTAAACGGAAAGGATCGATTGAACCATCTGGCACCACAACGGCACCCACTAAATTAGGGTTGACTGATGGTTCCATAATTTGGGCAAGTTTAGGATCAATGGCGACCGCTTCAATACCGGATTTGGTACAACTTTCGATGAAGGTTTTTTGATAATCAAGGGAATCTTCAGGTAAGGTGATAAATAAACCTTCTGTTTCATCCACACAGTGACGAGCGATATTGCGCAGAATTTTATTTTCTTTAATACATTCTTCTGCTGATTCCTGATCGTTCACGGCATAACGCGCACCACTATGTAACAAACCATGGTTACGGCCTGTTGCGCCTGTCGCAATATCACGACGCTCTAATAAAATACAGTTAATTCCACGCAATGCACAGTCACGAGCAATCCCCGCACCTGTCGCACCGCCACCAATGATAATCACATCCGTCGAGATAGGTGAAAAATCACCCACATCACGATACATATTAGGCGATAATCCCATTGTTACCCCCAAAGCCAAAATATTAATAAAAAGAAACGTAAAAACTGTTACAAATTCCATGGCTATTGTATGAGAGAGCGGTTAAATTCACAACATTTTGAGCGAAAAAGAAAGCTGTTTTGTGAGACAGATCACACAATTTTCGAATTCGCTCATTTGTTAAAAAATATTTTGTGAAATGCATCACATTTTTGAATTATTTCCCTTTTTAATTTCTATTTTTATTTTATTATGCACGCTATCCCCAGCATGGGGGTGGACTCATAATTAAAATGATATTGGAGAGAAATTATGTTTGGACCATTTAAACCCGCTCCGCATATTGCGGAACTTCCAGCGGAGAAAATTGATTCCACGTATAAACGCTTACGTTGGCAAGTGTTTGCAGGGATCTTCTTTGGTTATGCTGCTTACTATTTTGTACGTGCAAACTTTGACTTAGCACAACCCGGTTTAATTCAACAGGGCTTGTACACTAAAGCGCAACTAGGTGTTATCGGCTCAGCGGCTGGTCTTGCCTACGGTTTATCTAAGTTCGTCATGGCAGGTATGTCTGACCGTTCGAACCCTCGCGTATTCTTACCATTTGGTTTATTGCTTTCTGGTCTTTGTATGACCATGATGGGTTTATTCCCATGGGCAACCTCTGGCGTGGCCATCATGTGGGTAATGATTTTCTTAAATGGTTGGTTCCAAGGTATGGGTTGGCCTCCATGTGGTCGTACAATGGTACACTGGTGGTCTAAATCAGAACGCGGTACTATCGTATCTATCTGGAATACCGCGCACAACATCGGTGGTATGATGCCGGGTGCAATGGTGCTATTAGCAAGTGCCGTCTTCTTCAGCACTCATGGTGTCGAAGCACAAGCAAAAGATATTTGGCAACAATCCCTCTACTATCCGGGTATTGCGGCAATGATCTGTGCAATTCCAGTTTACTTCGTGATGCGTGATACTCCACAATCTTGTGGTTTACCATCAATCGAAAAATGGCGTAATGACTACCCAGATGACTATAACGAAAAAACTTACGAAAACGATTTAAGCACAAAAGAAATCTTCGTCACTTATGTATTGAAAAACAAATTGTTATGGTACATCGCGATTGCTAACGTATTCGTATACTTAATCCGCTACGGCGTATTGAAATGGTCTCCAGTTTACTTAAGTGAAGTAAAACACTTCAACATCAAAGGTACCGCATGGGCTTACACAATCTATGAATTAGCAGCAGTTCCAGGTACATTATTATGTGGTTGGGTATCAGATAAAGTCTTCAAAGGTAAACGTGGTTTAACCGGTTTCATCTTCATGATCTTAACTACCGCAGCAGTTGTAGCATACTGGATGAACCCAGCTACACCTGAAGCAGAGCTTGCAAACTATGCAGCTTGGTATGAAAACCCATATCAATTAACTGACTTCATCTTAATGACCTTAATCGGTTTCTTAATCTACGGTCCTGTAATGTTAATCGGCTTACACGCTCTTGAGCTTGCACCGAAAAAAGCAGCAGGTACAGCAGCAGGTTTCACCGGTTTATTCGGTTACTTAGGCGGTACAGTATCAGCATCAGCTGTTATCGGTTGGGCAGCACAACACTATGGCTGGGACGGCGGTTTCTACGTCATGATCGGCGGTGGTATCTTAGCGGTGTTATTACTCTTCATCGTAATGGTTGAAGAAGGTAAACATAAAGCTAAATTAGGCGATACCTACGGTACTAAATAATCTATAAATTAAAGGCGACAGGCGAAGGCTTGCCGCCTTTTTTATTACAAAAACAACTGAATTTTTAACCGCACTTTAAAAGGAGATAATGTGATGAAATTGAATAAATTAACCATTATGTTAGGCGCGGCAGTTATGGCAAATGCAGCATTAGCAAATCAAACTTGTGAAGCGCCCTATCGTTCAGCACTCCCCGCTTATACTTATAAATTAGACAAGGTGCTCGAAGTCAACGGACGTCAAGGCATTACCACTGATGGTAAATATTTATATGTATCAGGCAGTAAAACGCTCGCTAAATACGATATGAATGGGAAACTGATTAAAGAAAATAAAGATCCTTTTGTCGGCTACCAAAAGGAAGCCAATCACATTGGCGACATTGATATCTACAACAATGAACTTTATGTTTCCTCCGAATGGTTTGATGCCGGCGTAGGTAAAAATATTCAAATTGCGATTCACGATCCTGAAACCCTCGCATTAAAAAGATCAGTTGATTTTAATCCTGAGTCAGGTCAAGTCGAAGTTTCCGGCATCACTGTAGATACCGTTCACAATTCAGTTTGGATGGCATCTTGGGTTGGTGAAGAAAGTGGCCGTTATTTATATGAATATGATCTTTCAACAGGTAAATATAAACGTAAAGTGCATTTACAACCTGTTCCACAATGGATTCAAGGGGTTTATGCCTATAACGGTGATCTCTACGTTACATCTGATGATGGTACGGCAGATGAAAAAGAACCCGATCATATTTATCGTGTAGAAATTTCAGATAAAAATAATAAAGCTCGCGTTGTTTTAGAAAAAACATTGAATGACATTCGAGATGTCGGCGAAGTCGAAGGCTTGAATGTGAATCCGAAAACGAAACAACTGCTTGTCCATGCAAACCGAGGCAAACAAATTGTGTTAGGGATGCCAAAAGGATTTTATCCAGGATATGACCGTGAAATTAGTGAAATCTATTTTTACGACATGAAACCAAGATGTAATAAGTAAATCAAGGAGAACACACAATGAAACTCAAAACTTTAGCGCTTTCTTTATTAGCTGCAGGCGTACTTGCAGGATGTAGCGCACACTCTTCTGTGGACACTATGAAATCAGACAAAATTATCATTGCTCACCGTGGTGCAAGTGGTTACTTACCAGAGCATACACTTGAGTCTAAAGCGCTTGCATTTGCACAACATGCAGACTACTTAGAACAAGACTTAGCGATGACAAAAGACGGCCGTTTAGTGGTTATCCATGACCACTTCTTAGATGGTTTAACTGACGTCGCACAAAAATTCCCAAATCGTCATCGTAAAGATGGTCGTTATTATGTAATCGACTTCACCTTAAAAGAAATTCAAAGTTTAAATATGACTGAAAACTTTGAAACTAAAGATGGTAAACAAGTTGCAGTATATCCAGGTCGTTTCCCACTTTGGAAATCACACTTCAAAATCCATACTTTTGAAGATGAGTTAGAATTCATCCAAGGTTTAGAAAAATCTACCGGTAAAAAAGTGGGTATCTACCCTGAAATCAAAGCACCTTGGTTCCACCACCAAAATGGCAAAGACATTGCAGTTGAAACCCTTAAAGTGTTGAAAAAATACGGTTACGACAAGAAATCAGACATGGTTTACTTACAAACCTTCGACTTCAATGAGTTAAAACGTATCAAAAACGAATTGCTACCAAAAATGGGCATGGATTTAAAACTTGTTCAATTAGTAGCATACACTGACTGGCATGAAACTGAAGAAAAAGATGCGAAAGGCAAATGGGTGAACTACGATTACGACTGGATGTTCAAACCAGGTGCAATGGCTGAAGTGGTGAAATATGCTGATGGCGTTGGTCCAGGCTGGTACATGTTAGTGGATAAAGAAAAATCTAAACCAGGCAATATCGTATACACCCCATTAGTGAAAGAACTTGCACAATACAAAGTGGAATTACACCCATACACCGTGCGTAAAGATGCTTTACCTGAATTCTTCACTGACGTAAATCAAATGTACGATGCGTTATTGAATAAATCTGGCGCAACTGGTGTATTCACCGACTTCCCAGACACTGGCGTTGAATTTTTGAAAAAACAAAAATAATACGTAAGTAAAAGTAATAAAAAGAGCGGTCAAAATTCTTTGTGATTTTTGACCGCTTTTTCTTAACATTTATAAATGTTCTAAAGTATAAGAACTATCCCATAAACCTTTATAGCTATTAGTTTTGATGATTTTCAGTTTTTTTACAGCTTTTTACTATTATTAGCTGATCTATTTTCATAACGGTTTCTACAACCACCTGTGCAACGTTTTCATTATTCCTAGGAAAACCTTTTTTCATAAATTTAATATCTTCAGATGTTAGATTTAAACATCTAGAGAAATCCAATCTGTTAGTATCAGACTTCTTATTATCTTTAGACTCAAAATCGTGTGGACAAATTACTCTCACATTCCCAACATTCAAAATAAGATAACCATTAATATAAGTATAAGTTCTTTCATTAATAGTTTTTACACGTTTTTTGAATTTATTATTTTCTATCAACTCTAGGAAATCTCCATTTTTCAAAAGGTACCATCCACTTTGTGATGGACTTTGGACAATCCCTACTGGGCTTAGTATCATTCTTTGCAACTTAAATTCATGTGAATGAAAAAACACTATAAGTACTATAGTTAAAAACATCATATAAGCTAGGAATCTATATTTATTTTTTCCAGATAAAGATATAATGCAATTAGATAAAAACAACGAAAACAAGTATATCAAAATAAGAATAAAAAAATTAAAATCATTTTCTGATATTTCATATAAAATCTTAAAAGATATTAAAAAAAGAAAAGAATATAAAAAGGAATTTCGGTCAAATTTTTTGAAATCATCTCGACAAACATCAAAAGAAAGCACATAAGACATGAGAATTAAAACTATCAAAATCAAGGTTAAAAAAATAATAAAACACTTTGATTTATCATCATAATCATTGATGTTATACATCCAAAACAAAACCAATATCAGTAGTATAGCTTTTGGTTGATTTATGGCATAAAGAATCTTTACTCTTCTTCTTGCAAAAGGCTCTAAAGAATTTATAAACTGAGTAGTTGGCTTTATAAAATTTATAAATTCAATCATAAAAAATGGCAAAAAGAAATAAAAAAAGAATAATAGGAAAAATAGTGCAATAGAGATAACCCCGTAAGCAGAAAAATTAATCTGCGTGAAAATATCTAATCTATCAATATTTCTTAAATAAAACCAAATAACACCAATACCAAAAACAGATGAAAAAACACTCATCAAAGGAAGATACTGACGCAAAAAAGTTTCAATAATATTTATTTTTTTATTCTCAGACTTATCATTACTAAACATAATAATCCCAGCTGTAAACTTATAATCTTGTTCAAAAAATCAGATGAATCAACTTTCTGCTATTTTTTATTATCAACTTCTGCAAATCTACATTAAAACTAATTTTCTAGACGCCATAAGTTTCTTACCCTATGGAAATCCACGCTCTAGATTTTAGGGGGAACACGATAATTGATCATAAATATTATTAACTATTTAATTTATTAATAATTTTTATATCTTAGTAAAAAAAGCTTGCTGTTTATCCCAGCAAGCCTTTTACAACAAATCAATTAAGCAAATTGTTTTTTATTCTCTAAATAGCGTTTAGCACATTCTGCTGCAGCAACTAAGCCGCCTGCCATCATAATAATATCTTTAATCACGAGTCGGCCAGCACCTGAGAGATATGGGAAGCCATAATTAGGGGTTGGGAAGTCCCCACCTAAATTCGGCACCCAGGTTTCTGGCGTAAATATCAGGAACGACAGCGTGACTATCGACATGCCAAAGGTGAGTAAACCACCAAATAAACCTAATGTTGGAGACCAAATCCCCGCTAATACTAAAATACCAATTGTCACAATGATTGCGCCAATAATATAAGAAGCTGTGTAGGTGCCGTTGGCTTTATGCCATTCGATATTTTTTGCGACCATTTTGCCTTCAGGGTTTTTATATAAGGTATATTCTTTCACTAAAACACCCTTATCATTTGTCACTTCATTTGCACCGTTTTTGTAAAGGAAGCTTAAGAAAGGACTATTTGACACAAAGTGTGCGATACCATCGGCCTCATATTGGCAAACTTTTAAGCCTCCAATCCAAACCATCACAACACAAATCGCAATGCGGATAAAGTTAATAAATTGGCGTTGCAATGGCGCAACAATATTAGCTAGCAATGTAACTAAACTACTCATTAAGAACTCCTTATATAGTTCAATGGATATAACGGGCATAATGCCCAAGAATTTTTATATAAAATATTTATATAAATTATTAACAATATTACTCGCTAATATTGTTGGTATTTTTTTATTGATCAGATTTATGCAATAAAAAAAGAGATACCAATTTCTTAGTATCTCTTATTTTTAATTAATTTTCCGTGATCAATTTCACATTATTTGAAATTCACTCTCGCATTTCTAAAAATTCTCATCCATGCGCCATCTTCAGACCAATCTTCTGGATACCATGAGTTGCTCACGGCACGGAATACACGTTCTGGGTGTGGCATCATCGCGGCGATACGACCATCCACGTTAGAAATGGCGGTAATCCCTAATGCCGAACCGTTCGGGTTAGCCGGATAGGTTTCAGTCACGTTTAAATGGCTGTCGATATATTGCGCCACAATCAAGTTTTGCGCTTGAAGTGCGGTCAAATTCTCAGGTGTTTTGAATTCTACGCGACCTTCACCATGAGAAACGGCAATCGGCATATGTGAACCCGCCATGCCTTTAAACCACAATGAGTTGGTGTCGTTGATTTTCACCATCGCGGCACGCGCTTCAAAGCGTTCTGATTTATTACGCACGAAACGTGGCCAGTTTTCTGCACCAGGAATAATTTCCGCAAGGGTGGAGATAAATTGACAGCCATTACATACGCCTAATGAAAGGGTGTTTTCATTGGCGAAGAATTGGCTGAATTGATCGCGTAATTGTGGGTTAAATAAAATGGATTTCGCCCAGCCACCACCAGCGCCTAATACGTCACCGTAAGAGAAGCCACCACAGGCAACCATCGCATTGAAGTCGTTTAAGTTGTAACGGCCCGCCATTAAATCACTCATGTGAACATCAATTGCTGCAAAGCCTGCACGGTCAAAAGCCGCTGCCATTTCAACGTGGCTGTTTACACCTTGTTCACGCAATACGGCCACTTTTGGTTTCACGCCTTTGCTGATGTAAGGCGCGGCAATATCTTCATTCACATCATAAGTTAAGTGAGCAGATAAGCCTTTGTTGTCGGTTGCTTTTTTCGCTTCAAATTCTTGATCAGCACATTCTGGGTTATCACGTAAGCGTTGCATTTGGTGAGTGAGTTCTGCCCAAATACCGCGTAATTCAGAACGTTTTTCGCTTAATAGTTTTTTGCTACCACGCGTGATTTCAAAACGATCTTCTAAGCTTACAGAACCGAGTTCATAAGTTAAACCAAGCAAGTCATGGGCTTTTAATACCTCACGCACCGCACTTAATTCACTTTCTGATACTTGGATCACTGCACCTAATTCTTCATTGAATAACACGGCTAAATCATTATCGCCTAATGCAGAAATATCCACATCCACGCCACAATTACCCGCAAATGCCATTTCTGCAAGGGTGGTGATTAAACCACCGTCCGAACGGTCGTGGTAAGCCAATAATTTACGCTCTGCTACTAATGCTTGCATTGCATCGAAGAAGTTTTTCAGTTTGGCTACGTTCACCACATCAGCCGGTTTGTCACCTAATTGTTTATACACTTGCGCAAGTGCGGTCGCGCCTAAGCGATTTTTTCTTTCACCTAAATCAATCAACAATAAACGGCTTGCGCCTTTGTCTGTGCGTAATTGAGGTGTCACGGTTTTGCGGACATCTTCCACGCGCGCAAAAGAGGAAATCACTAAAGAAAGCGGAGCTGTTACCGATTTTTTCTCACCGTTTTCTTCCCAAGTGGTTTTCATCGACATAGAGTCTTTCCCCACTGGAATGGTAATGCCTAATGCAGGGCAAAGTTCTTCACCTACCGCTTTCACCGCTTCATATAAGCCAGCGTCTTCACCACCATGTCCTGCCGCAGACATCCAGTTTGCAGACAGTTTGATGCGTTTAATATCGCCAATGTTGGTGCCTGCAATGTTGGTTATGGATTCAGCCACCGCTAAACGTGCAGAAGCCCCGAAGTCTAATAATGCCACCGGTGCACGTTCACCCATTGCCATCGCTTCACCGTGATAGCTGTCTAACGAAGCGGTTGTAACAGCTACATCAGACACCGGAATTTGCCATGGGCCAACCATTTGATCACGCGCTACCATACCGGTTACCGAACGGTCACCAATGGTAATTAAGAACGTTTTTTCTGCCACTACCGGTAAGCGTAATACGCGATGGAAGGCTTCTTTTAATTGAATATTTTCTGTTGCAAGCGGTCGATTTTCGACAGTTTTTGACGAAACCTCACGCGTCATTTTTGGCGTTTTGCCTAATAACACATTCATCGGTAAATCAATTGGGTTATTGTCGAAATGACTATCGTGCAAGGTTAAATGTTTTTCTTCTGTTGCCTCGCCAATGACTGCAAACGGCGCGCGCTCACGTTCACAAAGTGAGGTAAATAATTCGAGTTTTTCTGGCGCAACCGCTAATACATAACGTTCTTGTGATTCGTTACACCAAATTTCCAATGGTGACATGCCTTTTTCATCGCAAAGGATGGAACGTAAATCAAATTTACCGCCACGTTCGCCATCGTGTACTAATTCAGGCATGGCGTTGGATAAACCGCCTGCACCCACATCGTGAATAAAGAGAATTGGGTTTTCTTCGCCTAATTGCCAGCAGCGATCAATCACCTCTTGGCAACGGCGTTCCATTTCTGGGTTTTCACGTTGAACAGAGGCAAAATCTAAGTCTTCTTTTGATTTCCCGCTATCCATCGAAGAAGCGGCACCACCGCCTAAACCGATGTTCATGGCAGGGCCGCCTAATACGATCAATTTCGCCCCGACTGGAATTTCACCTTTTTGAACGTGTTCGCCACGAATATTACCGATACCGCCCGCTAACATAATCGGCTTATGATAACCACGCACTTCCTCACCGTTGAAACTGTTAACTTTCTCTTCATAGGTACGGAAATAACCCAATAACGCAGGACGACCAAATTCGTTGTTAAATGCAGCACCACCTAATGGGCCTTCGATCATAATATCTAAGGCTGAAGCAATACGGTTTGGTTTGGAGAGCGGATTTTCCCAAGGTTGTTCAAAGTTAGGAATCACTAGGTTTGATACGGAGAAACCGGTTAAACCCGCTTTAGGTTTGGCACCACGACCGGTTGCACCTTCGTCACGAATCTCACCGCCTGAACCTGTCGCAGCCCCCGGGAATGGCGAAATTGCGGTTGGATGGTTGTGGGTTTCCACTTTCATTAAGATATGTGCATCTTCATTATGGTAACGATATTGCCCATCTTGATCCGCAAAGAAACGGCCGACTTTTGAACCTTCCATTACCGCAGCATTATCTTTATAGGCTGAAAGCACGAAATCAGGAGTTTTCTCAAAGGTATTTTTAATCATCTTAAACAGGGATTTATCCTGTTTTTTGCCGTCGATAATCCAATCCGCATTAAAGATTTTATGACGACAGTGCTCAGAGTTGGCTTGCGCGAACATATAAAGTTCAATATCGTGCGGATTGCGCCCTAATTGGGTGAAATTTTCCACCAAATAATCAATTTCATCTTCTGCCAGTGCTAAGCCTAATTCTACGTTGGCTGTCACTAAGGCTTCACGTCCACCTTTTAAAATATCCACGGTTTTGAACGGTTTCGGATCTTGATGGCGGAATAAGATCTCTGCATCTTCAGGACGACGCACCACGGTTTCCATCATTCGATCATGTAAAAGTGCGGTCAATTTTTCTGTTGTTTTTTCATCAAGCGGTTGGCTTAACTCAAAATAATACGCCAAACCACGTTCAATACGCTCTACTTCATTTAAACCACAGTTATGCGCAATGTCCGTCGCTTTAGAAGACCAAGAAGAAATCGTGCCAACGCGTGGAATCACGATAAAGGTTTCACCTTTGGCATCGTGTTCTGCCAAGGTTGGACCGTAATGTAACAATGCTTTTAATTTAGCTTCCTGCTCGCTAACAAGCGGTCGATTTAATTCCACAAAATGCAAATATTCCGCATAAACCGATTTTACCGGTAATTGATTTTGTTGGAATTTTTGCATTAAACCTTGAATACGGAATTCAGAAAGGGCGGGTGAGCCACGAAAAGTTTGAAACATACGGGTACCTTTGAGTTGTGTTTGAGATGAAAATCGCGGGCTATTATAAAGGAAAACACACCAAAACGAAAACGTTTGCGTCAATCATTTTCAAATGATTTTCAGTGGGAGAAAGCATATAATCATCAAGCAATTTAAAAACAATCCGAAAACTAACCGCACTTTGGGGCGCCATTATGATCATCAATGACATTAATTTCAACGATCTCTATCAACAACATCTGAAAGCCTGTAATCACTATAATCTTCCACCCACAAAGTGGGATAAAAAAGCCCCTAAAATGGCTGAGAATTTAGTGGGTAAACCAAGCCGTTACAACGAGACTTTGCTTAAAGCCATGAATGTGCAACCCAATGAAACGGTATTAGATATTGGCTGTGGCCCCGGCACGTTTGTGATTCCTTTAGCCCAACAATGCCAAGCCGTGTATGCCCTCGATTACAGCCAAGGCATGTTGGATATGGTGCAGCAATACAAAGAAAAACATCAACTGAACAACATTACCCTTCTACATAAATCATGGGCAGATAACTGGGATGATGTGCCTCAAGCGGATGTGATACTCGCCTCTCGCTCGACGCTTGTGGATGATTTGGATGACATGATTGAAAAACTGCAAAGCAAGGCGAAAAAACGCGTCTTTTTAACCTCAGTGACACAACGCCATTTTCTCGATGAAGGCGTATTTGAAGCCATTGGCCGTGATGACGTGGGCTTCCCAACTTATATTTATTTAGTTAATCGCCTTTACCAAAAAGGTATTCACGCGAATGTGAGTTTTATTGAAACCGAATCCGGTCATTTCCAAGGCGAAACCTTTGAGGATTTATTAAATTCTGTGGAATTTTCTCTCGGCAATCTCACCGAAAAAGAAAAACAAGACTTAGCTCAATTCTATCAACAAAAACAAATAAACAATGAACCGATAAAACACGGACAACGTAAATGGGCGTTGATTTGGTGGGAGGTTTAAGAAAAAAGTGCGGTCATTTTTGACCGCACTT
>NZ_KV837988.1:69259-80303 GCF_001838615.1 Haemophilus sp. HMSC61B11
AAAAAGTGCGGTCATTTTTGACCGCACTTTACACTTTAAGATAGATTAAAGAATCTCTAATAACTTCGCAAAGTCATCAAGCACCCAATCAGGGTTTGATTCAGCAATTGGAATGTTGTAGTTGTATCCGTAAGTTAATCCTACAACCGGGCAGCCTGCTGAATGTGCCGCGAGGATATCATTTCGAGAGTCACCTACAAACAACACTTGGCGAGGTTCTACGCCAAATTTACCACATAAATAATACAATGGGCCTGGATGTGGTTTAATCGCAGGTAATGACTGTCCACCAAGCATTTCACTGAATAAATGATCGATGCCAAATGCCGCCAATACAGGCTGAACATGACGAGTTGGTTTATTCGTTACTACAGCTAAGGTATAACCATGCGCTTTCAAGGTTTCCAATGTTTCTTTTACATTTGGATATAAACGGCTCACATTACAAAGGTTCTCCGCGTAATACACGTTAAAACGCTCTTTCACTTGCTCCATTTCTGCATCTGAAAAGTCTTTACCTGTTTGCTCTTTTGCCCATTCTAAAGCTCGTGCAATCAATACTGGTGCCCCATTACCAATCCAAGTTAACACTAACTCTTCTGGTGCTTGAGGTAATCCAAAGTCTGCTAAAGCAGAATTCACAGACAACGCTAAATCTGGCAAGCTATTCACAAGCGTACCGTCTAAATCAAAACCGATAACTTTAAATTGAGTCTTCATTCTTACTACCATCTATTTAACTGAAGCTAACTGTGCGCGCATTTGATCAATGATTTGTTTATAATCTGGTTTACCAAAAATCGCTGAGCCTGCCACAAACATATCGGCACCGGCTGCGGCGATTTCTGCAATATTATCCACTTTTACCCCACCATCAACTTCTAAACGGATATCTAAACCACTTTCATCAATCAGACGACGTGCCTGTTGTAATTTTTTCAATGTTGAAGGTAAAAAAGATTGTCCACCAAATCCTGGATTCACGGACATTAACAAAATCACATCCACCTTATCTAATACATAATCCAAATAACTTAATGGTGTGGCAGGATTAAACACTAAACCCGCTTTACAGCCGTGCTCACGAATGAGTTGTAAAGAGCGGTCAATATGTTCACTGGCTTCAGGGTGAAACGTAATGTAATCTGCACCTGCTTTGGCAAAATCAGGAATGATACGATCGACCGGTTTAACCATTAAATGCACGTCAATAGGTGCTTTAATGCCATAATCACGCAAAGCTTTACACACAGCTGGGCCAAAGGTTAAATTCGGCACATAGTGATTATCCATTACATCAAAATGAATCACATCCGCACCGGCATTCAACACGTTTTGCACATCATCTCCTAGACGAGCAAGATCTGCAGAAAGGATAGAAGGGGCGATTAAATAAGGTTTCATTTGTCATCTCCTAAAGGATAAAAGTGCTTGTAGTTTACTACGTTAGGCTAAATTTTACCTTGATTATTTACAAGTTTTAGCTGAAAACAAAGAAAAAAATAACCGCACTTGATTCAATTGTCTCAAAGTGCGGTTGGTTTTTTATCGTATTTTAAAAGGATCGATTAGTTTAATCCAGTGATTTCCCAACGATTGTGAGATAGACCATCGATTTTGCCTTTTTTCACATTCGTGATGTAATCGATCATCATATTTTGGATCGTGCCTTTTTCACGGCCCATTGCCACTTTAGATTCCCAAAGTACAGGAATTTGTTGTCCTTCCCAAATACCACCTTTACCGTTTAATTGAGCGAAACGATATGAGTTCATGCCCACTTTTAATTTCATATCATCAGTTACCGGTTTGCCGTCAGCAAGGGTTAAACCAACGATTTTGCTACCTTGTGGATTACGTAAGTCAATTTTGTAATTTACGCCACCGAAAATGTCGTAAGTCACATATTTTGATTTTTTACGCTCTGCATTGTAACGGTATTCAGTATCACCTGGTTGGATGGTATCGAAGTAGTTTGCAGACCATTCCATATATTCTTTCAATTGTTTACCGGTCATTTCATAAACGGTTACATCGCCACCTGCATAACGATAGTTAAAGATGATGTCTTTTTTCTTGATATTGCCTTTATCCATACGTGCTTTTTGATGGTCGAAAGAGAAAGTCACCACATCTGCACCGCTGTAATGTTGTTCAACATCATTAATAAATGAAGATAAACCAGTATCTTTTGAGAATGCAGCAGATACACCATGTTTGGTCTCTTGTGGCACCATTTCGTTTTCGGTTTGACCAATCACCACATTGTTTAATTCACGTAATTTCTCGTGGTAAGGTTTATAGATTTCCGCAATTTTCTTATCTGCTTCAAGTTCTTTAACTGGAACGGTTTTGGATTCTTTCTTCACCAATTTCACTTCTTTTTTATCGTTGATATCAAAAGTGAGATCCACTTCAGATACCACGGTACCGTAACGGTGTGGTTCAGTGATTAGTGTATTTTTAATGGTTTCACTTGGTACATCTTTGTGCATGTGACCTGCGATAACTACATCAATGCCATCTACTGCATTGATCACATCACGCATACCGGTATCAGGAATCTTGTTTTCATTCTCGATACCCATGTGAGCAATCACAATAATCGCATCAACACCTTTCGCTTTTAACTTCTCAACTTGTGTACGTGCTTCTTCAGTTGGTGAAGTAAATTTCATGTCTTTTAAGTTGCCCGTGTCTTCTTCAAATTTTGCTGACATTGGAGTACTTAAACCGATAATCCCTAGTTTTACGCCATCTTTTTCGATGATGGTTGTCGCATCGATATAACGTTTGTCATTTTTCTTATGATAGAAGTTTGCGGTTAGTTTTTTCGCTTTGATGTCTTTTAAGATTTCATCTAATGCTTTCATCCCAAAGTTAAACTCGTGGTTACCAAGTACGAAAATATCGTATTTCATTTCGTTTAATACTTTTGGAATTGGGTGATCTTTGTAATATTTTTTATCTTTTGCGAACACATCGACTTGGTTATCTTGGATCGCATCGCCCACATCCACTAATACCACGTTTTTGTTGTTTTTACGCACATCTTTCACATAAGTTGCGATTTGAGCATAAGAACCAGATTTGTCTTCTACGTCTGCACCATAGCTCCAAGGTACAACGCGACCATGAATGTCAGAGGTACCTAATAATTTAATATTCACTTCTTGTGCCATTGCTGTGCTAACAGCAGAAAGCGCAAACAATGAGCAAAGTAATTTTTTCATAGAATTTCCTTTAAAGTTGCACAAAGTGCGGTTAAAAATGCCGGAGAATTATAGCGGTGAATCGATTGCTTACATAATTTTATTTTGAAGAAAAATAAAATTCGTGAGCTTGATCACATTTCATTTGGAGGATTAATGCCCTGTTTGAGAAAACAAGTTAATCACTAAAACACCACTGATAATCAACGCCATGCCTATCAGCCCTGCGGTATCAATTTTCTGACCAAATGCGAAATATGCCACAATAGCGGTCAGAACAATACCAACGCCCGACCAAATGGCGTAAACCAAGCCCACGGAAAGTGTTCGGAAAACACTGGAGACAAAATAAAACGAAATGGCATATAGCGCTAATGAACCAACGGTGGGTAAAAGTTTGGTAAAGCCATCACTGACTTTTAATAAATTTGTTGCCACAATTTCAAGACAAATAGAAATAGCGAGTAATATCCAAGGATTCATATCAATCAAAACGTAAAGTAGAAAACACCATTCTACCTTAAGCGGCGGATGGATGTAACCGAATTTGACGAGCCATGGCCTGCATATAGAATGCCGTTTGTTCAAAGAAATAACGGTAAGAGGCACATAAATAATTATGTGGATTGGGTTCATTTTCGAGAGAAACAAAACGATGTTTAGGGCAGCCACCATAACAGAGTTTACGAAACTCACAATGACGGCAAAGTGCGGTCAATTTTTGTGATTTTTCTAAACCGAATTGTTGCTGTTTACTGGAAAGCACAATCTCCGTTAAAGGTTGCTGAGTTAAATTCCCCATCTTGTATTCGGGATACACAAAATGATCGCAAGCATACACATCACCATTGGCTTCTGCCACAAGAGATTGACCGCAAGTGGGTTGATGAACACAAGTTGTAGAAGGATAACCGAGCCATTGTCCTAGTAAATTATCAAACTGCGACACATAAATTTTTCCTACATCATGAGCATACCATTCATGAAAGACATCCACGAGAAATTGCCCATAACCTTCTGATGGTACTGAAAAATCGGTTACTGATTGTGTTTTGGTATGACGTTCGACGATAGGAATAAACTGCATATAAGTCGAACCAAGCTGTTTGAGCGCTAAATAGGTTTCTCTTCCTTTTTGCCAATTTTGATCATTAATGACGGTCAGGGTGTTAAATTCCACGCCATATTCTTGCAGCAAATTTAACGCTTTTACGACTTTTTCAAAAGTGGGATTGCCATTACCTGAAATACGATAACGATTATGCACAGCACTTAAACCGTCAATAGAAAGCCCAATCAGAAAATGATGTTGTTTGAAAAATGCAGCCCATTGCTGATTAAGGGCAATGCCATTGGTTTGAAAGGCGTTTGTAATCTGTTTGCCTTGAGCAAATTCCTGCTGATATTCAACGGCTTGCTTATAAAAATCTAAGCCTAAGAGAGTCGGCTCCCCACCTTGCCAAGCAAATTCAACCACATTCCCTGCATGCGATTGGATATAGTTTTTGACGTAATGTTTTAAGGTGTCTTTCGACATAAAAGGCGCATATTGCCCAAACTGTTCTGATTTTTCCAAATAGAAGCAATATTCACACTGAATGTTACAGTGAAAACTGCTTGGTTTCGCCATTAAGTGAAAATGAGCTTGTGGTGGAAAAACAGACATCAACCATCCTTTGTTACAACATTATTTATGACCTGATATTCGGTCTAATGCACCATTTTGTTTGAGTTCTTTTGCAATACGAATGGCAGTTTCGGTTTCACAGCCGGCATATTCTGCAATTTCACGATATGTCCAATTATAATCAGGAAAATGTTGTTTGAGAAAATACAAACTATCCATCACACGATCTAAAGTACGCAAATAGGCACTTTTTGCCAAACGTTCCTCTGCTTCGCGTAATTCATCTGCCAAGATCTGTAATAAACATTGGCTCATTACTGTATTGTGCGTGAAAAATTCGCTCACTACATTAGGTTTGATGCGAGTAATCTCCGCATCAATTAAGACTTTTGCATTGCAATGATAATGTTTATCCGCCATCGAAAACAAAGTTCGAAAACCAAAATAATCGCCCTTGGAATATAATCGCACTAAGCTTTCCTTGCCATTTTCAAGGGTATGAAATAAGCCAACCAAGCCTGCTTGCACATAATAAAATTCATGTGCAGACTCACCTTGCTGATACAAGAAGGAACCTTTTGGCAAATGATGCAGCTCAGTAAACTGACAATGTGACAATTCAGTAGGCTTGATTGAGCAATTTTCCATAATCGTCCTTAAAAGTGCGGTCAATTTTCTATTAGTTTTACACTTCGTTTATAATCCGATATACCCAATTTTCTAATGGATCATTTAAGCGTTTCATTTCTTGACGCATTTCTTCCAGCATCTCTTTTTTGACCGCCTCATATTCTGGCTTGTAGAACAAATTATGCATTTCAGCCGGATCATTTTTCACATCATAAAGCTCACAAATATCCGAAGCATTAAATACTAATTTATAGTCTTTACGGTGCCACATGCGTTGTTCAAAGTAAACGAAATGCCCTGCTAACTGAGCCAATATCCCTTTACGTTGATTATCTTGATGTTGACGAACAATCGGCAAAATACTTTCCCCTTCAAAGGCCTGAGGAATAGGCTGATTAGCGAGATCATAAACGGTCGAGGTTAAATCATGGAGATAGACAAGGTTATCATCTTGTTGATTAACACGATTTGAATTTGGGTCTTTGATAATCATCGGAATATTGTAGGTGGTATCAAACATGAACTCCCCTTTCTCAATCATTCGATGAGCGCCCATCGCATCCCCATGGTCAGCAGTTGCCACAATAAAAGTGCGGTCATAAATGCCGTTGTTTTCTAAGAAGGTAAATAGCTCACCAATTGCATCATCAATTAAGGTGATATAACCCCAGAATTTTGTGATCACTTCTTTCCAATGATCTTCGCTCGCTTCCCACATTCCCCACATTTTAGAGATGGTACGATAGTGTCCTGGTTTGCCTTCTAGTGGCTTGAAGAAGCTTTCATCTAGCACCACATCTTCTTTGCGATACATGGAATAATACGGTTCTGGCACGATACAAGGCGTATGCGGTCCCCAGAAATTAATCCATGTAAAGAACGGTTTATTTTCAGCAAGTGCTTCACTAATATAGCTTTTCGCTTCATCAATGATGAAATACGGGATGGTTTGTTCTTTTGTGCCTGAAAGCAAACCGCAAAGCTCTTGCACGCGTAAATGAGGGTTATCCCCGAAATAAGCACGACTCACTTCTGGAATTTCATAGCCTTTTTCATCTAACCATTCTTTATAACGATTGGAATGTGTCGGCGGTTGGTTGAACACTAAATTTTTATACACGCCACTGCCCGGATAACCATAGCCATCAAAGTTATGCCCTTTAATGCCATAATCTTCCGGTACGGATTTTGTACCCACGTGCCATTTCCCCACAACATAGGTGTTATAGCCGTCTAGTTTACCAATATTTGGGGCGGCTTCGCTCACTTCACCTGTACCGCCTTTTTCACCATTACGAATGATGCCATGAGTGGACGGCATTAAACCGGTAAAAAGTGAAGTCCGTGCGGGTCCACAAACTGAAGCAGGCGTAAATGCGTTATTAAAACGCACCCCATCTTTAGCTAGACGGTCAATATTCGGGGTTTTAACGATCTGGTGACCATAAGCCCCCAGCATATCTTTACGCACTTGGTCGAGTAAAATATAGATAATGTTCATACACAATCCTTATCTATTTTAAGGTTTAAGGGCGTACGTGATGTACGCCCGACTGCTTAATGTTGGTTAGAAAGATGTAATTGATGTTCTGTTTTTTCATTTTTTGGTCTAAAGACAATCAATACGATGAGTTGTAATACCGCATACACTTCCAACACTAACATTGGATTACCATCTGGAGAAGCAATACCAATTGGTGATAAGAATGCATAAAGCGCAATTAAACCAAGAATTAATGAAACAGATGTTACTTTAATGTATTTCCAATTGGTCAAGTCTACATCGCCTTTATTGATGGTATTTTCCACATAAGGTTCACGTTTTAAGAATTGACCTAGAATCAACATGAAAACAACATCAAATACGAATAATCCGCCCATCACATACACGAAATTGATTTTCACATTGAACACCCAAACAATACTGAAATAAAGTACTACGTGTACAAGTAAAGCAATACGTGCAGCCAAGCCAGAAACAGTTTTATTAAATAAACCCACAGCAAATAACGCCACGATTGGAATATTCACAAAACCAGCAAAGCGTTTAGTGATTAAGAAAATACCATCTGTACCGAACATCAAAAGTGGGCCAATAATCATGGTCACAATCGCCATAATGGTTGAGACTTTTTTCGCATAGACGATCAACTCTTGATCGGTACGTTGTTTTTTACTGATAGATGGTAATAAGTCTTTACAATAAATGGTCGCTGCAGAGTTTAAGAATGAGTTAAAGGTACTTAAAATTGCACCGAAAAGTGCGGCAATAAAAAAGCCTTGTAATGCAGTCGGCATCACTTTATTGACCAATAATGGATAAGAGGTATCAATTGGATTTAAGCCTTCACCTAAAATATGGAAACTCAATAAACCCGGTAAATTAAGAATAATCGGTAATGTGAGTAGGAAAAGCGCTGCAATTAAAATCCCTTTTTGACCTGATGCTAAATCCTTCGCCCCTAAACAACGTTGTACGATGGCTTGGTTCGTTGTCCAATAGAAGAAGTGAACAACCATAATACCGGTAAAAATTGTCGGCCAAGGAGTAGAATCTGTTGAGCTACCAATGGCGTTCCATTTTTCAACGTGGGTGGTAGTGATAATATTCAAGCCTTCTGAAATGCTGCCATTACCTAAATAAAGCAATGCAAATACAGGTACAAGCAACGCACCAATCACTAAGATCACGGCATTGATGGTATCAGAAACGGCTACCGCTTTTAACCCACCAAAAATCGCATAAATCGCACCCACTACACCGATAGCAATTACAGTATAGACAATTGCTTGCGCATAACTTAATCCGAAAATAGTTTCTAGATTGAAGATTTTATTAAATGCAATCGCTCCGGTATAAAGTGCGGTCGGAATAACGATTAAAAGATAGAAGACTAAGAATAACCCTGACATAATCAAACGAGTTTGTCGGTCAAAACGATTTTCAAAGAATTCTGGAATGGTGGTATAACCGTTACGCAAATATTTCGGCAACATATAAAGCGCCAAGAAACAAAGCGGAATCACCGTTGGCACTGTCCACGCAATAATAGAAAAGTTGTTTTGATAAGAAACGGCATTCACCCCAATCAATTGCTCAGTAGAAAGTGAAGTTAAAACCATTGAGCAACCAATCACAATACCGCTTAATCCTCGTCCCGCTAAGAAATAACCTTTCGAGGTGGTTAAATCATCGTTTTTAGTCCGTAGCCATGAAACATAGGCCACCAAAGCTGTTACGATGAGGAAACTCGAAACTGTTAATAGCATACGCTCCTCCTTGTAGAAGCCATTATTAAATTCCATTTATAGACTACTGCTAGGTGTATAAAGAGCATATGATAATTGTCATACTGATTGTGTGAGAAGGATCACAAAATTAAAATAAAGTCTGTTTTTATAGATAATTATGAGCAAGATCATAAATTATTTATTTATCCAAAAGAATAATAATGCCGTACTCCCACAAAAAAGGAGTTTGAAATGAGTTTACAGTTAATTTTTATTTTAATTTTATGTGGTGTAATGACAAATATAATGTCCGCTATTTTTGGCATTGGTGGCGGCGTATTGATGGTACCTATTCTCTACACTTTATTCCCACAGTTTCCTTTACAAATGATTGCCGCAACATCATTGACGATTGTTATGGGATCATCCTTTATTAACTTGATTTATTTTTACAAACAAAAAGTATCGATTAATTACAAAGCGATGTTCATTTGGTCTGTGGGTATGATTATTGGTGTGCAGCTAGGATTCGAATCCAGTTTTTATGTACCCGATATTGCCATCATCAGTGTGTTTGTTATCACACTTTCCCTATTAGCAATTCGTACTATTTTTAGTAAAGAAACCGCAATAATTCAGCAATCTACAGCGGATGAAACGATTAAAGGGATAGGTCTTTCAACTATAGGTGGATTTATTGCTGGCATGACTGGCATTGGAGGTGGCTCAATTATGGCACCTTTAATTGGACAATTAAAATCCGTTAAAGCCCATCAAATTGCACCTTATACCAATGCGATGATGTTTATTGGGGGGCTAGGTAGCCTTTATGGCTATCTTTCAAAAAACTCAACTTATCGCTTTGGTTGGCAAATCGGTTATGTCAATTTTTCGATTGTGATTATTGTTGTGCTAAGTGCTTTTGTAACCGGATTTTTTTCAATGAAAATCCGAGGTAAATTATCACCGCACTTAGTCAAAAAACTATTAGGCATTATTTTATTAGTAATCAGCGCTTATATGTTACTTATCCATTCCATAAAATAAAAATGGCAGAGGAAAACGCCCTCTGCCATTTTGGTTATTTTTCTTCTTTTTTCACTTCATCCCACAGAATATCCATTTCGATTAAAGAAAGATCTTTAAGTGATACGCCTCGTTCTAAGGCCTTTCCTTCAACTTTGCGAAAACGTTGTTCAAATTTATTATTCGCCTTACGTAAAGCCTCTTCTGCGTTACATTTAAGGTGACGAGATAAATTGGCTGTCGCAAAAAATAAATCCCCAATTTCCTCTTCTATTCTTTCTTGATTGCGAGGTGTTTGGTTGACCTCATCTCGTACTTCCTTCAATTCTTCTTCAACTTTAGCAAATACAGGCTCAAGTTCATTCCAATCAAACCCAATCTTTGAGCACTGTTTTTGCATTTTCTGTGCTCTTAACAACGCAGGAAAAGCATTCGGAACATTATCTAAAATAGACTGTTGTTTTTGAGCTGATTTTTCTTGTGCTTTGATACTGTTCCAACGGGCTAACGCTTCTTCTTCATTTCCTGCTGTTGCATCACCAAATACATGAGGATGACGACGTACAATCTTTTCAGAAACATCATTAAGGACATCATCGAATGTGAAATAACCATCCTCTGAAGCAAGCTGACTGAAAAACACCACCTGTAATAAAAGATCACCAAGCTCTTCTTTTAAATTAGCAATATCTTTCTTTTGGATAGCATCAATGACTTCATAAGTTTCTTCAGTTAAACAAGGAATCATGGAGTCATAATTTTGTTTAAGGTCCCAAGGACAACCGCCATTAGGATTACGTAATTGTGCAATTAATTGAATAAAATCTTGAATAGAATAACGCATAAGAATATCTCTGAAACACTAAAATGCAATTAGTATAAAACGAATAACAAAATAGACAATATTCTTATAAAAAATTAAAGATAAATGGATATGGAATAATGGCAGGGGCGGAGAGGCTCGAACTCCCAACACCCGGTTTTGGAGACCGGTGCTCTACCAATTGAACTACGCCCCTATTGGTATTAAGAATTGGCGGAATGGACGGGACTCGAACCCGCGACCCCCTGCGTGACAGGCAGGTATTCTAACCAGCTGAACTACCACTCCGCTAAATGAGGTATAATTGGCAGTGACCTACTCTCACATGGGGAAACCCCACACTACCATCGGCGTAACAATGTTTCACTTCTGAGTTCGGTATGGATTCAGGTGGGACCATTGCACTCTTGCTGCCAAAATTTTTATTTTGTTAATTTACTCTTAAAATAAACTAACGAAATAAAAAGTACCTGGCGGTGTCCTACTCTCACATGG
>NZ_KV837989.1:0-22763 GCF_001838615.1 Haemophilus sp. HMSC61B11
GGGAAGAGGATATAGAACCAGCCCCAGTAGCGAACGGACCAGTGTTTTTCTAGCATGCCTAACTTAAACTCCTCATAGCTACGAAAAGGTTTCCCTATTTCATTAAAAATTTGCAAATGCTCTTTATATTCAGGTAGTAAAACTAAATCTGGATTAATTGCCCACTGAACATCGTGGAACATACTTTGAGTCGTAAAATAGTCATAAAACATAAAACCTAGCGTACACAAAAACCATACCCAGGAAAGATCGGCACGGATATGTCCGTCGTTATAACGACGCACTTCAATCACCCCGTCACCCAGCTGTTTCACATTGCGGGCAATCACATCAGGATTATAGTTGGATATGCACATTTACTTGGCTCCCACATAAGTTATTTGACTTTCAAAATAATCAGCATGAGTTTTACGCCACCAGGTGGAAACATCTTCGCCTAATTTAGGGTGTTTTACAGTGACAGTCAAAGTATCCAGCATATTACTTCCTTTCGTATTTTTGCTATAACGGTAACCTTTCAGTATATTAATCTGTGTCATATCAATCAAAATTTCACCTTGGGATAAAAATTGCTTTCTAACCTTATGAGTCGGTATCGACACCGGTGTCGGCACACCTCCGCCTAACATCGGATCTGTATTGCTATAATCTTCAATGCTGATTTCTACCATCAGCTTATCTGCACTGCTTCTGTCTTTAAATGCTGGGCAATAGACTCTTAACTGATATTGATTTGCCAAGGTCGTATCAATGCCAATGCCCCAGATCAGGTTATAAAAACCATCCATTTCTTGCTCAAAGAAGGTTTTCATATTTTTATAACTATTTGATGAGGTATTAGATAATACTGATGCTTCGTTTAATTGTTCTTCAAATGAATCTAATCTATTTTTATTCCAATATTTACCCGAATTCCCCCAGAACCCGGTTCTCACCCATTTCTCAAATTCATTATCAGCCACCAGTGAAGTTAAGACTGCACCAATTGCCAATACCACCCCGATACCGACGAACGTGCCGGTGTAGGCAAAGGTGGAAATAAAGAAGCTGATTTCCGCCATGCCTGCCAAAATCGCCGAATTACGCGCGGCGGTGTCGCCGGTGCGTACAGCTTGCTGTGCCTGTGCCAAAGCGATAACCACGCCCAATACATTGGCAAACCGCCCCGCATTTTGCAGTGTCAGATGCTTGGCGATTTGTGTCCCTCTACCGGCTGCCGCTTTTATCCCAATCGGTTCTTTAAACCCGGTCAATGCCTGAATTTGTTTCACCGCCGCTTTATCTAAACGGTTATAAAATGTTCCCAACGTCTTCGTACCAAAGCCTCTGCTTCGCTCAAAACTTGCTACCAAAGCGGCAAAATCATTCGCCAAACGAACAGCCGGATGTAAAAACCATGCTGATAAGGAACCGGAATTGTCTTCCTTATATTTTGCCCATTCACGTAAGTTCACGATTAACGCACCGCCGGCAAAGAATGTTCCCACCGATTCTGTGATGTTTACCACCCGTAATGCCGGATTATATTCATTTTTTACGACCACATGAACGTTCATATTAATATAATGGGATGTGCCCGCTCGCACGCCTTTGGTTAATTCTGCTTGATAATGCGCTGCATTTAATCCTTTAAAGAGCTCATCGGCATTGTGAATGAGAGTATGCATTTGCTTATTTACAATATCCGCTCCTACATTCAGACTGCTTACATGATCCATGGAAATCATCTGCAATTTTAACCCTGCTGCCGCTAAAAAACGTGAATAAGGAATGGCTTCTTTCACCTCTTCTTTCCACAGTAACATCTGTGCAGCCATTACCGATTCAATCATGAGTTCAAAGCGCAGCGATTTTACAGTGAGTTTTTTAGCCGCTTCTTTGCTGATTTGGGTGAGCTTATCGCCGACTGAAAGCAGATTCGATAAACTGTCACCCCATGAGCTTCCCGTAACAAGCGTATTTTTCTGATATTCCATACCCTTTGGCGTATCACCAAACCCCGCCATCGCTGTGCCATAAAATGCCATGGCGTAGTCCGCAATAGAGGCTAATTTTTCCAATTGTTGTTTATTGGCTTTACAAAGGCCGTCTAAAAATTTCATATGCTCATGAGGGGTTCCGTTGCCAACTTGATTAAGCAAGTTAAACTGTGCCACAGCCAAGTTTTTCATGGTTTGCTCTGCCATTAGCGGTGACTTTTTCGCATAGATTTTTATTTGCTCTCGCATTCCTTTATCTAACGGGTCGGAACTCATGAGTCGCTTAAACCAGTTGGGGTTTTTAAACACATGTTGTTCTATCTGTTCAATTGCCTTGGCGGTGGTGACCGGATAAAGAATATTGGAAAATTCTTTCAGGTTATTCGCTAAAATCCGCTGATGATAAGCCGATACGTCTTTAATGTCGCCGATACGATCAAACAAGGCAATGACCACCGTTTTTTTAGCCGAACAACTATCAAACACTTGATGTTGCTTGTTATAACCCAATCCGGTTGCACGACGAAAACTATCCGCTAAATCCTGCACTAACTTTTCTGCTTTAAAATCTGCCACTTTTTCTGTCAGTAACGCACCGGGGAAAATAAACTCAGACGTGCCACCCGTTAGGGAAATCTTCTGCATGACTTTAGCACGTTTAATCGGATCGCGTTCTAACATTTCAAACATCTCCGGTGCCCAACGCACTTCACTATAAGCACATTCTATGGAACCGACTTGCGCATGAACATAAGCATAAGGAAAGGAACGTGGCAATTTTTTCCATTCGCCACGCGCCGTACCATCCGTCCAGACATATTGAGTAAAGTGATAAGGCGAAACACTCGAACCATTGAGCTTTGGGGCATTGCTGTCATCTTTGGCTACCGTATATTCAAAAATTAGCCAGCGCCTCTTTTCGTCAGTCGCATTTCCCACGTGTTTTGCGCGGGCAAGAATATATAAATACCCTTGACGTAAACGGCGTAAATCATATTTCTTATCGCTAATTCCAGTTGGCATTGGTGGAACAGCCCCTGTTTTAGCTGCATTATTTAACGTTTTCGAACTCATACTAAAACGCACAGGGAAGATTGGCACGATATCCAATTGACACGCAAGAGGCTGACCTACAGCCTTAGCATTGGGGTCTAAACGACCATCGGTTTTCTTTGTTGACATAGTCATTCCTAAGTATTCATCGAAGGTTTATTTTTTCACATAATAGTTCACCGAGTTCAATTTCGGTAAGGTCATTACCATATTCTTTTTCAAGCTCAAGCCAATATCTTTTGAGTTTCGTCAAATCTCCAGAAAGATAACAAAGTGTTTTCACTACATTGGTTATACTTCCTTCAATTTTAAACCCTAATTCAAGAGTCTGATTAAAATATTTATCAATATCCGCCTCTGCAATTTTTTGTTCCGGAAATTCGGCCGGGATAATTTCTGTCTGTAGCTTTTCAAGTAATTGGCGTTTGTCGTATTCTTCTAAAAAGCGTTCCATTTCATTATCAAAAGCGACCGCACTTGGTTGTGTCTCGGGTGGTAACTCTTTCAAGTTAAAAATATAAAACCGATTTTCTATTCTTGCCGCAAAATACTCAATGATACATTTTCCATTGCGAAACCCGAAAAATGCAGCTAAGCGCGTTGGGTCATATTCAATATGATGCAAATAAGCCACCAATACCTGTGGGTCGTAGAATCGGAAAAAGTACCATTTCTCCGTCTCTTCTTTATAGAGATGGATAAATTTACGCAAATGATAATGTACTTCCTCAAAGGAATGCTTAGTGCGAATAAAGATGGCCGGATTGATATCCCAACAACCGAACCATTCCTGTTCGGCTTGTGTAAATAAAATTTGGGTAAACCCACTGATGCCTTCATCATTGACGGTAAGCTGGGTGAGATAAGGTGCATTTGTGTCCATGCGATTTTTTAAATCGCCTTTATATAAAGAATCTGTTTGTCCTTCCCGTTCACAAAGCTGGGGCAAGATAAAAGATTTCACCCCATCGACAACCGCATAATAACGATAGCTATCGGGATTCGGGATGAAATCGGGATTTGGATAAACCAAACCTTCTTTTGGATTCTCCCGCGAATTTAGCTGCGCAAAAAACGGATGATTGACTAATGCCTCCGGCAAATAGGGCGGTTGATATGAATGCGTTTCAAATATCGACTGCAGAGGCGAAATCGTTAAACTTTCTTGCGATAAATAGGATTGGGTGCCTTGTTGAGTTTCTTGTTGTACAAGTAAAAAACGAAGCTCTTGTTCCTTTAATTGTTGTGCTGCTGACCAAACAGCGGCTTGATAGCCATGACGTTGGAACCATGTAGTGGCAGGTAAAGGGGCAAGTTGGCTACTCAGTTTGCATTGATAATGTGTTTTATAGTCTTCAATTCTTTGTTGGAAAATATCACGATTTTCGGCAAAACCAATCAGATGGCCAAAATAAAGGGTATTAGGTTGATTAAGGTAAGTGAGCTGGTAATAACCGACCCAAAGTTGTTTTTCTGTTGTCATAGTTTATTTATGGATAAACAGTTAAATTACTATATAAATAGGACAGCAAAGTTTAACTGCTTAGCTGTCCTTTTGTCGCAAAGTGCGGTTGATTTTAACTCTGTTTTTGATTTTTCATGGCTTCACAAACTTCGCAAATCGGTTTTGCGTCATTAGCAGCAAGAGACAATACAGCTGGTGATTCTGGCGTTCCGCTAGATTGTATTAAATTACCTTTTACAGTCACTTTACCTTTTAACGTGATGCCAGAGCCATCAATAATAATCGTACCGGCTTTTCCACGAATATTTACTTGTGTAGTACCTGTTAATTTAATATTTTTACTATGCTGTTTTAATTCTTTCCCAGCTTTGAAAATCGCATTGCGACTTGTTTGATGGGAATAATCTCGGCCAATTTTAACTTCTTGATTGGCGTATACATCCATCGATAGATGATTCCCAATGTTTAATACTTCATCCTTTTCAATTTTAGTCATGCGATTGCGATTGATTTTATTAGATTGATCGCGTCCCACTGTTAAGGATTCATCTTGTCCAACTGTTTCAGTACGGTTATTGCCGATGTTAATGGTTTCGTCATGTCCAACTTGTTCGGTTCGATCATGCCCAATTTGTGTTGTTTCATCATTATTTACAACATTATTTTGGTCTTTTTCTGCATGAATAAAGATTTCTTCTCGGTCTTTTTCATCTTCAAAGCGTAATTCATTAAAGCCGTTACCTTTATGGGTTTTACTTTTTATAGTCATACGCGTTTTATGTTCAGGCAGAGCATAAGGTGGTTCAGTTGTACTGTGATAAGTACGTCCCATGATGATTGGTTGGTCAGGATCTCCTTCTAAGAAATCAACCATTACTTCATGGCCAATACGAGGGATGGCAATATGCCCAAATTGCGACCCCGCCCAACCTTGGCTGACACGAATCCAGCAAGAGCTATGCTCATTATTTTGTCCTTCACGATCCCAAGGGAATTGAACTTTGACACGTCCCCATTCATCACAATAGATTTCTTCATCAGCAGGACCAACTACATGGGCCATTTGAGAGCCATCAACAACTGGTCTTGGTTGCGGTTCCGGTCGCCATTGTGTGGTATTTGGAATGAGTTTAATACGGTTCTCATAGCGGTTGCCCTCTTCACCGGCTTCTTCTTCCAATACACCAGGTTGCCAACCATAATGTTCAACACCTATAATTAACCAATCACGATTAAAAGCTTCTCGTTGATGTCCCTCTAAGCCAAATACATAGCCAGGTTGCACGCGTAAATCATCGCTTTGCGCAAGAGCTAATTCAGCTTCTCTACGTTCGTATTCTAAACGATATTGGGTAAAAGGCTCACCTTGAGCATCTCGTTTATAACGACCAGGATAGTCATAACGTTCGTAAATGCTACTATGACCTTCGTTATTACCTTGACCAGAATATTGGTGCTCTTGGTTATAACGAGGATTTGTAAAAGTATAATCACGTAAAGTTTGAAGGGTCGTACCTAGTTTTTCTTCGTAAGCCCAATGCCATACCGCAGCTTCTGGACGTTGGCCAGCAGGCATTGCGTTATAAACTAAGTTTCCTTTTTTCTCTGAAAGTGTTGTCGAATTAGAGAAATGAAGGATATGGCTATTATTGGTATGTTCAAAATAATAGTAAGAACCTTCTTCGGCAGCCAAACGTTGAATGAAATTTAAATCAGTTTCGCGATATTGCACGCAGTATTCTCGAGTCCAATATGGCGTTTGTAAATGGAATTGACTCTGAGATACTTGATTTTTACTTAGTAGTGTTTCGATAATTTTTTGAGAGTCTTGTTGTTGGAATATTCGTAAATCAGTTTGTAACCCAGCACGACATAAAGAGGGTTCAATCACCATGTGATAACGAGTACGAGTAAAACCAGTTTCTCCCTGATTTAAGGCGGTGACGATACCGTTAACACTACGAACTGCCTCATCTCCTTGCCAGAAGGTTAGTGTAGCAGGTTGGTCAATTAGATAATGAAAATTGGGCTCAGCACCAAAACTGGCGAGGTCGAGTTCAAGTCGGAATAGTGTGGATAGATGTTCTTTTAATACAAAACGGACTACTTCAAATTGAGAGGAGCCATTAACGGTAAGACTGTAACGATAATCGGATTGAACGGCCATTTGGGATTCCTATAAAATATATTGGCAGTAATAATAGCGTTGTATACGTTGTATAAATACTAAATAAATTATGCTTTAGCTTTCATCATAGATTGTGAAGCAATTAATTCAGCGCCACAGGCTGTTTTCATTCCTTCAAGAGCAATACCTCGCCCGTTAGCTAGCATTATGGACGAGCCTTCAATAATCGGGAAGTTACCTTTGCATTTGGGACACGAAACCAGATCCCCTTGTCGGGCGACACTTTTGCCTCCTGCGGTCATGGTTTGTGAGCCCTGAAGTACGGTACCTCCGTGGGTGGTCTTATCTCCAATTACGATTACTCTACGAGCGGACATGACTCCTCCTTATTCTATGAAATGTTTCATTTTGATATTTTAAACTAAAATGATAGGATTTTCTTGTGAAATTGATAGTTTATATATTCATTTTAAAAGAAAATACATAATTTCTAAAATAGTAGTCGTGTTTAATTTTGTCACGTAACAATATCATTTGTAAAAAATGATTCTATACTGCAGACTTTATCATTGATTTAGTAGTGGTGATTTTTTATAATCTAGCTATTTTTTAGCTCGTTATCTAAAAATAGAAATAGGTTTAAATTTCAAAGAGGATTTTATAATGTCTAAAACAGGTTCAGTCGCACCAAAAGAGCGAATTAATATTAAATATACTCCGGCTACAGAAGGTCAAACTGATGAAGTTGAATTGCCTTTAAAACTTCTTGTTACTGGTGATTTTAAAGGTGCTGCAGAAGACTTAAGCCTTGAAGAAAGAGAGACAGTTTCTATTGATAAGCACAATTTTGATGCTGTAATGAAACAATCTAATTTGACGATTGATGTAGCTGTTCCAAACCGCTTGGAAGAAAATGCTGAAAATCAAGACCTGGGTGTTAGCCTAAAAATTGAGAGCATGGCGGATTTTTCTCCCGACAATATTGCTAAGCAAGTACCGCAATTAAACAAGTTATTAGAGTTGCGAGAAGCACTTCTTGCCTTAAAAGGACCGATGGGGAACATCCCGGCATTTAGAAATAAATTGCAAGAGTTAATTGCGGATCCTAACGCAAGAGAAACGTTGGAAAAAGAGTTGGCGATCATTTTAGAAAAAGAATAAGGGTAGTAGATTATGGTTACTAAGAATCAAACTGCAAAAGCTGAAAAAAATTCGCAAACAACAAGCTTGCTTGATCAGGTCATGGAACAGACACGTTTTAAACCTGAAAATGAAGATTACAGCATTGCGCAGCGTGGAATTGCAGAATTTATTTCTGAAATGTTGAAATCTGATAGTACAGATGCAGTTGTAAATAAGACGCTGATAGATGAAATGATTGTTCGTCTTGATGAGAAAATCAGTCATCAAGTAGATGAAATTTTACATAATGATAAATTCCAAGAAATGGAGTCTGCGTGGCGTGGTTTGAAACTTCTTGTAGATCGCACAGATTTCCGTGAAAATATTAAAATAGAAGTACTAAATGTAAGCAAAGAAGAATTGCTTGACGATTTTGAATATGCCACTGATATTACTCAAAGTGGTTTATATAAACATGTTTATTCAGCAAACTATGGTCAATTTGGTGGTGAGCCGGTTGCTGCGATTGTTGGTAACTACACGTTTACGCCATCAGCACCAGATATTAAATTATTGCAATATATTTCATCTGTTGGCGCAATGTCTCATGCTCCATTTATTTCAGCTGCAGGTCCTGAGTTCTTTGGTCTAGATAGTTATGCATCTTTATCTGAAATTAAAGAAGTAAAAGATATTTTTGAGGGGCCTCGATATGCTAAATGGAGAGCTTTAAGAGAGTCAGAAGATTCAAAATATTTAGCATTAACAATGCCACGTTTCTTGTCTCGTTTGCCTTATGATTCAATTGAAAATCCGATTAAAACTTTCAATTACAATGAAGGAATTGATGGCAACCATAATAATTATTTGTGGAGTAATGTAGCATTTTTGATGGCATCTAAAGTTACTGATAGTTTCGCTAAATATCGTTGGTGTCCAAATATTATCGGCCCACAAAGTGGTGGTACGGTTGAGGATTTACCCGTTCATTTATTTGAATCGTTTGGTCAGTTACAAGCGAAAATCCCAACAGAAGTATTAATTACTGATCGTAAAGAATTTGAATTAGCTGATGAAGGTTTCATTCCTTTAACTATGCGTAAAGGAAGCGATAATGCAGCGTTCTTCTCGGCTAACTCTGTTCAAAAACCTAAAAAATTCCCAAATACAGAAGAAGGAAAAGCCGCTGAAACAAATTATAAATTGGGTACACAATTGCCATATATGTTTATTGTGAACCGTTTAGCGCATTACTTAAAAGTATTACAACGTGAACAGATTGGCTCGTGGAAAGAGCGTCAAGATCTTGAACGTGAGCTGAATGTGTGGTTGAAACAGTATGTTTCAGATCAAGAGAACCCACCAGCAGAAGTGCGTAGTCGTCGTCCGTTACGTTCTGCTAAAGTGGAAGTATCAAGTGTAGCAGGAGAGCCAGGTTGGTACAAAGTTTCTTTATCTGTTAGACCACACTTTAAATATATGGGGGCAAGTTTCGATCTTTCCCTTGTGGGTCGATTAGATATTGATAATAAATAAGTAGTTGTTTTATGGGGTTTTGGAACCGAATTAAAACTGCTCCACAGAATACGGATGTTATAAAAAAGAAAACTGAAGCAGAGATTGTAAGCGACTTAATTCGTTCAATAAAAAGAAACATAGAATTAGTACTTAATTCAAAAGAAGGGTGTACATTATGTGCGCCCGATTTTGGTTTAAGAGACTTTAATGACGCAACTGCAACTACAAAAAGTTTAAGTCAAACAATTGTTGCAAATATTCGTTCTAGTTTAGAGCGCTATGAACCAAGAGTTCGTATTACAAGAATAGAATATATCCAGGATACATATGATGTTCTTCAGCTTAACTTCCGTATAACTTGCGTAGTGTTATTAAAACAAAAAAATGAGTTAACTGAATTAAACATTATTTTAGATAGTTCAAATAAGAAGTTTAGGGTTGTGTAAATGTCTTTGAAAGAGTTTTTTAGAGCTGAGTTAGACTTTCTCAAAAGAGATGGGCTACATTTTTCAAAGATTTATCCCCACTTGTCTAGATTTCTATCTGATGAGATCGTTGATCCTGAAGCTGAGAGAATTATTGAATCTTTTGCTTTTTTAACGGCACGTTTGAAAGAAAAAGTTCAAGATAATTTACCTGAGATAACTCAATCAATGATTCAGCTTCTTTGGCCAAATTATTTGCGCCCTTTACCAAGCTGTGCAATTTTAAACTTTCAACCTAAAGAAAGGGCGATTACAACAAAGCATGTAGTTCCTAAAGGGACATTTGTTTCATCTAAACCTGTAGACGGTACAGCTTGTCAGTTTCAGACAACGATGGATGTCTCAGTTTATCCGCTTGTGTTAAATGATGTAAAAAGCGCATCGGGTAGTGAGTCTACAATCATTGAATTAGAGTTAGAGAATATCACAGATAGTGATTTTTCTTCTATACGGTGCGATGAATTGTCATTTTATTTATCAGGGAGTGATTACAGTGCTTTAACTTGTTATCAATGGGTTTTTAATTATTTAACAAAAGTTTATATCAAATCAGAAGACGGTGTAATTAATTTACCACTGGATGTTATTTCTTCTGTTGGTTTTGATCAAGATGAATCTTTGATTCCTTATCCAGATAATGCATTTGATGGGTATCGATTATTACAAGAATTTTTCTTTTTTCCTAAAAAATTTTATTTCTTTAAGTTAAGAAATTTACATCTATATTTAAATCGATTAGGTAAGAAAAAATTTAAGTTATTTTTTGAGTTTAATCGTTCTTTTCCTAAAGATCTAAAATTAACACGAGCAGATTTTTCTTTGTATTGCGTCCCAGTAATTAATTTATTTGAACATGATGCTATTCCGCTAAATTTTGATGGAAAAAAAGATCTATATCCAGTGATTCCGGCTGGTTTTAATCGGGAGCATTTCGAGATATTCGATATTAAGCGTGTTTCAGGCTCAAAGTTTTTAAAAGAGACGGGAAATAGGATTTATACTTATCCAAAATTTGAATCATTTGTGCACAGTTCCGCATCAGGAAGGTATGGGTACTATAAATCAATTATTAAAAATAATATTGAAGAAACAGGTTATGATCATTTTGTCTCTTTTGTATCTGATTCCAATAAGATTTTAGATACTTCTAGAGAAACTATATCTATAGATTTAGATTGTACAAATTATAATTTACCTGAGTTTTTAGGTATTGGTGATATTTGTGTACCATCACAAAATACTCCTTCTTATATTGACTTTAAAAATATTACGTTGCCTGTAAAAACAGTTCGAGCTGTTTTAGATGAATCGATTCATTGGAAGTTAGTCTCCAATCTTTCACTTAATTATTTATCTTTGACAAAATTAGATGTTTTAAAGGAAATACTATTAACTTATGATTTTTCTGCAATGTATGATGTTCAGGCATTAAGAAGAACTGAAAAACGTTTGGCTGGGATGGAGTCAATTATGACTCGTCCACTTGATAAAGTCATAAAAGGTATCGTATATAGAGGTCAAAAATCAGTATTAAGAATAGATAGTAATAATTTTCTCTGTGAAGGAGAATTATTTTTATTTGGTTCGATTCTTGCTGAATTTTTTAGGTTATATGGAACAATAAATTCATTTCATCTTTTAGAAGTTATTAATACAAGCAATAACGAGATATTTAAATGGGAACAGAAAACCTCTCTTCAAAGAGTGATCTAATTCAGTTTGGCTTTCATCAGCTCATAGAAACAATAGCTGAGGCATCGTCTATGAGCTTAGATGAATTAGAAAATACTTTAATTGAGGAATCAATATTTCGTTTCTTTAGTAATCCTAAAATTAATTTTCCTGCTGGGGATATTGAGCAAGTTGCCATTCAAGATGAAGAAGGGAAACGGATATTCCAAATTATTACTAACTTTTTGGGATTACAAGGTGCATCAGGTCCACTTCCAGGAAGTATCTTGGATGAAATTGCAGAGTCGTCGTATGATAATGAGTCTATTCAAGCTCAGTATTTAGATTTTTTTAATCATCATTTGCTCGCAATATTTCACCAAATCTGGAGAAAATATAAATATTATATACGCTTTAAACCTGATTTCTCAGATAATTATTCTCGGAACATTCTGAATATCTTAGGGTTATCTAAAGATTTTATAGGTTTTTCTCATTTAAATTGGAATAAGATTTTTTATTATATTGGTATTATACAATCGGGTATAAGAACCCCGCAGATACTAGCTGATATTATTCGACATTATTTTGATTTGGATGATGTTTTTATTGAGGAGCATGTAAGACAGCTTGTTGAAGTAGAAAATGAACAAAAAAATAAACTTGGTATGCAAAATATGATGTTAGGTAATAATTTTATTTCGGGCGATAAAGTTGAATCATTTTCAAATAAGTTTAGAGTTAATATTGATAATCTAACAATAAGTGAATTTTACCAATTTTTGCCAAATACTGAAAAGTATAAGCATCTTCAAGAGTTGATTCGCTTTCTATTAAAAGATCCACTGCCTTATGATATCTCATTAGGTTTACATCCAGATACGCAGTCTACATTTATTTTGGGAAAGGATAATTCTAGTTGGCTAGGGTGGACGACATTGATTAATACAGATTCAGCAAAAGTTCATTCTTTAAACCGGGTAATCATTGAAGGAACGGCATAAATGCATAAGCTTTTATTGATGGTAACTAATGCGTTGATGCTTGAAAGAGGAACATTACCTTATTGCTATTTTGATTTATCTGGTGGTTTAGTTGGTTCTTCATCAAATGTGAATTGGAAAATAGATAATTGGAAGAATGAAATTTCAGATATTGAGTTTGAAATAAAGTATTATAATACTGATTTTTGTTTAATAGCTCATAGTAAAAAGCTTTTTATTAATGGTACAACGAAAGCTCTCCCAGCGGGAGGAATTATCAAATTAAATGATAATGATCTTATTTCTCTATGTAATTATAAGATTAGAGCTAAGATTTTTACTAATGAAGCAGAAATAGTGACTTTACAAGATGAATTATCTTATTTATTGAATAAACAAACAGATAATACAATCTTAAATTTAGAACATGCTCAGCAATATAATTATGATTTTGAGAGAGCTATCATTAATCAAGATTTACTTGAATTAAAAGCAAATGACACGAATTTAGACCCGTTATTGGCATTAAAAGTAGATGATGAGCCTTCTTCAGAGTTAATTAATGCGATGCCTCATCAATTTGAGTCTATGGAATATAAATTTTTTAATCCTCATATTCATAGTGTTTTAGAATATTATACTCCATTGGATGTTAACCAGTCACAAAGTGAATTAGTGAAATCTACATCTACAGTTGAATATGAAGGAACACAGAATTCTGTATCAACTTTTACCGATAAAGATGATACAAAACCAAAACAAGTGGAGCCTATTTTAGATCCGCTATTTTTTATTAAATAACTAAGGAAATCTTATGAAATTAAAATCTTTATTTATGTTTACTGTTGTTGCATTAACTATGGCAGGATGCTCTTCTAATAATGAACCGAGTGTTAATCCTCGTTTAGTGAAACCATCGACATATTCACTTTCCATTTATGCAACGGATCGTGCGAACATCAACGTTTATTCTCCAAAAGATGATGCTATTGCCGTAGTAAGTGATGAAGCCACAGCAGAGTTTGAAGAGTTAGATGCTTTAAAACCTCAAGCTAAACGTCCAATGACAGCTCATGAATACAAAAAAATGCGACAGCCAACAGTACCAATTCCGATAAGCAAATTATTGAGCAGGAAAATGGAAAGGCTGATGCTAGGGCAACCCCTGTAATGTTAAAAGTTTTCCAATTAACGGATAAGTCTCTATTTTTAAGTAGTACATATGATGATTTTCGTGGTAATGATTTCACTGAATCATTAGGTAAAACATATGTTTCAAATATTGATTTAATTATTGCACCGAATCAGTTCAGATTTGTGGATTCAGAAGAAATGAATGAAAAAACTCATTATATCGGAGTTGTAGCTCTTTTTAATGGCTATGAAAACCGCAAATGGAAAGGTATTGTACAGGTCAAGCCTAAAGGTGGGGAAAGTTATCCACTGTTAATTCGTGTGTTAGACTCTAAAGTTGAAATTTTTAAGGATAATTAATCCATGTCTTTATCGAATCGTGTTTTGTGGAAAGAAGGGCTATTCATTAGGCCTCAACATTTTCAGCAAGAAAGCCGTTTTTTAACATCGCAACTGAAGCAAGTTATTGATATCTCGGCTTATAATCTAGGTTTTGAGAAAATTGCTTTTGATCAACAGCAGCTTTCTTTTGGAAAGTTTGGCATTACTGAATGCAAAGGTGTGATGCCCGATGGAACACTTTTCGATTTACCTTTAACAGATAGTTTACCTTCTCCAATTGGTGTAACTAGCAACCTCGTCGGTGAAACAATTTATCTTTGTCTGCCGATTGTTACAAATGGAGAGGGTGAAATTAAATATTCGCCAAGTCATTCAGATTCAATGGATTTCCGAAGCGAGATTGTTTTTACTGAAGTGAAAGACTCTCATAGTGAAAGTGGAAATTATACTCAGCTTGAGTTGTTGAAAAATCAATATTTCCTAAAATCTTCATTAGATGATTTGAGTAATTATGTTTCTTTACCTATTGCAAAGATTAAGGATATTACATTAGATCATCAAGTTATATTAGATGAAGCATTTTATCCTATGTCATTGCATATTAATGCAATGCCGGCCTTCATGAAGAAATTAGCAGAGTTGTCTGATTTAATTTCGTTACGTACACAAAATATTGTGAGTAGAATAGGGCGTCCAGAACAATCTGGTGTAGCTGATGTTAATGATTTCCTTATGCTTTTAAGCCTTAATAGAGTTTCACCATTAATAAAAAGCATTGTGAAATTAGGTAAAGTACATCCTTTATCTGTTTATGAATTACTTGCTTCATTACGTAGCGAGCTGACTACTTTTGTTTTGAAAGAACGATTTTCAGAAACTTTTTATGATTATCTTCATGAAAATCCAGCGACTTCTTTAGAGCCCTTATTTAATGATATTAAGTCCTATTTAAGTATCGTGACAAATACAAAAGTTGTACCATTACCAGTTGTTGCTCGTCAATATGGAATTTATACGGCTCAGGTTAATGATGCATCACTTTATTCTACAGCTGAATTTATCATTGCTGTAAAAGCACATTTACAACCAGAATTATTAAAGAATCAGTTTATTCAACAAACTAAGATATCAAGTATCGAGCAAATCAATCAACTTGTTCATTTACAATTGCCTGGTGTTCCTGTGAGTGCTCTACCTGTAGCTCCTCGGTATTTGCCTTACCATTCTGGTTTTATGTATTTCCAATTAGATAAAACATCGCCATATTGGGAGAATTTGCTGACTTCATCTGGATTTGGTTTCCATATTACAGGAAATTATCCAGGGTTAGAGATTGAGTTTTGGGCTATTCGTGGAGATTTATCATAATGAATAATAGAGAGTTGTTGAATACATATAATTCATCAATTGATATGCCTTCAGATAGAGTTTTTATTACAAATAATGTGCCGATCATTAATGAAAAAACTGATCTTCTTTATGAGCAAGTTGGAAATGTTGATTTTGATATTGATTATGACTTTCAATTACAAACGCACTCTTACAATGCCTTAGTTGAATTAGCAAACCCGCTATTAGCAACAGCTCTTAGACTAAGAAAATTATCATCCATAGATGATATCGGAAGTTTATACACCAGAATGCAAAATGAAATCATGGCATTGAGTGAAAAAGTAAAAGAATTGAACTATGACAGTGCATTCCAGCTTTCATTCCGATATTGTGTGTGTACATTTATTGATGAAATGGTGATGGCAACTCCTTGGGGGAGCTCTTCAGTTTGGGGCCAGCGTTCTTTACTTGCTCATTTTCATAATGAAACATGGGGAGGAGAAAAGTTTTACTCTATCTTATCAAGAACGATGCTTGAACCTGAAAAATATCATGAGTTGTTAGAATTTATGTACATTTGTTTGGCTCTTGGCTTTAAAGGGCAGTATGCCCTTAGTCCACATGGGCAAGAAAATATTCAAAATATTTTAATAAAATTACAAAAAACACTGAGACCATTACGTGGGTATGATTATCAGAGAAACCAGCAAACGCATCTTTACAAAAGTGATTATACGGTAAAGAAACCGTTATCATTAAATCGTGTTGCATGGGGAACATTACTTGTTTTTGTATTAATTTATTTCTTATATAGTATGCTTTTGGATTCATATTCGACTGAGATCATTAATAATGTAAATGACATTATTAATAATATGTAGTGAGGGATTTTGTTATGGCACCACGTTTTTCTTTTGTATGTAAAGCGATGTTTGCTTTTTTCTTATCTATGTATTCTGTGAATACTTTATCTGAAGAACGATTGGATAAAGCAGAGCAATGCGTATCGATTAAATCCAATATTAATCGTCTTGCATGTTTCGATAGAGTATTTAATACACCAGTTAGAGAGCAAATGATAGATGAACGTGCGGTCAGTAATCTTGTTCCTAAATTGGTTGGTGATATTTTTACATTAGCGAAAGTTGATGGACGGGATGCTTGGGCTGAAAATAATTTAGAACTCGCTTTATTAAGTAATGACGGCAATGCTTCGATATACGTTGCTTGTAAAGACAATATCACAAGATTCCAAATTGCATTGGATAAACCCGTTAAACATAATTTACTGAATGTTCATATTGCTAATAACGATACAAATCATACTGCCTCTAAAATTGATTGGCAGAGTGCAGAACGAGGCTATTTGTTAGATGCTGGGCGAGGACTCTATGCAATACAACAATTAAAATCAATCTTATATATTGATACGTTTTCAGTTTCTCTTCCGCAAGAAGATCGTCAGTTTATTTTCAAAAATAACGGACTAGCATCTCAAGTTGCGCCAATAAGAAAAGAATGTGGTTGGTAAAATGAAGTATCAGAGCATTTTAGATGATATTACTGGAGAATATTTTCCCGTCGGTACACCTGATGAAGAGGGTATCGTTTTTTCTGCGCTTGATGAGCAAGTCATGAAGTTTGGTTCTTTGCAGCATGATACGATTGATTGGGAAGGGATTATTTCACATTCTCATCAGTATTTGTCTGAGTCTTGTAAAGATTATAAGGTTTTACAATATCTAGGTTATGCCTTACTTTATAAAGGATTTAAGTCTAATCTTGTTGACTTTCTATCATTGTTCTCAGAATTCAATAAGAAGTTTCTTTTTAATGCTTACCCTAAGCCTTCAACCGATAATACAATTAATCGTTTTAAAGGAAAGTTCATTACACTTATTTTTGAACGTCTTGAAAATGCAGCATCAATTAATACAGATGTAAGATTTACGGTAGTAGAAAATGAGCAGATAGACAAATTTATAGAGGTGCTTTCGCTTCAATTAAGTGAAAAACTTCCTGGTGTTGAGTCTGCTTTAGCTCGATTACGACGTTTCGTAAAAGAGCGGTCAGATTTTGTTGAGAATTCTCAGACAAAAGAAGAGAATAAAGTCGCACCAGACCAAATGGCTACAGATGCACCAATCACTGCTAGCCAAGTTTCTGCTGAGAAAGTTTCTTTAAATATTCCTGACGTAAATAAATTTGAACTGACAAATGCTCGTCAATTAAAACAATTTTACTTTCAAGTTGCAGATACCACTTGTGAATTACAGCCTTCATCAATATTGGGTTACGTAAGCCGTCGATTTGGACTATGGCATAGTATTACCCAATTACCAGAGATGAATAGCCAAGGTATTACAGCCATGCAATCCGTTCCACTTGATAAAGTAAGTGATTATCGGGAGCAGGTTGTTTCGTCACCAAGTGTGGAGTTGTTAAATCGTATTGAAAAAACATTAACAACGAGCCCATACTGGATTGAAGGGAGTTATTTATCTGCAAAATGTTGTCAAGCTTTAAAATTTAAAGAGGTAGCAGAAACGATAAGAAGTGTAACCGAACAATTTGTTAATAAGTTTCCTACATTTCATTTAGCAAAATTTCAAAATGGAGAACCTTTTTTGAGCGATGTCGTTTCTGATTGGCTTTCCGATAATAATAGTGTGAATGTAAGCTCTCAAGCTTCAGTACAAAATTCATTAGAGAATGACCTTGATGAGCTTTATTTGGTTGAAGGTTTTGTATCTGTTCTGAAAGAAATTGATGAACAGTTAAAATCAGTGATTGATGTTAGAACAAAACATTATTTACAATTTGAAAAAATACGTTTTTTCTTAAAAGAGGATATGTTATCGATCGCTCTTAATGAGCTGTCTGAACTAATTAATCACTGCAAAAAATACACGGTTGAAGAGTGGGATAGTACTTTTTTTACTCAAATAGAACAATTAAAAGATAAATTAATAAAGGATAATGAATGAATTATTTGAACCAATTATTAGGAATTTTTCGCCAGTTTACGCGTCCTATTTTTTCGCATCTTAGAAATTCACTCCCAGTATTACTTACATTAGGTCTAATCCTTATTTTTGTCGGAATTTGGACCTATGGTACATCTTGGAGTTTTACTGGCCTTTCAAATGAAAATGGTTGGGATTATGACTTAGCGAAACAAGTTGGAATGGGGAGTCGAATTATTGCCACTGTTGTTGTTTTGCTCACTTTAGCCATTATTGCTATTTTGAAACTTCAACTCAAGAATGCTCGCTTAAATAAAGAAAAAAATGATTTAGAGAAAGAACAAGAGGAAAAAGACATTATCCTCCCTTATATTAAGGATCAAGATGACAGCCTTGAACTGATGTCTGAAGCACTTAAAAATCATTTATCTAATAAAGATTACATTTATCAACTTCCATGGTATATGGTTCTTGGTTCAGATGAAGCTGGCAAAACAAGCTTTATTAACCGCTCTAACCAGAAATTTACTCTCACAGCCGTAGAAAGAACGTCTAAACGTTATATGCGCGAGAATTCTTTATATCAAATTGACTGGTGGGCAAGTGATGATGCGATTTTGCTTGATCCTGAAGGTGGAATGATTCAGCAGTTAGGTACGGAACGTGATCCAGAGGGTAAAATTGCAAAAGGATTATGGTCACATTTACTTGATTGGATTAATGATGTTCGCCCACAAAGACCAATTAATGGCATTATTTTAGTTGTTGATCTTCCAAAGTTAATTGCATCAAATCACAGTGATAGACAAGCATTAGCCGTTATATTACGTAACCGAATCCGTGAAGTTACCGAACAATTTGGTGCACGAGTTCCCGTCTATGTTGTTTTAAATAAAGCTGATCTTATTGAAGGTTTTGAAACATTCTACAGTGATTTGAAACAAGCTGAACGTCATAAAAATTTAGGTTTTTCTTTCACATTAAATACAGATGAACAAATCGATAATTGGACAAAAGAATTATCGGATAGCTATACTGCTTTTGTTAAAGAGATCGAAGAAATTATTTTTGATAAATTAGCTGGAACAATTTCGCAAGAAGAACGAGAATCGCTTTATATGTATGCTCGCCAATTAAGTGGTATGCAGAATATCTTGCTTCAATTTATCAGCGATATACTAGAGAGCGATCGTTTCACAACCACACCTTATGTTCGTGGTGTGTATTTTTCTTCTATCTTCCAAGAAGGCATACCGATGGATTTTTATCAAGCGGCCATTTCTAAGCAGTTTGATTTACCTCATGTTGTGCCGAGCTATTTGCCTGAACGTTCTCAAAGAACATATTTTACGCATAATTTCTTTCAAAATATTATTTATCCTGAAGCTGGACTCGTTAGCGATAACGAAAAAGAAATTCGACGCAGTAAACGTAAATTTATTTTAGGCGCTATTGCGATGGCTGTTTGTGGTATTTGTGTTTTAGCGACATGGCAAAATTACTTCTATCAAAATAAAACAACATCAGTAAAAATTCTAAAATTGACTGAAGAATTCCGTCAAATGAACATCAGTCAATCCATGGATCCGACAGGACGTAATTTATTAAAACCATTGAATATATTACGTCAGGCTACATATGGTTATGGAAACTATGAAAAGGCCTTACCTATAATTAAAGATTTTGGGTTATACCAAGGTAAAAAAGTAGGTGGAAAAGTAAGTGAAGCGTATAAAAAATTCCTTGGGGAGCGTTTTTTACCTGAAATTGCGATGGGACTGATTGAGCAAATGGATGCTTTACCTGAAGATAGCAATGAAGGACTTGAGTTATTACGTGTTTATCGAATGATCGATGACATGGCAAATAGAAAGGTTAAAATTCCAGAGCAGTGGATGACGAAATATTTGCAAAAAAATTATCCTAAGAATCCAGATATTCAGCGTCAGCTTATGGCTCATTTTAGCTATGCAATGGAACATGTAGATCCAGATCTCAGTATGTTTGATAAAAAAATTGCAGATAAACAGCAGGAATACAGTAAATTACCATTGGCAGACCGTGTTTACCAAAACTTTAAAATTCTGGCAAATACAGAACTGCAGCCAGCCACTGATTTGAAGGCTGAAATTGGACAAACTTTTACCACTATATTTAAAACCGATTTTACAACTGAAGATCCTAAAACATTTTTTAGAGATAAAAATATTAGTTGGTATGGTACATTAATTAGTCCACTATTTACCGATTGGGCATATAAAGATTTTTATGATCCTAAAGCTCAAGATTTATTGCAGCTTGCTGCAATAGATGCTTGGGTACTTGGTAAGCAGCAAACGACAAATTATTCAAAAGAAGAGCTAGCTAATTTATCTGAAGAAATCCGAGAACGTTACATCGCGGATTACATTCAGACATGGCAAGATGCATTAAATAATTTAGAAATTATTCATTTTGTTGATTTGCGTCATGCGGTAGATGTATTAGATGCTTTAACCAGTAATGAAAAACCATTACAAAAAATGATTAATTTAATTGATAAGAACAGTGATATTTATCCAAGTTTATCGGGAATTAATGCTGAAAACCGTAATGAAAATACAAATGTAGCAACAGCAAATCAAATGGCATCATTGCAAATTGCACAACACTTTGCCCCTTTAGTTAATGAGGTAAAAGCAGCGTCAGATGCAGGACAGCCACATATGGATACGGTAATGAAAAAATTGTCTGAGTTAAAATTCTATATGCAGACAATTCAGAAATCACCGGAACCATCTCAAACTGCATTGAAAGCAATTATGGCAGAGCTTAATTTAGAACGAACAAATCCAACTGTTGATTTAAAACGTTTAGCGAATGAAATGGCTGAACCACTTTCAACTCAATTAAACAAAGTAGCAGATGAGGCTTGGACACTCGAACTAAAAACAGCATTAAGTGAAATTAATACACTATGGAATCGTAATGTATATGGTTTCTATAAGAGTAGAATCGCAAATCGTTACCCATTAAATCGTAAGGCGAGCGAAAATATCTCATTGGATGATTTCCGTGAGTTCTTTGGACCAAACGGGCGTGTACAGCGTTTTTACAATGATTATTTAAAATTCTTCCTAGAAGACAATGCGGAACTTTCTGTAGTTAACGGCGAAAGTGTGATTTCCTCATCATTCTTAGCTGCGCTTCAGGATTTACAAAATATTCAACGAAATTATTTTGATGCTTCAGGTAATGTTAATATTTCTTTCAGCTTAAAACCGCTAGGGCTCTCTGGGAAATTTACGGCATCTACATTTAATATTGATGGTCAGTTACTGAAATATAGCCATGAGGTACCGTCTGCAAGTCGCTTAATTTGGCCGAATACGACACGACAAGATGTTGAAACAAGTTTAACGCTTGTTACATCAACTGGAGATACATCAACTCTTCGTCGAACAGGTGAATGGTCATTATTCCGAGTGTTAGATCAAGCGGCGAAGAAGGTAAATGGACAATCTGTAGATCTCTCATTTAAATTAAATGGTGGAGCGATCAATTATAGATTAACGGTAGAAAATGGAACCAATCCATTCTTTGGTGGCGTGTTAAGCAACTTTAGATTACCATCAAAATTACTTGATCCAGAAAAAGAAGGTAAAAGCTCTTTAGAACCAATGGAAATTTATGAAGAAGAAGTGAAATTTCCAGAAAATAATTAATTTAAGTACAAGGGAAATATAATATTTCCCTTTTTTATAGAAAATAAAAAGCTAAATAGAAATCTATTTAGCTTTTTCATTAAGTAGATACAATTAAACTTGTGGTCTACGCCAGTCATCAGAACCTGATGTGCCAGCAATAGTGTGATCCCAGTTAATTTTACGGTAGCTCATACTTACTTCTAATAATTGAGTGTATGGTGCGTTGCTTGGATCTTGCGCATTTGGCATTACTAAGTTCATATCAACGATTACTGCGTCTTCTAATACAGTAGAGAAGAACTCTTCTTGGCGACCATCAATAGAGGTACGGAACCAAGTTACTTGAACTTTTGGTAACATTTCACCGGAAGCTAATGCGTTATACATCAAAGGCACTGCTTTGTTTAAAGAGCAAGTAAATTTGAATGCTTTGTGAACGCGTTGACCAGATGGTTGACCAGATTGTGGATCAGTTGGAACAGTAACGATATGGCTAATCGCTTGTGCCATGATCTCATCTTCATGACCTTCAACATAAACATTACCGACTGAATCTTCGGTAAATGCACCTGCTGTAATTTTTCCTTGATTACTACCTTCAATGGAAATAAATGCTGGTGTAGGCATAAAATTCTCCTAATGACTTTAAAGATGAATATATTTATTGTCTTTACAGACAAGCGTAACTATATCAAATTATGAACGATTTAACATTAAATTTTAGATAAAATAAGTAATTTTTTAAATGGTTAGAATATTTAAGCTTAAAGATATTTAAGGGATAAAATAATCTCTACTTCAAGTAATATCGCTTTTCTAAGCGTTTTAAGAACGTTGAAAAATTCTACCGCACTTTTCAATTTAACCTATTTATTAATCTTGCAAAGCGGGTGATTTTT
>NZ_KV837990.1:0-401 GCF_001838615.1 Haemophilus sp. HMSC61B11
TTTGCTTGTGGTGCATAATCTTGTTCTTTATTTGCCATTTTCTTGCTCCAAATTTAAGAGATTAAATAATTGTATTGCTCGGGTTAAAGGTGCCGGGAACTTTTGTTCTAATTGTTTTTCAAGTGTTGCAAAATCTCGTCCATTTTTCACTGCACTTTGTTTTGCGACGGCATATTGTACGATTGCTGTTTCGTAAATATAGTTTTTGTTTCTGGCTTCATCCAAATTGTTAATTAATTGTTCTTGCTCCTGAGGGGAATAAACGTACGGATAAGTTTTAAAAATATACCCAATCATTTTTTCTCTCGTTTCCAACCATTTTTTATCTTTAAATCCATTCAGCTCAAATTCCGTTAGGAGAATCGGGATGCTTCGGGTGTCTTCCGGTAAGGCTTTAAGTT
>NZ_KV837991.1:0-421 GCF_001838615.1 Haemophilus sp. HMSC61B11
GGCATCAAATCGCACAGGACGCCATTTTGGCGAGGCGACCATAAAGAACCAGAACAGCGGGAGAAGGATGTAGAACCAGCCCCAATAAATTCTTGACCAGTGCATTTCGAGCATTTCAGCCTTATATAAATCATACTCATTTGAAGGTATGTTCTTTCCTAAGGACGAAGCTATATCAAAATATCTTAGCCATCCTTCTTCCAGTGCCCAATCGACAGAGATAGCCCATTGCACATCCCTAAACAGGGTTTGGGTGGTAAAATAGTCGTAAAGTATAAAACCTATCGAACACAGAAACCACACCCAAGAGAGGTCTGCCCTAATATGCCCGTCGTTATAACGGCGGATTTCAATTACGCCATCCCCCAGTTGTTTTACGTTACGGGCAATTACATCAGGATTATAGTTGGATATGCACATT
>NZ_KV837992.1:0-1693 GCF_001838615.1 Haemophilus sp. HMSC61B11
AGTTTTTAAAAGAACAAAAAATAACCGCACGTTGCAAAGTGCGGTTAACAAATTATTTAATTTAGATCGACAGAATCAGCTTTGATCCACATGTTGATTTCTTTTTTTCCTTTGTAGTTAATAAAATACCATTGAATGTTACTATTCATAGATTCCCCTATAATTTTTATTTGATCTCCTTTTATCAAATACATATTACTTCTATATTTATCATCAGGCTTAGAGTATAAATATGACTTTGAATTTATATAAAAGTATGGTTCTAAATAATCATTACCAACCTCTAAAAAGAGATTATCTTTTTTTACAATACTTTTTTTACCTAAATTATATTTAAATTTAACAAAATCTCCTTTGTTAAGCAGTAATTTATTCTTATTATTTTCCTTTAGAAGTTTATTGGATAATTCATTAATCCCGAAATAATTGAGTGAGCTATCTACCTCATCAAAGCTTATCTGATTAAAGTGGCCTGTTCTTTTAATTGAATAATAGATAGGATAATTAAATTCTTTATCCTTACCTAAGGAATACTCTTTTATCTCAAAGCAAGTATTATTCTCATCAGGCACCTTAACCGCAAAAATTAAATTATGTTCATATGACGATTTATAACTCTCCCATTTACATAACTTTTTATTATTCTTAAGATTATCAAATGTAATTTTAGAAATCCCATCTAATGAAACTAAACGAGATGCCTCAATAGGATTGATAGAGTTAATATAAAACTTATTCTCTTCATTTGTACAATTACAATCACACTTTAAAATAATTTTGTCATTTTTAGACATTAAACTAACGCTCTCATTCGAATCACAGATACCACTTGCTTGAGAAATTAATGATAAACCTAAAAAAGATAATAAAATTATAAATCGCATATATACTTATCCTCTATTAACTTGAAATTAATATTACCTCTGCTAGATGTTTTTCCACTGTGAGATATTGTTGTTACACTTTTATTTAAAATACCTAATCTACGACTAATTGAATCAGCTCGCCACTGAATAGCCGCAGTAGCTCCTCGCTCTGTAACAATAATCCTAATAAACTCATCTTGTGTTTTTGGAGGAGCATTATTGCATTTTGCTAAAATATTACTTCTAGCCTTATCTATGCTGCCTTGCTGAATAGCTAAATCATGCAAAGCAATAAAGGTTTTTAATTCAACTTGTTTCATTAAATCAGGATATAGTCCCCTCATCCATTTAATAATTCTAACTGCCTCATCATCATATGGTTTCACAGCCTCTAACTGAATATCATTAAATTCATCTATTTTTGCCAAATTATTAAATATTTCACGCCATCTACTACGATTTGCTGGTGATTGCATATTCTTAGCCCAATTTATTTGATTCGATTTACTTGAATCTAATGCAGCATTTAAGGACTCAAGATCTTTAGGGTTACTAAAAGCAGAATTAAATAAAGTTAAATTTTTAGCTCTCATTTTTCGCAATAAAGGACCCAACGTATCTTGACCAAAATTAAATTGAATAATTCCCCATGACATTCCCGCACCATCGAAGTTATCGGCTAGAGTATCATATCTTGGTGTTTTTCCTTCAAACCCCCCTGAGACTTGCAAAGCAATTTCTCTAGCAAGTTTAAAGGGGATACAATCTTGCGCCCCTGGCATTAACCACCCAATCATCCCCAACGGATGCAGATAATACGCCTGCTT
>NZ_KV837992.1:1793-2022 GCF_001838615.1 Haemophilus sp. HMSC61B11
CGGATGCAGATAATACGCCTGCTTATCCGTGTTAAATCCATCGACCTCTAACTGTATCGATAAGTCAGCTATCCGTTTTTCTATTCTCTTCGCAATCTCCTCTTTTCCATTTGCACGGTAAACACCACAGGTTTGACTAAAATCTGCTGCCCTGGTCTTCTTCCATTCGCTGTCATGTTTGGCAACGATTCCCGTTAATCTTCTTTGTTGCACCGGGCTTAATAATAAA
>NZ_KV837992.1:2122-3011 GCF_001838615.1 Haemophilus sp. HMSC61B11
CCCATTTCCAGATTGATTAAAAATATTCACCCCAGGAAACAATAAGCCATGCGTTAAATGGCTCTCATCCACATAAATTCCACCCTCTTTATTCTTTTGTGGCAAACTATACAGATAAGGTTGTACATTGTAATAATCCTTGCCCGTCTTATCCGTTTTCTTCTTCACGGTCTGCTTCGCTACATCCGCTAACGGCACCATGATTTCAACTTTGCTTTTCTCCAGTTCAACGACTTCGTCCTTTAGCACGCTGTAAAGCTGACTGCCTCTTGCCACATACAAAAAGTTATCTTTTATCCCTTTCTTTTCTTTGTCCTGCTTATAAGCTGCCTCTGCTTTAGCTTTAAATTGCTCAATGTTGTCATAGGTAAACACTTCAAGGTGTAACAGTTTCTCACCGCTTTCGCCTATTTGGTTATACTCGCCCATTAAGCCAAGCTCTTCACCTGCTTTAATCTCAATAGGTTTATCTAGCTTTACTTCAACATCAGCTTGGGTATCTATCTTATGCTTGCTTAGCAGTGGAAGACCTTTGATTGGTCCACTTTGCATCTCTTCATAAGACTGATTAAAAATACGCCAATGCTCACCAGACTTAGGTTTATGCTCAATCGTTTTATTGTCCTTGGTCTCTCTATACCAAAGTAATTCATCAAACTTATCTTGCGTCTGCGTATGTCGTCTGACCCCAATCGTCACGCCATTCTTCAACTCCACTCGTGGATTAAGCGGCTGATTTTGTGCATCTCGGATAACAATCTTATTATCTGCCGACTTGGTGATACCAACAAGCTCTTCTATTCCACTTTTGTAATCGCTCAATTTCGCCGTATGACGGTAAAGCGAATAAAACGTTAGTACATTGTCTTTCGGATAAGCTACTTCATGC
>NZ_KV837992.1:3111-6587 GCF_001838615.1 Haemophilus sp. HMSC61B11
TATATTCACTATCCACTTTATAAGCTATCAATTTGCCATCAGCTATCGCATAAATCTTGTTATTTTCAAATTCACTGCTCGGAAATTTTGATGCCCGTAAATGATGTTGATGTTCGAGGTTGTAATTCGGATTTAAAAAGGTGTAATCTCGTAAGGTTTGGCGGGTTGATGATTAGTTTTTAAAAGAACAAAAAATAACCGCACAGTATAAAGTGCGGTTAATAAATCATTTAATTTAGATCGACAGAATCAGCTTTGATCCACATGTTGATTTCTTTTTTTCCTTTGTAGTTAATGAAATACCATCTAGTTCCATCAGAATCAAACGCAGTTTTAATAATTTTTACTCTATCTCCCTTAATTAGATACATGCTTGTCTTTTTTCTATTTAAATCATATAAATAACTTTTCCTTAAAACAAGATAAAAGCATTCGTTAACGTTATTTGAATAAAAATAATCACATACTCTATCTCTTATACTACCTTCTGTTTCTAAGTACCTTGTACTCTCTTTAACAACATATACTGAATTCTCATCAATATGGTAATAATAGTTAAGTTCTTGCCCTCCTGAACCACTAAAGACTAATCTCATAACAAAAAGATCTTTTTCTTTTGATATATTATTCAAGGAATAAATTCCATCAGATAGAATATTTTCTTTCTTAAACAAGATATTATTTTTAGTTTTATTTGATACAATAAATTCTCCATCATCACTAACTGATAACTCTATATCATTATTATTTATTTTAAAATTATATCTAACATCAGATAATGCAGGAGAACACATTCCAAAGATAAACGTAAAAAATAATACAAGACTACTTTTTATTTTTACATAATTCATATTTCATAATCTCCTTTAACAAATTTCTGTATTTTATCCTATCATCGAATCCATTTGCGCCACCGTTGATAAGCCAACTAATAGTATTTCCCCAATCATTATCTGCCAACACATTAAGATCTAAAACACCAAAAGTTCCCTGTAAATTTCCATAAGACACTATGGACTTATTACAATTAGCTCCTTCCAACTTAATACGCTCATGAATACTTTTAGGAGCACTATTAGGATATCTCCATACACCTGGCTTATTTTTAGAAAGAGTAGCTCCTTTTTTTCCAAAATCATCCTCCAGATTCAAATGCATATGCAATGAAGATTTAGCGGAGTGATTACGAGCTTTTAAAAGAACAAAAAAATAACCGCACATTATAAAGTGCGGTTAATAAATCATTTAATTTAAATCAACTGAATCAGCTTTAATCCACATATTGAGTTCTTTCTTTCCTTTATAATTTATAAGATACCATTTTGATTTATCCTTATCTAAAAACTCGTCCAGTATTAAAACATAGTCATTTTTAATTAAATACATATTCGTAATATCTCCTATTTTCTTATAAAGATAAGCTTTATCTACAGAAATCTTTGAACCCCTTCCATCTTTTTGCCAGTAGGCATATATTTTATCATAAGCATCTAACGTGATAAAATCAAAAAGATCTATACCAATTAATTTAGTTCTAATAATCTCATGAAGCATCTTGTCCTCTCTGATTTTATCTCGTCTAGGACATAAGCTTTCATTTGGAATATAACAAAGATCTGATATTTCATAATCAAAAAATGAAATCTTCTCTTTATTTATTTTAAATTTAAATATAAAACTATAAGCATCTGACATCGCCCTGTTTGGCTTAGCTATTTCCAACTCCAGATAACCAGCATTAACTCTTAAGTCTCTTTCCCCTTCAAAAATATAATCTTTATTAACATCTATTTTAGGTAAAATATATTTAGACTCCTTAATAACTTTATCACCATTAAATAATTTAACAACAGAGTCAGAATTATTATCAAATCCACATTCCTTAGATAAAATAAATATCTTAACTGAAAAATTATTTTCATAAGGAATCTCTTTAAATAAACAATAATCTGAACCATATGAACCTAATGAAAAAATCAAAGTAAATAAAAAAATAATAGTATAATTTATTCTTCGCATTTCCATACCTTTTTTGTTATAGAGAAGTTATGACGTCTTTCTGCTTTAGAGTCAGTATATGAGTTAACTATATTTGTAACATTATTTACATCAGAATCACTACAGCCTTTTTCTGCTATGGCATTTAATCCATGTGAAGTCCAATATCCCATACTAGATAGCATAGCTCCTTTGATTGTTAAAATTGAATCTGGCTCACTTATTATATTAACGTCTGATTCACTGGCATATTTATCAATTTCCCTTTGTGCTTCCTTATAATTTCCTCTTCCTGTTAATTGAATAAATCCTTTCCCTCTAAAATTCCACCCATCATTTGAATTAACATCTCCATTACCATTCCTATTTGAATAAGCTAAATTAGCTATTGCTACTTGATTTGCAGGATGCTTTTCATTTCTTCCATATTTATCAGCCTCTGCTGGGTTTCTTATGAAATAAGAAAACGGTCCCTTAGGAAGTTTCTTTCCATTAACTATAATTGTCTTAGGTCGCTTAAGATGCTCAGAAGAATAATTCAGACTTTCGTTTTTATATGAAATTTTTTGTCCCACTTCTTCCATTATTTGGGCGAAGAAGTGTGCAATAATTTTAGGTGTATGCATATTAAATTTTTCGCAATACTTGTTATATACTTCTACAATTTCTTCTTTGACTTTTAGATCTGCTGATGGAAATAATATATTTAATTGCTCTAAGGTAATATAAGTACCAGTTCTATTTATACTCAACCACCCAATCACCCCCAACGGATGCAGATAATACGCTTGCTTATCCGTGTTAAATCCATCCACCTCTAACTTTATCGATAAGTCAGCTATCCGTTTCTCTATTCTCTTCGCAATCTCCTCTTTTCCATTTTCACGATAAACACCACAGGTTTGACTAAAATCTGCAGTCCTCGTTTTCTTCCATTCGCTGTCATGTTTGACAACAATTCCCGTCAACCTTCTTTGCTGAACTGACGTTAACAATAAATCCTTCAGCTTCCCTGCCTCAAATACCACTGGCTTGTTTTTGTCTTTATCTAAGCTCAGCTCGTTCATAATAGACTTAAACACCGGGTCTAATTCATTTTTCTGCTCTGTCGTTAAATCACTTTTCGGGTCTATGTTTTGATGAAGAGGATGTTTGAATATACAAAGCCCATTTCCAGATTGATTAAAAATATTCACACCAGGGAACAATAAACCATGTGTTAAATGGCTACTATCCACATAAATTCCGCCCTCTTTATTCTTTTGTGGCAAGCTATACAGATAAGGTTGTACATTGTAATAATCCTTGCCCGTCTTATCCGTTTTCTTCTTCACTGTTTTTTTTGCCACATCCGCTAACGGCACCATGATTTCAACTTTGCTTTTCTCCAGCGCCACCGCTTCATCATTCGCTATGCTATAAAGCTGACTACCTCGTGCTACATAAAGAAAGTTATCTTTTATCCCTTTCTTTTCTTT
>NZ_KV837992.1:6687-7709 GCF_001838615.1 Haemophilus sp. HMSC61B11
CTCAATGTTGTCATAGGTAAACACTTCAAGATGCAATAGCTTCTCGCCACTTTCACCTATTTGGTTATACTCGCCCATTAAGCCAAGCTCTTCACCTGCTTTAATCTCAATAGGTTTATCTAGCTTTACTTCAACATCAGCTTGGGTATCTATCTTATGCTTGCTTAGCAGTGGAAGGCCTTTGATTTTCTCATTTTGCATCTCCTCATAAGACTGATTAAAAATACGCCAATGCTCACCAGACTTAGGTTTATGCTCAATCGTTTTATTGTCCTTGGTCTCTCTATACCAAAGTAATTCATCAAACTTATCTTGCGTCTGCGTATGTCGTCTGACCCCAATCGTCACGCCATTCTTCAGCTCCACACGTGGATTAAGTGGCTGATTTTTTGCATCTCGGATAACTATCTTATTATCTGATGATTTAGTACTCCCTACAATCTCTTCTATTCCACTTTTGTAATCGCTTAATTTGGCTGTATGACGGTAAAGCGAATAAAACGTCAGCACATTGTCTTTCGGATAAGCTACTTCATGCTTCAGTAAAAAAAAGCCCGTAGAATATACCGCACTTTCTTTTGATGATTCAGATTCATTATCGGATTTATATTCACTATCCACTTTATAAGCTATCAGTTTGCCATCGGCTATCGCACAAATCTTGTTATTCTCAAATTCACTGCTCGGAAATTTTGATGCTCGTAAATGAATGCCTTGATGCCAAAGACCGCTATTATTAAATAAAAAGCGCGCACTTTCATCTCCTGCAAGATGATTAAAGTATTGTTGAGAGAGATTCGTGGTATTGCTTCTCGGTTTAAGTGGGTAAGCGACATGAGGTATTTTCGGGGTTTCTACTTTCTCCGTCTCGGGTGCTGCTTTCTTTTTTTGCTCTGACATAATGAAAACTTCCTTTATTCTTCTTATTGTTTGTAATGAACTATGAAATAATTAAATCTTGAATATCTACCGGTTGTGAGCCATTAGGCTGGGTTTCAAACGGACTCACCCCATCAGCCGCT
>NZ_KV837993.1:0-7494 GCF_001838615.1 Haemophilus sp. HMSC61B11
TCTTTTTGTAAAAAAATGTAAATTTTTTCTTAGTTGAAGATCTTTTAATCAAATAGTCTAAAAAACACTATTTTTATGGTGTTTTATTCTACGAATTAAGGCTTTCTGCAAATGCCTTTACTTTTCCCCAATCGGTATATTCAATTTCTTTGGTCGTATCCGTTTCACCACCTGTAATTTTCATAATCAATTGGATCATGACACGATCAATCCATTTATAGCGTGGATATAGTAATGCCCCTGCAAACACGCCGACTTTTGTAGGTGTCCAGTTTATGCGTTGAAGGAACTTACGTACATAGGCATTTCCCTCTGGTGTATCTTTTCCTTCTTTTCTCGCTGTCAAATTTACGCCAAAAAAGACCGCACTTTTTGCATTCAGCAATTCATGATGGCGTTCCACAAAATGGTATAACTGTTTATTAAAATGACCATAGCGAATGGATGCTCCAATAATCACCCGATCAAAAAATTGAAGCTCCAATTCCTCCGTTAACGGTGAAACTACTATCTCTCCTTCAAGATACTGAGCCATAAATTCAGCAATTTTTTTGTTTGCCCATCACAGCTTGAATATAAAATTAATGTTTTCATTATTCCTTCCAAAATGCCGGTGTGAAAAGCGCCAATAGTGTGAAGATTTCTAAACGACCACATACCATCGCAATAGTTAATACCCATTTAGCACTATCTGGCATCGCTGTCATATTGCTGCTTACTGAACCTAATCCTGGTCCAAGGTTATTAATACTTGCCAATACTGCATTAAATGCATCAAAAGGTTCGACACCACATGCAATCACACTTAATAAACAAATAGTGAATACCAATAAGTACGCCGAGAAAAAGGCCCAAATGCTCCCAATCACACGTTCATCAAGGACATTTTTACCCCATTTAATTGGATATACTAAATTTGGGTGAACAAATCGTTTTAGCTCTCTTGCACCTTGAAGATATAGCACTAAAATCCGCGCAACACGCAAACCACCACCAACTGAGCCTGCACAGCCCCCAATAAAAGAAGCAATAATTAATAACATTGGCACAAAAGAAGGCCACTCAGCGAAATTCGATGTGGTGTATCCAGTTGTCGTTGAAATCGATACGGCTTGGAATACGACTTGCTCAAAATCTTGCCATGAGGAATCAAAATATTGATGGCTTATCATCATCAATGTACAAACCACGATAAGCAAAATTTGAATACTCATAAAGAAGCGGAATTCTGGATCTTTTGTATAAATCTTCAGAATATTTTCTCGTCCTAAAGTCGAAAATGCTCTGAAGTGCAACGCGAAGTTACAAGCCGAAATCCACAAGAAAATGACCGTGATAAAATTAATCGCCGAACTATTAAAATAGCCGATACTGGCATCATGCGTAGAAAAGCCGCCAATGGATACGGTCGAGAAACTATGTGTAATTGCATCAAATGGTGTCATACCCGCTAGCCAGTAAGCCAAAGCACAAGACACGGTTAGAAAGAAATAAACAAACCACAACGCCTTTGCTGTTTCCGCTATCCGTGGCTGAATTTTCTGATCTTTCATTGGGCCAGACATTTCAGCACGGTATAACTGCATTCCACCAATACCCAATAAAGGAATAATCGCAATCGCAAGTACGATGATCCCCATGCCGCCTAACCATTGTAAAAATTGACGGTAAAACAGAATGGCTTTCGGTAAATTATCTAATCCTGTCATGACTGTGGCACCCGTGGTTGTTAGCCCAGAAAATGCCTCAAATACCGCGGAAGCCACCGTTAAATGGGGGGAATCAAATAATAGCAATGGCAAGGTTGCTAGCCCACCTAGAACGAACCAAAATGCCACCACAATTAAGAAACCATCACGAGACCGCAATTCTTGTTTGTGGTGATGACAAGGCCACCAAAGCAACATGCCCACGGTTAAGCTCAATGCAAAAGCTTGCATAAATGCTTTACCGCCGCCATCGCCATAAATAAGTGCCACAAAGGCTGGAATCAGCATCGTGCCAGAAAAGCACATGATCAAAATGCCGATAATCCGAATAATGGATAAAATATGCACAATATCTCTCTTAATTCATTTTTTCTAATTTCAACGTTCCTGCCGAGCGCTCAATTAATGCTTGTTCAAAAGGTTTAATTTGATCTTCACTAATGCCTAACTGCAATGTAATCTGCACTTGAAAATCTTGCTGATAAATTTCAATTTGATGTTGTTCACATAAAATTTGGATCCAATTTAATTGTGCATAATCACAATGAACTTGGAATAACTGACGTTCTACTTTTCGTTCAGTTTCTAATAATTTTAAAGCTTGCTGAACACCATTTCCATAAGCACGAACTAAACCGCCAGTGCCTAATAAAATACCACCATAATAACGAACAACTACGGCACTAATTTCACCAACTTGACTACCTAGCAAAGCAGATAGCATCGGTTTCCCTGCTGTGCCTGCTGGCTCACCATCATCGGAAAAGCCTAATTGTTGAGAATCCGTTGGTTTGCCGGCCACGGCTGCCCAACAATGATGGCGAGCATTAGGGTGCTGCGCTTTAATTTCTGCCCAAAAAGCTTTGGCTTGTTCAAGTCCTTCCGTATGTTGCAAATACGTGATAAATCGACTTTTCTTAATTTCTTCTTCAAAAACGACCGCACTTTTTGGGATAAGGTATTCAGCCATGGAATCATTGTTTAAGTAAATTTGTTGCGTAGTTTATCATTGATAGCGGATTTATCGAAATTTCCCCATAATTATTGTATGATGTAGCTCAATTTCAATAAAACTAATGAATAACAATGACTGAAATTACTGTTGATAAAACCCTTGATACCGTTGGTTTACGTTGTCCTGAACCTGTAATGCTTGTGAGAAAAAATATTCGCCACATGAATGAAGGTGAAGTTCTACTTATTTTGGCGGATGATCCTGCTACGACTCGCGATATTCCAAGCTTCTGCCAATTTATGGAACATACCCTTTTAGCGAGTGAAACCCAAGACACCCCTTTTAAATACTGGGTGAAAAAAGGCCAATAAAAATGCGGCCAATTTTGACCGCACTTTGTTATTCTGCCGTATTACTCGAAACGGGATAATACTGTTTCTGAAGAAATTCAGGCTTCAATAACGCAGAGGCACTCCACCACTCAATCACTAGTTCCTGTGGCCCTTCTGCATAAGACGCAATTTCATACACGTTATACACAAAGTGAATCCCATCATGATCTAAATAGAAATTGTCGGGCACTTCAAAAGCGTCTTTTGATGTAAATGCTTCCTCATCTTTTACCTCACCATATCGAGTGTAACGTTCCCAAAGCAGCTCTTTTAATTTATCTTGCTGATTTGGTTTAAAAACATCATCAAATGAAAGTAGTTTTTTCGTTTCTAAATCAACATTAAGATAATGATAACCGCCAACGCCATGAGCGCCACCACCATAGCTGTAATAGTTTATTAAAAATACAGCAAGCTTACCTCTTTGGTGATTAAATGCTAAATCTAAGGTTTCATCAACCCCAATTATTGGAGACTCCAACATTTCTTTTTTAGCTTCATCATATGCTTTTTGGTAATCTGCAACTAGCTGCTCACGGCTTCTTGGTTTACCATCAGCATTTTTTGAAATTTGTTCTAAAAGCAGTTTATCTAGCCACTCAATATTCGTTTTGAGTGTAGAAACATTGTAATGAAGCTTGCCTTCAGTAGGAGCATATTCATCTTCTTTGGCCGATTTAGGATATTTAATGGTTTCCTCTTTATCAAAAATCACATCATCTTGAGCAATAATTGCTGGAATAACCTTCTCTGCCTTCTCTTTTTCAGCTTTTAATTGCGTATTTTCTACCGTCAGTTGCGCAATTGCCCATGTCTGTTGCTCAATCGTTGCTTTCGCTTCTTTATCTTCGCAACCTGTTACCGTAAAAAGTGCGGTCAAAATTAAGGCTGAAATGAATGTCTTTTTCATGTATTACCTATAAATCAAATGTGTCTTTATCACGTAGAATATGATCATTGCCTTTACGGCGTAAAAAACCGGTACGATCAAAATATTCCATCAATTGCACTGTCAGTTTTCGACCAAAATTAAGCTTATCACGTAATTCATTTACGGCAACTTTACCTTCTTCGCCTGCCATTTCCTTAATTAAGCGAGCATAAGCATAAATACTTTCAGTCAGGAAAAAACGGTCTTTTACGATTGGCGTAAGATAGCCCAATTTGCCCGCTTTATACATAAAATTACGCATTACACTTTCATCTTGCGCCAAGGCTGTTGCCATATCACGTACCCAAATGGCTTGGCCATGCGCTTTCTCAAATTCTGCTAACACCGCTTGCCATAATGTTTGCTCTTCAGTTGAAAATTGGATTTTGTGTGAAGGCAAATGTAGCCAGCCACGAGTCTGCAGCAATTGACCTTCATCAAGCATTTCTTCAATAAAATGATAAATCAGGTTTTCTGGTTGGTTTAAAGTCGCAATACGATATAAACGAGCTTTACTCAAACCTAGCTGATCATTATGTTGCTCATGATAGGTAGCAAGTGCGGTCAAAATTTGCTGCGTTTTTTCACGTTGATAATCGCGATTAAAACACCAATTTTGGAAACGGATATCGCCATTCTCGGCTAATGCTTCAGCCAGCTGATTTTCGGTTAGTTGCTCACTCCACATTAAAGCTTGAGCTGAAATCGCCTCTTTTTGTAAGGTCAATCCGATGCGTTGTGTGACGGTTTGAGCCTGATTAAGTTTAGCTAAGAACGCTAGACGAGCCTCGGTGCGCTTATAACGTTTTGGTGAATGAATTTCGAGTACCTTGGCACCACCAATTAAAGATTTTGCATCACCACTACGTAAAATTAATTTATCCCCGAAAACTAAAAATAATGGTTGTTCTAAAATGACTTCAGCCAAAGTTCGGTCATTTTTCATTGCATTTTTGCTTTCAAGCAAGGTGAGTTTACCCGTCGTACGGCTTGCCGCATGATAAATATGTATAGGCTGACTGTCTTTCAAATTCACTTCAGGTGTAATTTCAATGGTAATACGATTGGTTGGCTCAAGTGGCTCTGAGGCTAACAACCAATCGCCACGCTGCATTGGAATACGATCTAAATCAACGTTTAAATTGAGAGCTAAGCGTTGACCAGCCAAGCCTTTTTCGCTCGGTGTATTCTGAGCATGAATATTTTTTACGCGAACCTTTTGTCCCGTAGAAAGGAAGAGTTCATCATCAATGGCCACCGTTCCCGCAAATGCTGTCCCTGTTACCACTGTCCCCGCCCCTTTCACGCTAAAAACACGGTCGATGGCGTAACGGAACGGTTTATCCATTTCAGCTAATTCAGGTAAATTGGCTAAATAATCGCGTAACGCATCAATACCTAAGCCTGTTTGTGCCGATGTAATAAAATAATGAGATTCAGCTAAGAATGGATAATCCGTCTGAATTTGTGTTTTTAATGCCTCGATTTGCTCATCTGTTGCTCGGTCAGCCTTGGTAATCACTACCATGATTTCAGCAAATTGAAGCTGACGTAAAATCGCTAAGTGTTCTTTAGTTTGTGCAGCAATCCCTTCATCTGCAGCGACAATGAGCATCGCATAATGCACACCACCAAGCCCCGCCAACATATTGGCGAGAAACTTTTCATGGCCAGGCACATCAATAAACCCGAGCACTTTCTCTTTTAAAGGCAAATAGGCATACCCCAAATCAATGGTCATGCCACGTTTTTTTTCTTCCGGCAAATGAGCGGTATTCGTGCCTGTCAGTGCTTGCAAAAGAGCTGTTTTACCATGATCGACGTGTCCTGATGTTACTATGATCATAATTTTTCCACCGTATCTAATAGTGCCTTAAAGTCGGCCACGCTGCGTAAATCTAACCAAATTTTTCCTTTCTCAACACGACCGATTATTGGTTGTTCTAACGCTTTGAATACTGTTAAAAGTGCGGTTAATTTTGCCTCTGTTTTTTCTGCAATCGTCACTGCAAGAGAAGGAATCGTCGCCATCGGTTGAGAACCACTCCCAATCTGAGCAAAGCTTTCTTCAATCTCAACCTGGTAATCTTTTAAACGATTTGCTAAACAGGCTTTAAGTTGTTCAGCTTTTTCTTTTAATACATCCATTGATTGGGTGAGCAAATGTAAAGTTGGCAATGTTTCAGTAAGTTTTTCAGGTTGGAGATAAAGGCGTAATGTTGCCTCAAGCCCAGCTAAAATCACTTTATCGCAACGCAATACGCGCTTTAATGGGTGAGCTTGTAACTGAGCAATCCACTCTTTTTTACCAACAATAATGCCAGCTTGTGTTCCGCCCAATAATTTATCACCCGAGAATGACACCAAGTTTACGCCTTGTGCAACTTTTTCTTGTACCGTTGGCTCATTTGGTAAATTATATTGGCTTAGATCAATCAATGCCCCACTACCCAGATCCGTAATAACAGGAATATCAAATTCTCGCCCAAGATCAACCAACTCTTGTTCTGAAACCGAAGCAGTAAATCCACTAATATGATAGTTACTGCAATGTACTTTCATTAAGAAGGCGGTATTTTCATTAATTGCTTGACGATAATCTTTCAAATGTGTGCGGTTTGTAGTTCCGACTTCAACCAGTTTACAGCCGGCTTGAGCCATAATGTCAGGGATGCGAAATGCGCCACCGATTTCAATTAACTCACCACGAGAAATAATCACTTCTTTATCTTTTGCAAAGGTGGCTAACATCAAGAGCACGGCTGCCGCATTATTATTCACAATACATGCAGCTTCTGCACCTGTGAGTTGCGCAAGTAGTTCACTAATATAATTATCTCGATGACTGCGTTTGCCTTCTTCCAAATCATATTCCAGCGCAACGTTACCTTTCATCGCATGAAGTGCCGCTTGTTGTGCACTTTCAGCCCATAATGCTCGCCCTAAATTTGTATGTAATACCGTGCCCGTTAAGTTATGAACTGATTTAATCTGCACATGATTTTGTTGAGTTAATCGCTCTTGTAAATAATGCAATGTACTCGGATGATCGGCAAAAAAGTGCGGTAAGTTTTGGTGTTGTTTGATAAACTCGCGTCCTTCAGACAATAATTGGCGCAATTCACGTACAACGGCTGAATGACCAAATTCAGTTAAAAGCATTTCACCTTCTGGTGTTTTTAAAAATTTATCTACCGAAGGAAGTTGTTGAAAAAGTGCGGTCATTTTTAATTCCTATTTCAAAATGGCGTTGAATTACGAACTAATTTACGCTAAAGTAACCGCAATTTCAATAACGGAAGGTCGTCATCTCCGGTGAGGTGGCAGGACTTCAAATCCTGTTGGGGACGCCAGCGTTCCCGGGTGGGTTCAACTCCCATGACCTTCCGCCACTTTTTCCTCCAACAACTATTTCTCTCTTCCTAATATTCACTTTTTTAATTTAAGTTTTCATTATAATTTTGCGGAATTTTAGGCAAACAAAAAGGCGTATCTTTCGATACGCCT
>NZ_KV837994.1:0-318 GCF_001838615.1 Haemophilus sp. HMSC61B11
ATTGCCTATATGGATTGTTTCATTGCGGCCTACTTGCTCCGTGCGGTCATGCCCCACTTGAGTCGTTTCATCATGTTTCACAATATGATTAAGGTCTTTCTCTGCATGAATAAAGACTTCTTCACGTCCCATTTCATCTTCAAAACGCAACTCATTAAAACCATTGCCTTTATGGGTTTTGGATTTAATCGTCATGCGAGTTTTATGTTTGGGAAGCTCGTAAGGGGGCTCTGTGGTACTGTGATAGGTACGCCCTACCACAATCGGTTGGTCCGGGTCACCATTGAGGAATTTCACCAACACTTCATGGCCAATTCG
>NZ_KV837995.1:0-3401 GCF_001838615.1 Haemophilus sp. HMSC61B11
TATTCTGAATGTGAATAATAACCGTCGAGTTAACGTCCATGCTGATAGCCTCATCAAAGTCGGACAAGATTTAACTATTGAAATTGCCCAAAATGGCAGCTGGGTTGCGGGTGAGCTTTTTGAACAAGTTTGTGAACAGTTTGATTTAGAAGGTTATGACGAAGTTCATATTCAAGGCCCTGCCGGTGAAATCGTGTTAAACCAAGAAGGGATTACGTTGATTGGGAATGTGTATGTTGAGGGACCACTTACGGAAGATGCGGGAGCGGCTGATGGGGTGAGTCCGTTTGAAACGCAAGTAAATTCGTTTTATATGCCGCATATGAAGGTGAAATTCTTACAGTCTCCACATTCTACTAAGCCAATGATCGGTATGCCATATACTTTGTTAATAGACGGTAATGAAGTGAAAAAAGGTATGACTGATAGTACTGGCGAAATTGAGATTCCTCACCAAGAAGGTACAAAACACTATGAAATTCGCTTTGCTAATGGTGCTTCTTATTCTATACCAATAGTAGAAGAATTTGAGAAAGATACTGATAACGATGAACTGATTAATGAAGGTTTTTATCCATTTTCAACAGACTCCGCTTTATCTACAGCGAAAATATATTCAGCATTAGTTAAGGGTTTCTTCGAGGGAAAATAAAATATGAGTCAAAATAAACAACAGATTTCTACAACAGAAGGTAAGCTATGTGCTACTGTAAATTTTAATTGGTTTTTAAAAGATGCTGAGAAATTTGAAAATGGTACTCGAAGTGAACCAGTGCCAGCAACGTTTAAGGCCTTGGTTAATGGTAAAGAAGCATTTGAAGAATTACATGAACGGATAGAAAATGCCCAGCATTCTATTGATATTGCAATTTGGGGCTTTCAACCCTCCATGCATTTTAAACGAGATGGGAAATCCCCTTGTATTGGTGATTTATTGATTCAGAAAGCGCTTGAAGGTAAAAAAGTGCGTATTTTGGTCTGGAGTTTACCAGGGAATATTCAAACATTTAGTGAAGCTAATTTGGGAAATAAACCAGGTGTTTGGTTAAAGGATAAGGTTGAGGGAGTTACCAGCGAGCAAGTTGACTATGATCGTTGGTGGTATGAAGCAATTCAAGGGGAGTTAGATGAGGTTATTGTTAATGCTAAGACTGATGGAATAGTCCATGTATGGGAAGCTCATGAAATAGAAAAACATGAGAAGTTAGTTGAATTTACAAAATCCCCCAAACGTACAAATTTAATTTATAAAAACCGCAAAGTAGCTCCACAAAATGAAGATTTCAAGCCTAGGATTTTACCAGATGGGAGAAAAGTAAATCATAGCTTTAAGGATACGGAATTACCCGATGGTAAGGGCACATTAACTGATGGTTCATATGATTTTGCATTAAAAAAATTTAAATCGCATCATCAGAAAACCGTATTAATAGATTATGAAGATCCTGATCTTGCCGTGGGATTTGTATTAGAGCATAACATGGTGGATAACTATTGGGATGATAGTAATCATTCGTTAAAAACTACATTGCCAAATAAAGGGAAAAATAGCCCAACGCCATTACAGGATGTTTCCAGTATTGTGACTGGACAAGTGTTATGGGATATTAATCATAATTTTTGTCAATCTTGGGATCGGCAAAATAATAAACAGTGGGGAAAAGATCCCGTTGATATTGGTATTACAGGGAAACGACAATCGTTTACGCGTGACCATTATCAGCCTAATCCATCACTAGTTGATGATAGCAAACTTGTGATGGCTCAAATTGTTCGTACCTATGATCAACCAAATATCGAAGATATCATGAAGGTCTATTTAAAGAATATTAAACAGACCACAAGTTATATTTATACAGAAAATCAGTATTTTCGTTTTCCGCCGTTGGTGAGAGAGTTTATTAGCCACTGGGAAACAATTAAAAATAACGGGCGTACAGAAGGACCAATTCATTGGTTCACAGTAACGAATTCTTCTGACGAAGGCATCGGTGCAGGAACTTATACTACTAATGAAATGTTTAAATTATTGGGCAAGCAGGATGTAATGCCTGGGGTGGCGAGAAATATTAAGTTAAATGAACTTGAAGCTCAATTAGGCATGGCAAAAAAGAGAGAATTTCGCTTATATAATGAAAGCATGAAAGCTCCTACTGCTGAAGGAAAAACTGTTGCAGCCGCTGAGTTTGAGAAAAACCAGCAGGAAATTCAGAGAATTGAAAAAGAAATAGGAGAAATTAAAGAGAAGCAACAAATTGAGGAGAAAAAAACGCAAGAGGCTGGAAAAGCTGGCTCGGCTAAAAAAGAAGGTGAACTCAATCAAATTGAGTCATCTGAGCTCGGACAAGAAGAGCCAAATTTGACAAAAGAGTTAGGTTATGAAATCAGCGATACCCCGGGGATTAAAGCGCATATCTGCACCTTAATGCCGAAAGATGAGAACGGCAAATATGTGCATACTTATAAGAAAAACGGCAAAGATACACCGGCGGAAGTCTATGTGCATTCTAAGGTGACCATTATGGACGATGTCTTCACCGTCATCAGCTCGGCGAACTTGAACACCCGTAGTATGCAGGTGGATACGGAATTGGGGATTATTATGGAATGCGCTGATGTAGCAGAGGGGCTGCGCAAACGCTTATGGGATTTACATACTAATAAGAACTCTGCCGCAAATCCTGATGATATGCATGATTATGTGGTGGCGGTAGAAGCATTTGATCAATGGTTGGACTTAATTAATAAAAATAAACAAGCTAAAGAAAAAAATGAAACCCCAACTTGTGCTTTACGGGAATTTTACCGGGCAGACCCCACAGTAAGTCGGAGTGACTAAAATGGTAGCACGAATTTTTAAAATCATCGTGATTGTCATAACTGCCTTGATTGTTCTGGTGATTTGGGCAGGTATGAGTTTATTTAAAGGTATTGATTTAGGGGGGACCGGACACGCGACTTCACCCGGAATAATTGACGAATACAAAGCGAGAAAAATCAAAATGGAAAAAATGGAACAATTACAGGCGAATTTAGAATTTGTTTGCAAACACGAAGAAAAACCGGAATTATCACAAGAAACCCAACAACTCTATAATTACGCCCTTTATCATGACCTGCACAATATGTGGACAGGCAAAAAAGGCGATGCCGTCTGGAACGGCTTGGCACGTTATTATCGTATCGCTGCCATGAATGGCGATTACAAAGCCAATATCCGTTTGCAATATTTACTGAAAAGCGGGCGTATTAGTTCCGATATGCCGCAAACGGAAGTACATAACCTTAATGAAGAACTGGCAAAACAACTGCCGGCAACAGCTTACTATAATCTATATGGTTATTTGGATGTAGGATATGGTGTGCGCACCGAAAAAGATGGTAAATATGCTTACTTAAGA
>NZ_KV837995.1:3501-4601 GCF_001838615.1 Haemophilus sp. HMSC61B11
TGCTTACTTAAGAAAGGCAGCAGACTTGGGGAGTCGGGAAGCGCAGTATGTTGTTTCTGAAATGTTAGGTGATATTAATGATGAAGAAACCTTGCAAATGCGCCTAAATATTATTAAACAATTGCGTTCTTGTGCCTCAGAGCAAGGATTAGGTATCGCTTCAAATTTCTTAGGTATTCATCTTCAGAGTGATAAAGATTACAAGGATGCAGTAAAGGCTTTTTATCAAGGCATTAAAAATGGAAACGCTGCTTCTGCCCGTTATTTATCAAGTGGTTTTGGAGGAAGTCAAAAAGAAGACGATATGTATTTTTTAAACTTGCAAGAAGATCTGGAAAGATCTAAACGATATAAAGCTATTGCAAGGTATTTATCTGATAAAGACTACCTCCAACCCAAAGTTCCCGATCTCGATGACATCGTGCCGTTGCCACCTGCTCCGCTGCCGGAATGGGATGGCAAAATTGCGTTCCAGCGTTGGTTTGAAGGAGAAGCCCCATCAAAACCTGATGAAGCCCTTGTGCGCCGCTTGGCATGGCAGGCTGGGTTAAACGGCGATACCGGCTTAGACGAAAAAACCGGCATGCCGAAAAAGCCAACGAAATAACGAAAAAAGCTACCGCACTTTTGAGCTGAATAGTTTAAAAGTGCGGTGGTTTTTTAGCGTGTTTTATAATCGATATTTTCCATTTTTGTATTGCTATTTTCTGGAGTGACTCATGGTAGCACGTATTTTTAAAATCATCGTGATTGTCATAACTGCCTTGATTATTCTGGTGATTTGGGCAGGCATAAGTTTATTTAAAGATATTGATTTAGGGGGTACTGGACACCCGACTTCACCCGGAATAATTGACGAATATAAAGCGAGAAAAATCAAAATGGAAAAAATGGAACAATTACAGGCGAATTTAGAGTTTACTTGTAAACACGAAGAAAAGCCGGAATTATCACAAGAAACCCAACAACTCTATAATTACGCCCTTTATCATGACCTGCACAATATGTGGACAGGCAAAAAAGGTGATGCGGTGTGGAATGGCTTGGCACGCTATTATCGTATTGCAGCGATGAATGGCGATTACAAAGCCAATATCCGT
>NZ_KV837995.1:4701-7904 GCF_001838615.1 Haemophilus sp. HMSC61B11
TGAAGAACTGGCAAAACAACTGCCGGCAACTGCTTACTATAATCTATATGGCTATTTAGATGTAGGCTATGGTGTGCGCACTGAAAAAGATGGTAAATATGCTTACTTAAGAAAGGCAGCAGACTTGGGAAGTCGGGAAGCGCAGTATGTTGTCGCGGATATGTTAGGTAAGATTAATGATGACGATACATTAGAAATGCGTATAAAACTAATTGATCAACTACGAACCTGCGCTTCGGAGCAAGGAGTCGGTGATGCTTCGGATATGTTAGGTATTAGATTAGGAAGAAAAAAAGAGTATCAAAAAGCAATAGAAGTGTTTTATCAAGGGGTCAAAAATGGCAGTGATTCTTCTGCTCGTCGGTTAGCTCATGCTTTTTCCGGTAAACCCAAAGAGGGAGACATGTATTTTCTAAATTTATCAGAAGATCAAGAACGCTCTAGACGTTATAGTATTATTGAAGATTATCTTTCCGATAAAGACTACCTCCAACCCAAAGTTCCCGACTTAGACGACATCGTGCCATTGCCGCCTGCCCCGCTGCCGAAATGGGACGGCAAAATCGCTTTCCAGCGTTGGTTTGAAGGAGAAGCCCCACCAAAACCTGATGAAGCCTTGGTGCGCCGCTTAGCATGGCAGGCAGGGTTAAACGGCGATACGGGCTTAGACGAAAAAACCGGCATGCCGAAGAAACCGACAAAATGATTGAAAAATTAACCGCACTTTTGAGCTGAACGGGTTAAAAGTGCGGTCGTTTTTTAGCGTGTTTTATTATCGATATTTTCCATTTTTGCATTGCTATTTTTTGGAGTGACTCATGGTAGCACGCATTTTAAAAATCTATGAAAAAATTATTGATTACTATGGAGTAAATAGAGATGGAACTGATATGCCAACAAGATATATGGAGTTAAAAAAGAAATTATGAAAAAATTGATAATATTATTTTTATTGCTATTTTCATTTTCTGTTATTTCATCTGAAAAGGAAAATATTTTATTTGAAAATGACATTTATAGATTATCTTTGGATTCTAGTGGTAATTGTAGTAAATTAAATTTGTTTAATAAAAAAGATAAGAAGAACATACCTATTTTAGATAGGTTAAGTTTTCTAGACTATGGTTTTAACTTAAGTTCAAAATGTAATAGCCCTGATTTTATATCATGGGATAGATCTTTTGATAATAATTATAATAATGATTTTCTTGTTTTAAATTATGATCTAATTGGTTATGTATATAACCAAGAAGAAAAACCTGAGAAACATGTAGAGTACTACTGCTCAATATTAGATTTATCAACAGGTGAAGTTTTGACTAAAGAAAATTCTAATGATGGTTTCTGTAAAATGGATACATTAAGTTTGCCAGATGAAGTTTCCATAAAGAAGGATAAGGCATTGCTTTATAATCAACCGAATAAAAATAGTAATAAATACTTAATTAAAGGTGATAAAGTTAAAATATTTTATCATTATATTGATAATAAAGATGAATGGTATTTAATCAACTACAAAGGAAAAAAAGAAATCAATATGTGGATTAAAGCTGATTCAGTTGATTTAAATTAAATAATTTGTTAACCGCACTTTGTAACGTGCGGTTATTTTTTGTTCTTTAAAAAACTAATCATCAACCTACCAAACCTTACGAGATTACACCTTTTTAAATCCGAATTACAACCTCGAACATCAACATCATTCACAGGCATCCGGGATTACTGATAGTGATACGTCTAAAAGTGCGGTCAATTCTGCGACAGTTTATGAAAAATATGACTATCTGGGTCGATATAAGAAAGATGAACAATGATTACAAGAAAAATTATTCTCTTTTAAATCAAGATCTTCATTTGGCGGTTGATGCTAGTGGGTATTTCTGGAAAAGAGGAAAGTTGTTAAATGCTGGTAATTTATTAAGTGTTAGATATCCTAATCCAAGTGGTGTGAAAGTTAAGTATCCAAAAACTAAATTATCTATTCATACAACAATTGATATAAATTTAGTTGCAGATGATGATAATACTCGTCAAGTTAAATTTTTGGTAAATGGTGGTCAGTCTTCTATTGAAGAAAGAATATCTTATGTTAATGAATTAAAGAGAATTTTTAATTATGAAAGTAATTATCTCAAAAAATAAAATAATCCCATTATTATTTCTCTTTGCTTGTTTCGCAAGTGCTGATAATGTAGATATTAAATATTATTTAAATAGTAATAAGTTCTTTGCTAGGGACATTGATATAGATAATGATGGAGTTTTTGATAAGGTTATTAGTAATAAAAATAGATTTGGAGATGAGCTATTGTTTTTTAAAAATAATAATGGCAATTATCATCTCGTCTTTAAGGGGGGTAATTTTTCTGAGGAGGGAGGAGAGAGAATTAATGATATAAAAAAACCAAAGAGTAAAGAATATTCTATTCTTATAACAACTAATACAGATAAATTAAATATTATTAATAGCTATTACATTGCATATAATGATAAAAAATGGATTCTAAGAGGTATTAATTCTGAAGTGAGTGGTTTTTTGGATGATTACTCTAAAAAATATATATGTAAATTTAATAATATTGACTTAGATATTTCTATACCTAATCTTAAAGATAAACTACCTAATTATGACTTATCTGATGAATATATTAAAAGTAATTGTGAGTTAGATTATTTTTTTGAGAATTCGCTAGATGAATTTATAAAAAGATTTAATGAGGGGGATATAAATATTGTTAATGGAGTTAACCGTTATAGGAAGTTACTATCAATTTTTCCTTATGGAAATAGCAATAAAAAAGAATATTCCATTATCCTTGGCGAGCTATCTAAATTAAAGTTGATAAATGAAAAGAATTATTTAGAAAAGATTATAAATAGAAAAACAGGTGCTACAAGCACTGTTATAAATAAATCCTATCTATATTCATCTATTGGTATTAAGAGCGGTATGTACTTAATTAAGGGGGATCGGATTTCTATTTTAGATGAGAAAATAGATGAGCGTGGAGAAAAATGGTATTTTATTAACTACAAAGGAAAAAAAGAAATCAATATGTGGATTAAAGCTGATTCAGTTGATTTAAATTAAATGATTTATTAACCGCACTTTGTAACGTGCGGTTATTTTTTGTTCTTTAAAAAACTAATAATCACTTCACCATACCTTACGAGATTACACCTTCTTAAATCCGAATTACAAC
>NZ_KV837995.1:8004-8794 GCF_001838615.1 Haemophilus sp. HMSC61B11
TCGAACATCAACATCATTCACAGGCATCGACGCTTACTGATAGTGATACGTCTAAAAATTTCCTTGGGATAGATTAGGCAACTTTGATGAGCACTGCTCTTGTTGGGTGCGGGTGGTGCAAGGTTGGGCGGGAGCACAATTAAAGATAGAAATTCATTTAAATAGAAAGAATGGAGATACATATGTTCCTAAAGAAATATTGGAAGAGTAATTTATTTTTTATATTTTTATTCACTGTTTTTGATGTGTATATAAATAATTATCCAATGTCAATTTATAAAAATATGCTAAATGATTATTTCTGGATTAATGTATTTTCATATATTTTTATTTATCTTGTGTTTACTTTTATTATTGACTTTGTTATTTTTTTATTTAATAGGTTTTTTAATTAAAATCAAGATGATTTTATGTTGTTTAATATAAATAATTAATTAACCGCACATTTGTAATGTGCGGTTGTTTTTTATGTATTATTTTGAAAAAATTGACGATTGAGCAGAAAAATGAATTGGACCCGATGTTCAAATCGATTATGGACGAGTTGGATTTAGAGAAGGATAAAAACGCGGCAGTCTCATTTGAAGCAGGTAAGCTGAAGGATTTATTATTAAGCCCGGTGCAACAAAGAAGGTTGACGGGAATCGTTGCCAAACATGATAGCGAATGGAAGAAGACGAGGGCGGCAGATTTTAGTCAAACCTGTGATGTTTACCGTGCAAATGGAAAAGAAGAGATTGCGAAGAGAATAGAAAAACGCATAGCTGACTTATCGATAAAGTTAGAGGTG
>NZ_KV837995.1:8894-15865 GCF_001838615.1 Haemophilus sp. HMSC61B11
AAGCAGGCGTATTATCTGCATCCGTTGGGGCTGATTGGGTGGTTTGCTGTAAGTCAATGTTGTTGTATTGATATTGATAAGTTTATTGAGGAATATAAATCTAAACACTCTGATATTGGATGGTATGATAAGAATAGAGCTACGGGGAGATATGAGAAAATTAAGTTACCTCAACTTAATTCGCAATCGGAAAATAATTTGAGACGTTTGGTCAAAGGAATTATTGATTATTATAGTCAATCAGACTATGAAAAGTGCAATATCCCTCGATTAGCCTATATGCTAGCAACTATTAGAGTTGAATCTTATAATTGGAGAAAACGGATTTTCTTCGGAATTCTTGAGGAGGATATTTCATATGAGAAAGCTGAAGTTGATTATGGATGTGGTTTAACTGCTAGAAGGGCTAGTGTGGCTAGAAAAAATGGTTGTCGAATTGATGGTGATGGTTACAAATATAGAGGGTGAGGATTCGTACAGATTACTTGGCGTATAAATTATGAAAAATTTAATGGAATCAATGGGATTGCTTTTGATCTTGAACCAGAAAAGATAATGGATTTTGATACTCTCATAAAGGTAACTGTTGATGGTATGGAGAAAGGATTATTTGTGAAAGGTGAAACTTTATCTAAGCATATTAATGTAGAAAAGAAAGATTATAAATCAGCAAGAAGAATTATCAATGGACAAGATAAAGATTGGATTATTGCTGAATACGCACAGGGGATTGAAGAGTGTTTAATGAATGCAAAAAAATAATATTTTTACTTCTAACGTCATTTTCAGTATTTGCTAATGATCTAGATTTGACAGAGAATGGCATTTTATCTTCTTTAGATAATAAGATTATTTCTAAAAATATAAAGAAAAGTGAGTCTGCTTCTTATGATCTATATTTTTCATATAATAAAATATTAGGTGAAATACTGGTTTTTGAATCAAATTCTCAATATAAGCATATTTGTTATATTCCTATATTTAAAAAGCAGAATGAATTTTTTGTTAGAAACACTTTTTGTTTAGATAAATATATTAATTTTGATTCTGAGGGGTGGGAGGTTAATTCCTATTCTTCAGACCATAGTGTTAAATTATCAGATGTTAATTATAGCGATATTATAAATATAGGTGAAGGTGGCTTATTTAAACTAATTTCCCGCTCAAATGGAGAGATTAATAACAATAAGATTTTATTTAAAAATGTTTTATATAAGAAAAATTATAATGCTTTTAATGTGGATTATATTTTTAACTTATATGACGGTGAGCCAGATCTTAGGGAGAATTCTTTAGAGGTCTGTTCTCGCGTAGTGAAAGATAAAATATATTTATATAAGAAACCAAGTGATGATGAAAAAACTAAAATGTATCTTATTAAAGATGATAAAATTTGTTTTTTAGATAAAGATTTTATAAACCAGCAAGAGTGGTATTTCATTACCTACAAAGGAAAGAAAGAAATCAACATGTGGATCAAAGCTGATTCTGTCGATCTAAATTAAATGATTTATTAACCGCACTTTGTAACGTGCGGTTATTTTTTTTTACGAACATAATAGGGTTAAGTTTCTTATTAGAGATAATAATATACAAGAATGTCCTAATTTGAATTTATCTAAGCCTATAGGAGTGTATAAATTCTCTACTAGTGGTATTAAAAACACAAAATATGGTACAGGTCTACAAAAGAAATTTGAAGGTTATGATGATTAAAATTATTTTTATTATTGCTTTGTTAATATCTTATTATGCTGAGGCTACATCTAGCATGAATGGACTGCAAAAATTTAGTGGTGATATGGAGTCTAAAATTTCTTGTAGTCAATCTGATTCAATGAGCTATCAATGTGAGTTAAAATTAGGTAGTAATTACTACAATACTATACATATAAAAGATAATAATGAATGTGGGGAATTTAGTATCGTCCCTATATCAAAAGATAAAATATCTATAGAGTGTGGATTTGATGGCATTTCTAATATATATACCTATAAATTGATAGATGATAATCTACTTTTGGATAAGTATGAATATTATTATTTGGGTAGTGGTCCATCAGAAGTTGATGAGTTTATAATCGATAATCTTGTAAGTTTTAGACGAAATATTTCTACAGATATTTCTGATAATGGAAATAGAATGTTTTCTCTTGGATATGTTAATAAAAAATCTTATTTGTATAATGAAAACTATAATAAGACTGATATGTATTTGGTTAAAGGGGATAAGGTATTGATATTTGATGTTAAAAAGGATTCTAAAAACAATAAGTGGTATAAAATATTATTTCCAGGAAAGAAGAGCATAACTAAATGGATGAGATCTTATAATATTAGCTATTTAAGTGTAAATAGTAAGTTTTTAACAAGATAGAGGTTAGTGTTCTAAGCATATAGTAAACCTGTTTTTCAACTTCTAAAGTGCGGTTTGTTTTATATAAAATGAATCGCACTTTTCCTATGGGGCTATTTTATTTGATGAAATTTATCGCATTTATAGACTTATTTACCAGCAGAACCTAAAAATATTGAGTTTTCTAAGTTGCTTAATGTTTATTGGTTTTGGATATGGTTTAAGTAAAAAGGAATCGATTTGTTTAAAAATAATAAATATACAGTGGTAATTTTTCTGTCACTTTTTTCTTCTCGTTTAGTTTTTTCTATTGAGCTAGAAGACTTGCTTGTTTCAGATGCATTATCTAAGCCTTGCTTGTCTGTAAGTGTGCAAGAAGCAGATTTAATGTCTTGTGTAAGTAAAGGGTATATGCTGGCTCAGAAAAAGTTAAATTTGAATTATAACGTATCAATCCAACAAGAAAATCAAAAGATAAGAGAGTATCTAATTTCGTCTCAAAAAAAATGGAATATATCAAAATTTAAGCAATGCTATCCCGAACTTGAAAATGGTCAGGAGGGGAAGGTAAATTTTATTGATTGTGCAACTAAAGCCATTAATGAGAGAAATGATTTGCTAGAGTCGGTTTTTTATGTGATTTCAATAAGAGAGCTTGTCCGTTTAAAGGTGATGATATTATTAAGCTATTAAGTGATAGATAAAGTACATAGAGGATAGAAATAAAAAATCTTAAAATAGTATGAAATTATGTGTAATCTATTTTAAGTTTTCACTAATTTATACTGTTTTTGGGTATGAGCTGGCATTTCTGAAAGCTAGTTAGGGCTAAGTTCTAGTGACTATGAAAGCAGTAAGAGAAGGGGAATACATAGAGAGTATAATTACGGTGATTAATTAATAGTTTAGCTTTTAACACTAAAATCCCTATAATATTTGTCCTCTAACCAAGGAGAATTCCATGCCACATGAAAATCTAATCTATGCCGTCAATGCTCACCAACTCTCCAATAACGAACAAGAAGATATTATTATCCTAATTTATGCCGCCAGTGCCGAAATCGCCAAAAATCACATTACAGTTTACCAACAACAGAACCAAATTCGATTACAGTATTCTTTTCTTCCCCTCCCCCTTAATACCTATTTTCAACGCCACGCCGATGAAACATTGATTGCGCAATTAAAAACAACAGCGCAAGAGTTATCGGAACAGCATCCGGTTATCATTTTCAATCCTAACCAATATCGAGAAAATGAAAAAAGCACAATAGCCTGTTTAACTAAAACCGAATTCCCGATAAGACGAGAAGATGAACGTACACCTTTCTTATTTCAACCTATTCCTGACACCATTAAGCCTTATCTATGGCCGGAAGATAATTCCACCGGTCAATGTTATGCCATCATTAATGCCGAAGTGAGCTTTTGGTTTCCACAGCGTTTTGAGCTGGATGATATTCATTATGCTTGTTTATTTAAAGGTGAAGAAGGAGAAAAGAGAAAAAGAACTGCGCCTTATTTGTTGTACTTACCGGAAAATCATCCTTTTGTTGAAGAACTGTGCAGTGAAAGCCCGAAAGGAAAAGAGGAAGAAGACGGGTTTCAGCAATGGAATAAGCAGTTTGGCTTTTTCTTTCGCTCTCATGCCAAATTTGATGAGCTGTTACACCATTTCAGAAAATTTATCTACATGTCAACCTATGACGGACGCTTGCTCTATTTTCGCTTTTATGACCCGACAGTATTGGAAGACTATTTTGACCGTTTAATGTATTACCCTAAAAAGCTCGCAACGTTTTGGGGAGGCGGGTTAATAGACTCAATTAGTTTACCTAAAGGCCATCATGTTGTGCATTATGCGCCAACAATGGAGTTTGCTAAAATAACACCAGCTAAGAAGCAGTTTGATAGGTTTGAGATGAACGTCATTGTCGATGAAAGAAATGCTTCTCTGCTAACAGATTTAGTCAATGAACTGCTAGAAACCACACCTATTCTAAACGATTACTATGAAAGAGAGACCATTGAAAAAGTCGTTCAACATTGTTATCGTCTTTGCAAAACTCATGCTTTGTATCAAACTATTGATATTGGCCTGCTAACCTTGCTAAGTTTAGCCTATGGTACTGTGATTGACAGATTAGATCCGGAAAAGAAAATTAATCAAATTTTACAAAGTGACATCACTGAACAAAAAAAAACGATACCTTATAAAACAACGGATAAGCGTTCTAGAAAATAAAAATATTATCCGTAATAAATTGGGAGCAAATTTACATGGCTAATACCACTACACAACCATTCTATCATCAATTCGAAGAAGCCCACCGTTCTGAATCAACCAAGATGGGCACTGCAGCTTGTCGTACTAATATCATTATTCATCATAAAGATACACTTGATCGTCCTTTACCTGCAGGAATTATGGTCAAAGTTTATGACCAAGATGGTGGGGTTTCTTACGGTGAAATTGATAAAAATGGAGATAGTCACCATTTGAGCGTAAAGTGCGGTCTGATTTCCTGGCAATTAATGAGAGGTCCTGATACCGCACCAAAATACGACCGTCATAAAAAAGACGGCAGACAGCTTACTGATAAAGATGAACAAGCATTTTTTAATGATTCAGACGGCTATGTACTTATCAAAGCAAATGATGAAAAAACTAAAGACCCGCGATTACAACTAGCGAAACCACTAAAAGTGTTTGTTTCGGTAAATGCAAAAGAAGTGAATGCAATCTATCTTCCCCCACCGATTTTATTGAATTTGCGTTTTCGTCAAAATAGTGAGACGAGATTATCTACAAAACAACTTGAACAGATTAAAAAGGATGGTAACACCGCTACTTTGTTTATTCATGGCTACAATGTTTCACTTGGACATATTGGAAAATTTCCACAATCGGAAGATTTTGGCGAGCTTCCAGAATATTCAAACTTACCACCCTCCGATCAGATTCAGCGACCTTATTTGCATTATGATAACAAGGCGATTGGTCAATTGGCGACAAATACACTCCTTGAGCAAGCGAAAGAGGATGACAATATTTATGTTAAGCACATTTACGATGAGGTAGATTTAAAAGTTAATGGTCATAAAGCTTTAGGTTGGTTTCCACATGTTGAATATTATTTGAATTTAGCTGCATCTGGTAAATTAAATTATGATGATCCTTTTACTGATTGGGATAAATATCACCGAATTATTGGAGTGACTTGGTCTGGTAGCGTTGATCCTTCCATGGTGTTTTTCAGAGCGGAAATGTATGCTAACGAAGCAGGGCGAGAGCTCGCAAAGGTATTGATAGAGTTATTTAATGAAGGCATTAAAGTTAATATTATTACTCATTCATTAGGTGCCCGAGTTGCATTAAGTGCATTGAATATTTTAGGTGATTTTGACGGGGCCTATAATGAGAAAATTGATAATCTGATTATGTGGGAAGCCGCTGTCGCTGATAATGCAATCACTGACACATATACTCGCGTGAAAAATCCGGTGGCAATGGAACTATTTCCTTATGCACATAAAACAGTGAAATATCTTCGCGTATTGTATTCACAAGAAGATGGAGTGTTGGATGGTGATAGTCGTGGTGGAGATAAGGAATATACAGGTTTAATTGGTGGGGCTTATCCGATGAAATATTCCTCTCTAGCAAACACCACTGGAGCCTTAAAAGATTATTACTATAAGTTAAATTTAATTGGTGAGTATTATGAAAATATAGAACAACTCCGACGGAACGTCCTAATACATCGGGGAAGCCTAAACCAGGACGACATTGCGGAATATAACAATATAGAAAACACAGTGAAAGGACGGGAAATAAAACAGAAGATTGAAAAATTACTGATGGAAGAAGCCAATGATGTATCCTCTGATTTAAAGAAGCCATTAAACTATTTGAAACCTTGGAGCCATTATCGTCGTTTTCGTCCTGATGATGAGTATTTTAAACATATTGTTGATGTGCTGACTTACCAGGTATTTAACAATTGGACGATTTATATAAAAAATATGTGGGTACGTCCTGCGTTGGGGCATCAAGGAAATCGTTTGTCTGTTGAAGGTATTGGGTATAAAAATAAAAAATTAACAGAACTTCAAAAAGAGGAAGGGTTTGATCAATTTATTAATGGCAATACCAGTAGTGAAGAAGATAAAGAAGACAAAAAATTCAATTTCTTTGATCAGAGTAATTATTTTATTTCGCACTCGGCAATGCGGGAGTGGGAGTGGAAGGCATTGGATACCCAAAAGGTTTTTCCTGATATCTACAAAGAAAGCTATAAAAATCAAATTATGGATAGATGGATAAAGGCTAATTCAAACTTTGGGAGATATAAAAAATGATTACTAAGTTAAAATTAAGAGTTATTGTATTAGCTGTTATTCTATGCGTTATTTTATTTGCTATATATAAATATTTCAGCACTGCACCGGTACTTTCGTTAAGTGTTTCAACCGACGGGCGTTATGTCATTAGTGCTCATGCTACGGAAGATGCCGATAGACATAAACCTATTGGTCAGTTGGTGTTATGGGATATTGAGAAAAAGGAAAAGACAATACTTGCCCGAAATGCCAACGCGTTTAGTGCCTTTTT
>NZ_KV837995.1:15965-55548 GCF_001838615.1 Haemophilus sp. HMSC61B11
TTTTTATTCCTGATAGCCATGAGTTTATGTGGCAGGATAATAAAAATATTGTGCATATTCAAAATGTAGAAGGAAAAGAAATAGAAAATTTCCCACACTTTCAAGTGAAAACGCATATTATGTCAGCAGATAAACAATTTTATCTTTCCTCTAATATGGAAGATAACGGGCAGCTTTATAAAGGGTATGGAAAAGATTTAGTACCAGTTTATACCGATGGAAGTTTCCCTTTCCCATTAACTTTATCAATGAGTAAAGATTATTTTTTATCTGCAACAGCAGCTTGTTCAGTTGGCAATTCTCCTGTTGCGGAAACTAACCTAACAGAAAATCCAATTAATCCTAACAGTAGTAAAAAAGGAAGTTATGATGAAATTACTTTATGGAATAGGCATACTTTAAAGCCTGTCGCTAAATTGAATGGAAATTGTGGAAAAACTACCGGTTTAATAAGTCCTAATGGTGATTGGGTTGTGACAGGAGGTGAAAATATTAGGAATTATATGTGGGAAATTCATAACATTATGAATAGACAACGCCTATCATTAAAGTTTGATAATATTCCCGAAAAATTGAAAGAAAAACAAATTACGAAAATCAGTGTTATTGCTTATGCTTTTGTTACAGATACAGAATTTGTTGCACTGAGACAAAGTGGTAATTATGACGGTTATGGCGATGAAATTGCTGCTGTCTATACTGTAGGTGAACCTCAAATTAAAGGCTATGTAGAAATCGGCAACGACCCGAGTATTTCAACAAATTACTATCAGAGAAACCTCAGCGTTTCCTCTTCTCCGAAAGCTCATATCCTCGTCACCGGGCAAGCCACCGGCGGTGGAATTAATGTGTATAAATATCATCCTGAGAAAATGGAGTTAGAGAAAATCTGGGTGGCAGATTAAATGTTAAAAGTGCGGCTAGCATTTCGAATGTTTTTTAACCGTACTTTCCTTAATGGTATAATTCACTCCATATAATATTTTTATGTGATACTCCGAAGGTTAGAGTGATGATTAAAGTTATTGTTGGTATATTCCTTGTTTTAGTTATATTTTTAGTTGGAGCGTTGATATCAGGGGATATTATTGTCTTTTTTGCGTGGTGGCTTTTACCAGCTTATGCGGTTCTTCTGATCATCTATTTTGCTTTATATGCGGTTATAGGAGTAATAACTGATAAGCCATTAGCAACTAAAATAAAACTTCTGTTAATTATTCCAACCATAAGCATTCCTTGGGGATATACTAAATGGACAGAATATCGAGATGCCCAAAGCGTGCAAGAACAAAAGATACAACGTGAACACGAACTAGTTGAAGCCTTAACAGATCTTCCGCCCAATGCAGAGATTGGGGAATATGACTATACGCTTTATGCCAAAACCGATAACTTAAAAGACGAACATGGTAATCAACCTACTTTTAAATGGGGAAACTTTGAGCTGACTTCTTTCAAAGCTCCCATAAACTATGATCAGGTTGATGTGATAAGTCTAACTCAGCCAAAAGAATTGCCTCATGGCATAAAATGTACACATGAACTAGGCTTTAAAAGGAAAATGCAAGAAGATGTAGAAAAAGGCCTACCTGCTGAAGAATTTGAGTTTGCTGAATGTAAAGTAGCAGAATTCTCCTTGATGCTAAATCAGCAGCAGATTCAGCTTAAAGATTTTATGCTTTATTACAATTCGGGGCTTCCGATCTATAAAGAGAAAATAACCACCAAACTTGCGGACTTAAATAGCTTACCTAATCCTTATTGGACGGCGAGACCTCAAGGATACGCTAGAATTGGAGATGAATGGATTGCCGATGATCTCTTTCTGATTTTAAATCAAGAAGGTAAGCCGATGATTCTTATTGGTTCAGCAAAACATCAGACGGGGTTAAACAACACTAAAATCGATCAATGTGTCATTAAATCCCCCGAATTTGATGTGCTTTTAACCGATCTCCAAAATGAACAAGCAACCTTGCATGTCATTAAGCAGTTTAGTCATGCTTTTGCTGAATCTTGCCCAGAGACAATCAAAACTTCGCTCACTTACTCTGCTAATCCGCGTAAGAAATTACAAACCACTAAAGTAGGTGAAATGAAAGAGCATCCAATCTTAAACATTTTCACGCATTTAGATGATAGTGCGGAGGTAGATTGGTTACCTGAAAATCCATATTTAGAGCAAGTTGTGAGCCGAGAAAAACCGTTTTCTTGGGGAGATGTGAATCTGTTCTCGTTTAGAAGTACACCTTCTGCAGTTTGGGCTCAACTTGCAGACGATAATAAAAAACTCGGCGCTTTCTCGTGTAGAAAAAATAGTAGTGCTTCTTTTATGCATCTTTTAGAACCTGTTGATAATACGCTGGCTTACCATAATTTTGCATTAACTGAGTGTACAAATGCTGAGGGGGCATTATGGCTTGAAAACACCCCAATTCAAGCAACTTTAGGACAGGTAGAATACGTTGATACAGCCAATAAATTACAACATAAAAACGTATCTAATACATCTAGGTTGATATTTACACCAACATATCATGACCAAGCTATTTTAACCCTCAATGGATTTCCATTTTATTTACAGCACGCGCTAACCGATCCGCAAGGGAAAATCATCACATTAGTCGGAAAGATTAGGCCAGTGAATAATCAAGGACCTATCACGTTAGGGAAATGTGTGGATGCTTATTCACAGTTAAAATTGACACATTTTTCAAACAAACAAGTGAATGTTTCTGTTTTTGAACATGAAAATTGGGAAAACCTTCTTCAAGAGAATAAGACACCAGAATGTGAATTGAGACAGATTAGCTACCAAATAGAAATATTAAAATAATAGAATTATATAGTAAAAGTGCGAATTTTTACCGCACTTTTATTAGGAAAATTATTGTTTTTCTGAGAATAAATAACTTCAAGTGTAGGCGATAACTAAAATTTTTGAAACGGAATAGAAGTTCTATTTAATAGTTTGGATAAAATACTTAATTATTAAATGAGATATTGACTATTCGATTAGAATAAATAATGGTGCCCGAAGCCAGACTTGAACTGGCACGCCTCGAAAGGCGAGGGATTTTAAATCCCTTGTGTACATCATTTAAGTTTGAAAACTATTTGTTAAGTTTGAAAACTATTTGTTTAGACCAATTCCGTGTACCTAGCCAATACACCATGATCTACCCACTAACGCTCTGTGGATAGGTTAGATCTTACACAAAAATACTAGTTTGTAAAGCCTGAATGTACTAATTTTAAAAATATTTTTATAAGGATGAATAAGCTGAGAATGAGCGATTTAAATTTATTTTGCAAGGAACACCCTTAGATGCTCCTTGCATACCTATCTAAAGTAATTCTGTATATTCTCTTATTGAATCAATATTATCTTCAATATAACTCAATGTAACTTTGACATCTTTATGTCCTAGTAATTGTTTGGCTATATATAGGTTTTCAGGTTTTTTCATTAGATTTGTTGCTGCTGTATGCCTAAATCTGTGAGGGGAGCTAATAATTCCTGTATATTTTGAAATAACTTTGAAGATATAGCTCACCTGGTCATTGGTCATTTTCTCTCCCTTTCGTTTAACAGCATTTGAAAATAAATTAATGTTAAATAGTTGAGATTCTACAGGCTGATTCAATTTACTTAGTTCAGTTAATAATTTCTTTAGATAAGGATAAAGTGTAGTTGATATAGGAAGTATATGATACTCGTGATTTTTATTTATCTCAGATGGAATATGAATAACTTGATTCAGCAAATCTACATCTTTAATCCTTAATTTATTTAACTGAGAGCGTCGAATTGCCGTATAGCGGAAAGTCATAATTATGGTTTTAGTAAACCATAATGGGCGAAGAATAGAAGGAAGATGCTTTGATTCAGTGATCCCAAAGCTAAGTTTTTTTAAATCTGAAGAAGTATATACTTTCCTTTTCTTCTTTCCTTCTCTAATGAACAAACCATCGAAAGGGTTCTTTGTAAATGGAAGGAGTTGTTTTTCAATTCCAAATTTGAAAATAGTCTTTAGCTGACGAATATAGCTATTCCAAGTCACTTCAATGATAGATTGTCCAACAACTCTCTTTCTCCATTGGAGTATTAATGAGTCTGATATTTCATCAGGATATTGAATACTACAATTTTTCTGTAATTGTCTAATTGCTTTTTCATAGCTTTTAATAGTATCTATACGTAAATGACGGTATAAAAAAAATTACTAAGTAACATATCAAATGTGGTTCTATTCACTTTCATTTTCCTCAATAAGTGATAAATGCAAATTATCAATTGGAATTCTATTACCGAAAAAATAGTCGGTTTTATCAATCAAATACCCAATCAATTGAGAGGTTCTTCTTGGGCCAATAACCTTACAGCGCCAAAAATTAATACTATCATTGTTTGATTGACGGTATTTCTTGTGTAATTTAAGGTCTTGGAAACTATATTGCAAATTTTCGATATCTTTTTTAGTAAAGTTGGTAATGCCCTTACTATTGAAAAAGAGCTGAAAGATTCCAGGTGTTACAAGGAAAAGTTTGCCTTTGACTATATGTAATTTAGCATTTGAATTATTAATAGCTAGGGTATTCCCGATAATTCCGGATTTTAGCCATTCAACAAAAATCTCTCCTGAGACAGCCTCAGTTTTCTTTGTATCATCACCCACTGTTATAGATGGGGTAGAAGCGATTTTATTTATTTCGCTTTCTTGAGATGGTTTTTTATCAGTAGAGTCTTGAGATTCTTCTACAGGTGAAAATAAATTCATTACCAAATCAGTCATATCCGTCTCGGTTTCTGAGTTTTGGGTATTGATTTGAGTGTTTTGAGAGGATGTATTTTCAGACAAATCCGGTTTATTCAGTGCGCCTGTTATTGCAGGAAGCTGCATTTCAGATTCCATAATCACTGAATTTTCTTCTTTAGTATCTTCAGCTGAATTTAATTGTTCTTCATTTTCAATATCGACTCGACCTAAAAATATACCTGGTCTGTCATTAAGATTTTCCCAAGCTACTTCCGGTTTAATTCTGAGTAAAGAAAATGCTTTAGGTGGGCACCAGCCTGAATCAGCTTTAATTCGACAATGCCAAATTGCTGTACCATCATTTGTACTTTCAATAATCCCCAGCGATTGCATTTCACTAAATAATTTAGGATTGTCAGCTGGAGCTGATATGCCTTGCTCCAATAAATAAGCTCTAATTTGGTCTGCAGTGGGTTTGCTCATTAACCATAGTGCATCCTCTGTAAGCCAACCATCAGATGGGCCTTTAGGTGTATTAATTTTAAATTTATGTTGCAGTAAATGACGTAAAGCCATGAGTAGTTGTTTTGCAAATGACGTTATAGGTTTCTGAGTCAGTTTTGATACATCTCCACCTAGTGCAAGAGTTACACTATTTTGGTCTGCTTTTTGTACTATTTCAGATAATAAACCAGCTTTATCTTTATGATCAGCCATGGCATACATTAAAGCTGAAAAAGCTTCTGGGTATTCTGCTAACCATGCAAATGCTTCTTTAGGAATTAAATAGTTTGCAAGAAAACTACCCATAACCGGGTGAAGATCATAATCTCGCCCTTTAATATATTTGAATTTATAAGGTTGAGTTGGTACTCCTAACCAAGGAAACCAACGAGAACCATCTTTTAATTGTATATCTATATCAACAATAACTTTGCCAATGTCATGAACCAATGCAGCATAAATAACAGCAGCAGTCCAAGCATCACGTTGCTTAGATTGTTCTTCCGGAGCAGCATTTTGTGGCAATACATAACTTTGTCGTAATTTAGCTGAAAATGAAAGAACTTCTAGGCCATGATCAAGCATACCACCTAAATGTGAGTGATGATGTGATTCTGAGGCAGGTAATAATTGAACCATTTCAGCGTAGCGCTCGATAGGTTTTTTATAGAGCTCATTAAACATATCTTGCGTCATTGATACTTGTTGCCAAAGTAAATTTAAGTATTTTTGGCGTAATTCAGTTTCGAGTAATTCGGATGCGGGGAAGGGAGTAATCCAGCCATCATTATCTATTTTTGATGCTGAAAAACTGAGATTTTGTAGGTTTGTTATATCAGGTTGGGAGTGTTTTTTCCCTCTGATTTTATGGAATATAGATGAAAGCATAACTTATAACCTTTTTTGTGAAAGAATATTTATTTATACATTGAACTCAATAAATAAATAATTCTAAATCGAAGATAGATATTAAAGCCATTTTGAAAGCCTTTTGGCCTTTTCAGGTAAGACCTTTCCTTTGGAAAGGTTACCTTTATTACATTACCCTTAATCCTTTTGAGACTCCTTTAACCTTTTTGATTTAGTTGCTATACATTTCATCCTGGCTATCATAATCGCTGTATTCATCACCATATTCATTCTCTGATTCAGTTTCTCCCTCATTTAATTCTGATTCAAGTATTCTTCGTTCTTCATCACCTAAAAATTTCCAGTAGTTACAAATCAACTCCTTTTCGCCATATTTTTCCCATACTCCTGGATAAAAATATTCTGCTTCAACGTGACAAATTCCCCCTTCGTGGGGGTCTCTTATATTAGCTATAGATTCAGTGCTTTGAATTGTAATAATGCATGTTATATAGAGTAGATAGCGTTTCATATTTGGGGCAGTATTTGAAAATTTAACCAATTCTAAACATCCGATTTTCTAGTAAGTAGTTTTATTTAGAAAGTCTTTTAAAAATAAAAACAGATTGTCAGTGAATACGAGAGGTAAAATACTATAATTTAGTGCAGAAACTTTGATTTATGTTTTTGGACTGTCTAAAAACTTGCTTTGTTAAAGTTTTGGGACTATACTGCATGGGTAGTCTAAAAAGTGTAAAGTTTTGAACAAAGGAGAAAAACGATGGTAGAAATATTCAGTTTAGTGGCATTGTGGCTTTGCATAATTTCTTTGTGGATTAGAGTTTATCTTTTAGAAAAGAAGATTATTGAGCTTAAAAGCAAAATTGATAAATCTTAAGTTTTGCACATACAAGGAGCAAAAAATGGAAAAAATCACAGTTCGCCTAAATTATTGTCTAGCAGACAATGAAATTCGATTAGCAAACATAGATAAATTAAAGCTAATCATTTATTTATGTGAAATGAAATTGGAAAAAGGTATTGATTTACCTTTTAAAGAGGTAACAGTAATAGGTACAGATTACATATCTGATGATTACACTCTAACAAAATCGTTGGGGCAGGTTGTAAATCGATCAAGAAAAATAGGGGTCGTTTTCACTCTATGGGAAAAATGGGAACAAAAAGAATCTGATTTTTCTAAGTGTTGAATTTTGAACAAAGGAGTATTTATGAAAGGCTATGAAATTGAACTTGAGGACAAAGGACAGGATTTCACAAAGTTAAGAACGGATGAACAAGGTATAGTGATAGCAGCCGAACCATATCAAACAGATGTATGGAAAGGGGCTTTAATTCCTATTTCTCAACAAAAAATAGGTGATTTATGTATGATTCATCATTTACCGCATATTGAATATGGTTATCTGAAATACAAAGTGTTAGCCATTAAAGAGATTAACTATTAAGTTTTGATAAGTGAGGATACAAATGTTTTATGTAATAACGTTTTTAATCTTATGGTGCGGTTTTGGACTCTATTTACTAGATACCGAAAAGAACCCTAATAGAATGAATCTAGATGATTTAAAAGATAAATTAAGAAAACTTTGAATTTTGAACAAAGGAGTAAAAATGCAGTTTAAAAGTGTTTCTTTCAAGGTTTTTGTGTCTGCCAACATGCTTATGCTGGGGTTATTTGCTTTTTTTCTTGCTCCTGCAATTTTACTTAAACAGCTTGAATTTAATGGAGCTGAAATAGTTGAACTTTTAAGTATTTATATGGGAATGACCGCTGTTATCTCTGCTGTTTGTTTTCTTACAAAGAAGATCGGTATCGCAAAGTATTTTTTAGTGGAATTTATATTGCTAGCGATAATTTTTGCATATTTAGGATATAAATTTAATGTTTTGAATTTTTAATAAAGGAGTTAATTATGGACTATGATTATCAAAAAGGCTTTGAAGAAGGTTATAGAATGATTATGGGAGCATCCGCATTGCTACCTTTAGCACCTATTCAACCATTGACGCCGCTTGGAAGCACTCCATTTAGAGAGGGTTTAAAAGCTGGTATAAATTTAGCTAAAAGAAATAACCAACAGTCATTTAATAACATTTTTAAATAATTTTAAGAGATAAGATGGCATTAATAGGATTTGCTCGAGTATCAACTCAACAGCAGGATCTAAGTGAACAGATTCAAGTATTAAAAGAATACGGCTGTAAGAAAATTTTTTCAGGGAAGCATTCCGGTAAAGCTGAGAAAAATAAAGCACAATTGGATGAACTACTGGATTATGTCCGAGAGGGTGATGTTGTTGCAGTAACTAAGCTTGACCGCCTAGGAAGGAGCCTTGCTCAGTGTTTGAATACACTTGAACTATTTAAGAATAAAAATATTGGTTTTGTTGCAATACAACAAGGAATAGATACCCGAACCCAAAACAATCCTATGGGGATGGCCTTAATTCAATTGTTAGGTATTTTTGCTGAATTGGAAAGAAGTTTTATTGTCGAGCGTACTCAGGAAGGGAAGCGAACAAAACTTGCTTCAGGTCATAAAAATGCATTAGGCGGCCGCCCACCTAAAGTGACAGATAAAATACGTAAAAAGATTTATGCGGATTTTAAAGCTGGTGATTCTATTTCAACAGTAATGAAACGATATGATTTATCTAAATCAACGGTGGCGAGACTAAAAGGTATTTATAATAGGGAAAATTTAATGTCTGAAGAGTAGAAAAAAACAGCTAAGTATTTCTGAGAATTATAAACAAAAATGGCAGGGCTCAACTCTGCCATTTTTGTTTGTTTTGTTATATTGAATAAGTTTCTAGAAGTTTTTTTAGCATTTCCGCCCTTGATAATTTTTCCTTTTCACAGATTGAATCAAACATATCTGCTACATCTGGCTTTAGGCGTAAAAGTATCTGTCTATAGTTATCCTTAGTGTATTTATTAGCATTAACACTGATAGTCTTTTTCCTGGTGTTGCTTAACTTGCTATAGCTCATTGTTATCCTCTAAATATTTTTTCAAAATCTCAATGGATACCGCATGTTTTCCGGCAATCACTAAATTTTTACCATCTATTTTTAAATTTTGCGTTAGTCGGTAAGTCTTTTTCGGCTTTGATTTTGACCGCACTTTATTGCGGACTAACAGGATTTGATACTGCTGTTCTGGTGTTTTTATTTTGCCATCACCGATGGTTTGATAAACTTGGGCTGCTGTGAGGTCGGATATTTTAACTTCTTTAATTAGCTGTTGATTATCGTCACCCAAAATAACAACATCCAAAGTGCCTTTTTCGGCCAGTTTTTGTTGCTCTCTTAATGGTAATTTTGCCATGCTGGATAACAGCGTTTTTTGCCCGGCATAATTGACAACAAGCCGCGCGTCAAGTTGATTTGTTGCGATTAACGGGATATAAGTCATCACGCCATGGCGTAACTCGCTCAAGTCCTCTCCACGCGACTCTAACTCCCGCCATATTGCCGCAATATACATGAGATATTCCGCCGTAATGCTTAGTGTTTTGGCTAATTCCGCCTTTAAATCTTGGATTGTCATGCTTTTAACGGCGACAATATCAAAACTATTTGTCTTTGTTGGTAACATTTAATAACTCCTTTGTGCCGACCATTAATTCATTAAGCGCCTTTCTCTGTCTATGTTCGCGCCGCTTTGTGCGTTGATACTCTTGATATTCCGCCCACTTTTGCGGATCTAATTTCAACTGGTCACGTTTTTTGGCTTTATGTTTACGTTGTATTGCTTGATTGCGCTCAAGTCGCTCCGCTTTCTCAACATCGCTTAAACTATCCCAAAATTCGCGCCGTTGAGCCAGTATCTCATCTTTTTTATCCTGCCATCGTTGAGCCTGATAAACTTTCCGAGTGGCTAGATAATTCGGATCTTGCACACGTCTATAATGCCTTTCCCTTTGTGCTTCCAAATGTTCGTGCATTCGTTCCGGGTCTGCTTTTCGGTTTTCGCGGGCTTTGGCGTGGTTGCGTTTATTTAACTCAGGGTCTTCCGCTATCCGTTTGGCGTAGTGCGCATTTTGGATATTGTGTATCTTCAATTTTTCGCACTCCGCACAGCAAGTATTTTTCCGCCCACGTTCCGGCGGTACTTTTTTACCACAAACTACACAATCAAGATTGCGACAATATTCGCAAAGCTCAAAAGTACGCCCACTTGCCCGCCGATATTGATAATTTCTGCCGCACTGCGGGCATGGTCTTGTTATCGGCTTGTTTTTAATTCCCATCTTCGCCGCTCGCCCAATACACTCGGACGGCATCAAGCACAGCAAATTGTTGCGCCTGTGTCATCCCCGCTAATTTGTTGTAAAGTGCGGTCAAATCTTGCGGTAAAGTGCCGTAGTGTGTGCGTAAGTCATCTGCCAAATCAAACGGCATTACAAGTCGAGTTAAATCACTGCCCGCATAGACATTGTATAACTCAACCCACTCCGATTTTGATAGTTCCGGCTTTTCTGCGCGCGTCAAATGTGCTAACTGCTCAAATGCATTATTAATATGAGCCGACAATCCTTTTTGTTCACCCTGTGGTGTACGGTCTGTCACATATTGCAATGCGGTTTTTGATAGGTGTACTGCTGTTTTTGCCATTTTAAAAGCTCTAATTAAAGCCACTTACGTGGCTTGTTGTTAATAATATTTGATAATGCAATCAGTGTTCTGATAATCAAAATAATCAGAATCAATCTCGTTTCCGTCATCATCATACGCAACAAAATCCCAATAAACATAACATTTACGACCCATTTCAGTAATAGCGCCCGCCTTATAAGTTACATATCCATCCTCTCTATTTGCATTATCAATGCTTGGATCAGGATATGCCTCATCAGTTTTAAAGTAAACTTTATGCTCACCGACAACGTTGTTGTGATCATTCGCGTAAATCGGAAAATGGCCTGTCATATTGTCATAAATTTTAATGCCATCTAATAGGATATTAATCTCGTCAATAACATCATCTTGTCTGATACCGGCAAAGTAATTATCCCAATCATCATAAGTAATCTCTACATCACCGGTGTCCACACTAGCCCAACCGATATAAATAGGGTCTGCGTTTGTCTCAAAAAATATAATGATTGTATCTGCATCATCAGCTTGTCTGCCTGCGCATAAAATCACGTCATCATCGCCTAAATCAAGTCTAGTATAAGTATTTTTGTCAATCGCAAGATCGTTTGTTACATAGTACATAATTTGTTTCCTTTTTCTGCCCCTGCCGATTGGTGGGGTCTGGTTAAAGTTTTTGAGGGTATAGCCTTATCTCTTGGCTATGATTGTATATTATATAATATACAGTTCATTTGCAAGCACTATTTTGTCAGTTTTGTGTAAATGTTTAAAATCTCCTTATTTACGCCAATGCGTACATTGTTAAATATGTAAACACCCTTATCTGTTTAGATAAGGGTGTTTATGTTAGTAAAACATTGGCTCATTTTCCCAATCAATGTCAAGCGGGGGTTCTTCTACTGGTTCAGGTTCAATAACTTGATATTCTGCTTCAGTATAGGAATCTGCACTCTCCAATTTTTTGTTCCAATTTCCCATTATGTGAGCAGGTGTGTATAAATGGTAATTCACCTCATCTTTAAGGGTGTTACCAATAATGACTTCTCCCGGTATATGCAAGAGTGTCATTTGTATATAACACATTAATGCTGCAGTAAAATCCAAATCTCTTGCTTGAGCCCACATTTGTTGCTGAGGGTTAAAGTCCTCTTCACGCAAATAATTATAAGCCTCAATAATCATTACGCCTGACCCACAAGTTGGCTCTTGCAATGTCAAAAAGCCACGTTTTTTAATTAAACTATGACAATCTGATAGAGTTACGGCTGCCATTAAGTGTGCAATGTGACTAGGTGTGAAATATTGAGCTTTATATTGATCACCTAAATCCAACGACATGAACACTGATCCTAGGAAATCATAGGTTTTATGCTCCAAAGCCTCAACAATAATGTTGAAAAGGCGACTGAGAGCTTGTTTTTCATCTTCATTATAATGCTCGCCAGCTGTCTGATAACGTTGTCTCAACGATTCATCTGCTTGTGCACCATATATAATGAGATAGAATTCCAGGGCAAAGATTGTAATAAAGTCGTAAAACACTTCTGAGCGTCGATATTGTGGTGCTATCGATTTAAAAAGTGCGGTAAATTTTTTCTCGAAATCCATAGATTACTCCTAAAATAACGGGAGCAATCCCCTTTGAGGATTACTCCCCAAAGGGTGGTTTATGAGAGCTCTAACAAAAAACGTTAGAATGGTTTAATAGAGGCTAAGCCGCTAATTTTGCTTCTTCATTCGATGTTAATTCGAGAGCATTTAACAAGAATTGTGTTGCTTCACGTGCTTGAGAAGATGCTCGGAAAATAGCTTTTTTATCGGCTTTTAATGCGTTAATCCAATGTTCAATATACGCTGCATTTTGTGAAATATTATTGCAAACATTCACGTGCGCACAGGTAAAGGCGCTTGTGAGTTCAGCTATTAATTCTTCAAATGCATATTGTTCAGAACCAAATTTATCAAATTTAGCTACACCGTCACGATTTAACCGGTCTTTATGCCCGGTGGCGTGACCGCATTCATGCAGTAGAGTTGCATAGTAGTCATCAGCTGTATTGAATTTTTTGAAATCCGGCATCACAATGCAATCTTTTCTCGGCATATAACAAGCACGATCTTGTGCTTTGTTATACAGCTGCATACCCATTTTATTGGGTAATACATCTAAATCCGGACGAGCTTGCATTTCAGAAGATTTTTCTGGTTCAGGATATTCTTCATAGTATTTTTCTAAGCCTTCACACTGTTCAATATTAAACACGTGATGACCACGAATAAATACAGATGACTTCATTTTCGGATCACCGTTTTCATCAAGTACAATGTTTCCGCTATCGTCTTTTTCTTCAAACATATTTTGTTTATAGAAAATAATAACTGTACTTTTCTCACCTGTTCGGACTTGGCCACCTAGATGATTTGCTCCTTGAAAAGTTACCCACTTGCGTTGAGTAAAGTTTTTTCTAATAGCGCTCATCCAAAGCAGAAGTACGTTGATCCCGGAGTATTGACGACCACTTTCACCGTTGCATGGAATAGCCATTTGTGGCCATCCACTATCCCAAGGTTTTTGCCATGGCATCACACCTTGTTCTAATGCTTCGAGAATTTGGTCTGTAATTTGTTGGTATAAATCTTTGGCAGGTTGAGTTCTTTTTTTCATGGTTGTTCTCCAATAAAAAAAGGGAACAACCCCCCGAATGGGAAATTGCTCCCAGTCGGGTAAAAGAAAACCTTGAACACGCCAATGGCATGATCAAGGTTTGTTGTAAAGGTTGCAGGTATTAATTCAGTTATGAATTAACACCAATGGAATGTGTTTTTTTGCTTTGTGCTTTTTGCTCTTGTTGACGTTTTAATGATCGCACACCAATAAAAGCAACTGTTCCCATAAAAAACAGTACAAAGACAATTGCAAAGAGGAACCCATTCCAGTTTAACGTAATATTCATACGTTACGCTCCGTCTGTCTCCATTAAGTTGTTGCAATATTTAGCTAACAACACACCACAGAACCAAGCTATTCCGCCAAATATCATAATGATAATGGCAAGAAGTAGCGGAATATTGTCATTCTGAACAAACATTGCGACAAACGCAATACCTAAGATGTAAGTGCCGATTTTACGAAAATCTTCAGAAACCAGCAGCATTGTTTTTTTGTCCCAATTGGAACTAACAAGCTTGAGTAAACGCTTAATCATGTTTACCCCCTTACACTTAACAAATCTTTACGGTTTGCGTATGGCGAAACTGTAAAGAAGTGATATTTCTGTCCGTATTGACTAGGGATATTCACCATAATACGAGTAGAAGATACATCTTTTCCTCGATTTTCCCAGGCATTTAATGCTTGAGTGCGAACTTCCTCTATTAGAGATTCTGAGTCATTATGTTTGGCTAAATAAGCTAAACAACTGTTATGTAATGTCACTTTCATAAGTTTTCTCCTACAGCAAGGGAAACCTTTACCTCTAAGGGTAAAAATTCCCCTTAGGGTTGAAAATGAATAGCTTATGCAATGTTAATGCATAAGGTAGTAAAGAGTACCCACTGTACCAACAATACCGACAATCAAAAATAAAATGCTAAATAACGTTGTTCGTTTTAACCACGTTCTTTGCACATCATCAATAATTGCCTCATATTCTTCCGCTTGGCTATCTAGCATCATTTGTAATTCGCAAAGCCGACGAGCTTCTTCGTCTTCAATGCTTTGATTGATACCAGATGTCACTTGTTTGTATTTATCGGTTGCTTTGTTTTTAGCTGCAACGAAAAAACGGCCCAAGTGTTTTCCCACACGAAATGAAAATGTTGGAGTTTCAAGAGGGTTACTTGATGGAACATCATAGTGTTCCAATTGAGTGGATGAGGACATAGTCATTCTCCTAATGTGAAATAAAAAATTCCTTGGAAAAATGACATGCCCGAAGGGAATCATTTTCCCTCGGAAGGTCTTTAAGGTGGCATTCCTACGATTGCGTAGAGTATCCTTTCAGAATGCTGGATAACATTTTGGCTATGATTCTACTTGCACTAAGGCAAGGCGTTGCTTCTCAAGAATCGTGCAACTTATAAGAGCTGTTTGCACAGCGACTTATCAAGTCCAATCATACTTAATAAGGCTGTCGAATCTCTATTAAAAATTGTTTTTTGGAAATGGAGAATTTATCTCAAAATCAAAAAGAATTTTTTATATATTCCCCCCTGTCATTTCGTTAATGTTTCAACTATCCAATTTCATCGTAAGGGATGGTTATGTCTATAAAAAAATCACTGTTTCTTTTCGGTTTGTTACCACTATCAGTGTTCGCCCAGGGGCCTAATCCCATAATTACTGTTTATTCAACACAAGATTATCCAATTCTTCACGCAGAGCTTGCAAGCCAGGTGTATTTACTTGATCAAGTTGAGCAATGGGAAAATTTGATTAGTCAGCGATTGAGTGCGAATCCTAGTGTAGCAGCTCAGCAAGCATCTCAGATTTTTCAGTCTGCTGAATGGAAACAGTCTGAAGAGCAATTAAAGCGTTCTTATCAGGGCCTTATAAGTGGTTGGCAAAATGGAATCAAGAAGGTGCCTGCAGTTTTATTTCAATATCCGGGAAAAGAGGATAGTGTCATATATGGTGAAACCAATATTGCTCAGGCATTAAGTTTATGGCAACGAGAGATTACAAAAGAGGGGACAAGATGAAATTGAAAAAAATGACATTATCCGGGCTTTGTATTGCAATTGCGTTGACCAGTATTTCAGGACAAGCTTCGGAGTCCGGTCAATCTTCTTTAAACACTGCATCGATTATGGCATCAAGCGCTTCGACAAGTTGTTTAGATTATAAGGTCGTTGGTACTTGTTTTTGGCTATTTTGTACAAAATTCGGCTGTAAAATCCGGACATCTACGAAAATAAAACACTATATTCCCGAGGTAGTGGTTTCAAGTTATAACCATCAGGCTCAAAATCCTTGGGTGGAAATGAATTTCCTTAGCAATGGGGTAAAAGGTGGAGATTATCAATCACCACACAAAGACTATACGCAAGCAACATTTAAAAATGTTGATGTAATCGGTCATCCGCAGGGAGCGATTAGTCAAATGCTTAATAGTACAGGGTATTACTGCAAAAGTCAGACAACGCCTTTTGTGCCTTATTACTTGAGTGGTTTGGACTTTTTAGCGTGGCGATTTGGTGTTCCGGAAATGGTTTATCCTGAAGCGCTTATTCCAGGTATGAGAGAAATTAGAGCAAATGGAGACACTTGGGGAAATATTTATCCACGAGCGGGTACAGTAACACAAGTTCATGACTATAAAGCTTCAGCTGTAACAGCGCATCGAGTAGCGGATGTTGTGACAAATACTTTCCAACCACATGTATATATACCGATTGCGAAAAAAGATAATCAATCGAATGGTGAGTGGTTTCCCCCTCCAGTGAAAGAAGGGGATGAAAAGACACATAAATGGCAACAGCTTCACCCGGTTACTTCACAGTCTTGTGCTATTTTCCCTGATAACCCGCCAAGTATGCTATCTGAAAATGGTAGTTATGCCTGGGCATTATGGCGCCCTTACAAGTGCTGTAAAAAACGCGGACAAACATTTTTGTATAGTATTGATTGGTCTAATTAATAAAGGAATTGAGTATGAAATTAAATCATGCACTGAAAGCATCTTATATTGCTATATCGTGCGCAATCTTATCCTCAACCATGCCAGTATCAGCTTCTAATAGTAATCCGTTTGGATTTAATAAAGCCGATTCTATTTTGTCTGATATGGTGTTTTATCAAATTGGGGGCGGTGTAGGTTATATGGCTCCCCCGAGTCGAGGTACGATTCCTGCAGCTGAATTTGGGATTGGTTGGAAAGCTAACTTGATGTGCGGTAATTTTGACATTAAGACGAGTATTAAAAATCAGTTAAATGGTTTAACTGAAGGATTTAAAGATCTTTATAGTAACGTTATCGAATCAGCCACAGGAGCTGTGGCGAGTTTACCTGCAATGGTTATTCAACGAGCAAATCCTCAGTTATACGATATTCTTACGAATGGTTTATATCAAGGTAAAATTGATTTTAATAGCTTAAAAACCAGCTGTGAAGAAATGTCTAAGAAGCTTGCAGACGCAACTTTAAATGGTCGTTGGTCTCAAAGTTCGGATATGGAATCCTTTAAAGACATTACTTCAACTGAACCAGATGCTACTCGAGCTAAAAAGAGACTTGAGGAATCTCAAGGTAAGGAAGGTAAAGAGTGGGTCGGGGGTAAAAAACGCGGTGGCCAAGGACAAGAACCAATCAAAATTGTTGAGGATGTTGCAAAAGCTGGCTACAACATGCAAAACAAGCGTAATGTATTAGAATCAGGTCGAATCTCCGGTAGTAGTTGTAGCGGATTACTTTGTCAAACTTGGGATAATCCTAAAGATATGACAGATTGGTTAACGAATGTGATCGGTGAGAAGCAATTAACTACTTGTAAAACAGATTGTGGTACTGCTAGTAGCTCTCGAGCTGGTGTTGGTTTAACACCTGAAATTGAAAAAGAAAATATTAAGACGGTAACTCAATTACAAAAAGCGCTTAACATGAGCACTCCTTCCGTTGAAGTACTTGCAGAATTAAGTTCTACAACAGTTCCTGTAACTCGTGGCTTAATTGAGTCTTTACGAGAAGATCCCGATGCTCAAGTATTAGGGCAGCGTTTAGCCAGTGAAATTGCTGTAGCTAAAACAATGGAGAAAATGCTTCTTGCACGTCGAGCTGTTTTAACGGGTATGCGTGAGCCAAATGTGGCCAACAATAAAGATGCTCAAGAAGAGTTAGAAAAGATCCTCACTTTAATTGACCGAGAAATAGGTCAAATTAGAATGGAGATTGATCTACAAAAATCACTTACCGGGAATTCCGCAGTTGCAATCCTACAAAATAAAGAGCTACGTGAATATAACACTGGAACCGGAAATGTTACACGTGACAGTGTAGATAAACGGATTAGCGATTTAGCTAATGGTACGAATAGCAATGCTGCTGAATTGGCAGATGCTGACAATATCAATATTCCTCGTAACAATGTCACTTTAGAAGTGCCTCAGATGTCAAACTCCCTGTCTTACACCGGGACTGGCGGTACATCCGGAAATAGTAGAGGTAACACTTCTTATTCATCAGTTCCAGCAATTAAAGGGACTGCACTTGATCAAGCTACAGGGTTGTTGAAAAAATTTGAAGGGTTTAGTGATAAAGCATATTGGGATGTCAATGCTTATCGCACTGGATATGGTTCAGATACTATCACAAAAGCGGATGGTACAATTGTCAAAGTAACGAAAGATACTGTAGTTAGTCGCGCTGACGCAGAGCGTGATTTAGCACGTCGAACACAAGAATTTGCAAATAGAGCGAGAAATAACGTATCATCTTCAACATGGGATAAGTTACCGCCAAATGCCCAAGCCGCATTAACATCTTATGCCTATAACTATGGCTCATTAACAAAAGATGTGATTGCTGCAGCCCAGGCATCTGCGCAATCAGGCGATATGAACGCACTAGCAAATGCAGTAAGAAATCGTCAAAACAATAATAATGGTGTAAATGCTAAACGTCGTAACCAAGAAGCAGATTACATTTTAGGAAAATAAATAAAGGATATTTTTATGAAAAAATTACTCACTATTGGAGCGGTAGCTATGTTTGCAACGCCAGCTTTTGCAGCTAATAATATTTTTTCTTGTACAGCAGAGAACGGAAGCCCGGTGTCTGTAACAAAAAATGGTTCAGATTATGAATTCACTTATGGCCAGGTTTCTTTTAAAAATCCGGTAAAACAAGTTTTTGCTAATCAGGATTCTTATGTAGCTACTGGTTCAGGATTTATTACTAGCTCATTAGAAATGAGAAATAATGGCACAAGTTACACGATTCAATTTGTGCAACCACACAATAGTAACAGTATTGAAGAGCCAATGCTTTATATCACCAATGGCAGTAAAATGGATACGGTGAGCTGTAAAGCGGGTAGTGCAACTCAAAACTTTGAACGTCGCAGTATGAAAGCTTCATAAGCGTAAATAGAGATAAAATAAGCGGGATTTTCCCGCTTATTTTTTTAGTTATATTAACTACTTTTAAAAACTTGTATTAAATCCTTTAAGATCTCCTGTTCACACGTATTTCCATTAATGATATTTAGTTCATCGTCCAGATGACTAAGCATTTCATCAATTCCTAATTCATTAATTGCTATTTCATTTAAACTAATAAGCCATTCTTTAAAACGAGCTTTCATATCCCCCCCTATTTGAGCTATTTATTTGCGTTGTGTTATCAAGATACATTGAGGAGATAGATAAATCAGTAAAATGAGTAAAATTTGCGACGTGGATCGCAAAAATTACATTTTTCCTGCTTAAAACGAGGTTTTAATAAAAGAATAATAAGAGTACAATGAGAGTAAGTCAGAGTATTTTTGATAGGAGAGAGAATATGGATGCTCAAAAATTTGGCCATTCTGTCGGACAATTTTTTAAGAAAATTGACCGCACTTTGTCATTTCTCCCAGGAAAGCCTCGTAAAGCTGTTGTGACAGCTGCTGCTCTTGCTGCGAGTCCAATTTTGGCTGGAGTTGTAATTTCTAAAGCTAAATCCTTTAAAGAGACTGATTATGACAGTGGTGCTGAGAATAAACCCATAATGAATACGCTGTTAGAATTTGAAGAACATGAGGATGGCTATCGAGATGGCCCTGAGGGGGTTGGTTTTTATTCTTTTGGAACAAGAATTGATGTTGAGGATGACGTAGATACATTTGAACACATGAATGAGTTTTATGAGATAAAATAAAGGGGGAATATAAATTCCCCTTTTATTATTTTAACTTGCTTTGAATTAACTCTCCGCCTTTTCCCCCTGCTGAACTAGCATGATTTGAACCTTGTTTTAACGCTTGAGACATCGCCCCGCCCATATTAATACCAGCCCAAGACATAGCGCCAAACCATAATGTTGGTAAGAATATAAACATACTTCCCATCACAAAATTAGAGATAATATCGTCTTGCGCATTCTCTAAAAAATTAATATTAAATGAGTTATGAGACGGTGAGCTGTACATAATCTCAATCATATATGAGTCTAACCATCGTGCCAATTCCCACCAAAATGTGGTTGTAATAAGTGCAAAATATACAAAGCTTAGTGTCACTACAGCTTTAATTGAAAAACCACTTAAAATCGTAATGACTGGAATTAAAACTATCAGAGCCATAATCATAAAGGATTGAACCATTGGTAAGGCTTGTCGCATTGCATCGAGACCAGGAAATATCGCTAAACTTCCTACTGCAGTTCCTACAGTTGAGGTGAGTCGAGTGATGGCATTCCAAAATCCAAATTCAACACTACCACCGTAACCTTGATACATTTTTCCTTTTGAAACATCTATGTTTTCAGAACGTAAAAGTGTTCTCAATAAAGCTTCATCTTGGTTGTCGATAGAATTAAAGAAATCACTCACCTGGGCAGATAAGTTTTGACGCATATCTGTAAGTAGGCGAGATTTTAATCCAGCTCCACCTTCATCCCACCATTGATCACAGCTTGGGAAACCGCCTTTCCCCGAATTAGGCAATGCCGCATCTCGATTTGCATCATAAGGGAACGTGCTAATAGGTTGTTGAGCTCTAAAACGAGGGTAGAGTTCGCTGTTATTAATAAGCAATTTACCACCTAACCAGGATGTTTCTCGGATTTGTGCCGGACTCAAGGCAATTTGGCTTGTTTGTAATTTTTGACGAGCCGGGATATAGCATTGTTGCACAAATTGCTGTACTTCAGTTAATAATGCTGGGTTAGTGATTTTTTGATGTTGCACTTCAAATCTAACTTGACGTAAATCACGCTGGCAAGGCAATACTGCAGTCATACCATAAGTTAGACCTTTATCCACTTTGTGCATCAACATCCACCAAATAGGAATTCGGGCTTGTCTGTCTCCAAATGTTGTCGTAAATGGCGCATAGCCTGATTTATCCGGGGAAGCAGGAACTTTATAGCCACATTGAATAGATGAACGTTCATTGTATTCAAGGTTATTCAATGATACCGGGATAAGAGGGGCTAATGTCAAAACAACGATAAGCATTGCTGGAAGGAGTTCGATTGTGAGCCAGCGGATTAATAAATCCCCTTTCTCACCTTCATCATCCCCTTGTTTAGCTACGTCACGCCAAATTTTAAAGATCATTCCGATAAGCGGAAGAAGCCATAACCCTGTTCCAACAAATAACGCAAAAACTCCGTTATTAAGCAACCAACCAAGTAGAGTCAGGAAATATTCAAGATAACTGTCAACTGAGAATGTCATATTTCCCCCTAAGCTAAAGTAATCTGTGTAATCGCTTCAGCAAAAATTAAAATCATCGCAATTAACCATTTTGCTTTTGCCGGCATAGAAGATGGTTGGCGACGAGAAATGGAATAGACCATCAACATAATCGCACCATATAGTAATAATCGTACTGCAAACCATATCCACTGCGTTTTAATAAACCAAGCACGAATATCAACATTCTGAAGATATTGAGTTGCAAAGATGCCAATTGCAGTAAGGGCTAAAAATAAAAATAAAAGGATAGCAATAAAACGGAGTACATTTTTAAGCCATCCTCTTGATTGTGGCTTTTTACCTTGAGACATCAGGACTCCTTATTCATTACCCACAGTCTTATCCCCAAAAACTGGGGATAAGTCAGCAGGGGATTCCCAAATTGCAGCTAATTTCCAAAGCAAATATTGAATTAACCAATATGCATCAACGTGATCGGTTAATTCCACATTAAGTCTAGCTGGCCAGTTTTCGGAAGAAAACACAGGTAATTGGAAACGCCCGGAGATATTAAATAATAAATGCACTTCACCTTTATCTCCTTTAGCGTGTACTTTCCAACTTGATTGAGTAAATACACGCTGAGGAAATGCGCTTAATTGGCAGTTTGAACCAATTTTTGTCTTAATTTTTGCAATGAAATGCAGCACGTAGGCTTTCACCTCATCAGAGGTAAAAGCAAGTGATTGGATGCGAGGCCCAATGTCAAAAATACGATGAAAAGTCATATTAGGATTAGGCTGCGATTGAGTTAAGTTCGTCATTGACTGCAATCCCCCGTTTTTTGTCTAAGTCTTTAGCAACCATCAATGCCGCATCTAACTCAGTACAGTTATGTTCCATCATTAATTGTTTACGTTGTGCTTTCTCGTGTTTTTCAGTCATCCCTAGTGCTAAGTAAAGACTAGGTGGAACAACACGGAATAAGGCTTCCATATTGGTTGCGAGCACCACACCTTCAGTATATTTCTTATCTGCTTTTTTCGCAGATAACAACATCATTTTCTGAGCTTCGGATAAACGACGGAAACGGTTTACCTGTTCGACTTCATCATTAGAAAGGTTAAGTAATTCCCACCATTCAACCATGCTGAGTAATTTATCAGATTCATCAGGGAAGTCAGCCATATTCTGTGTAGCTAACCATAACCAAATACCCAATTTACGCCACATTTTAGAACCTTTAACCAGGAACTTAGCTAGAAGTGGATTTACGGTAATGATATGCGACTCATCCGTAATGTTCACGATAGGGCGGAAACTGTGTTGATATTTTTCACCTAAGGAGTTGATATGGTTAATTAGGGAAATATACGAAATCGCTAATTCTGCTTCATAACCATCACGTGCAAACATCGCCAAATCGACAAGTGTAATATCAGCCTCTGGCCAAATTTCCCCTTCACGGTTAAAGAATCGACCATTTACCCCGGTGCAGAAAATATCCATTGCTTCGGCCATATCAGCAAGGCGAGATGCGCGCTCAGGACGAATATCCGGGCGACGGCTTAATTCCTCAAGTGCGGCTTTTACATCCCCGGTTAAAACTTGACGAGGTGGGGTCTCTTGTGAAGTTTTCTCTGCAGCTAATAAAATAGCCTGGCGAATAGCCGAGCGGTCAGCACGGCTCATTTTCTCATCTTCCTTCGCTTCTCCCCCGGTGATCATTAAGCGAGCGGTTAATTCCATTTCCGCAAGTAAGTCTCGTTGTTCCTCGCCTTCATCTTCATTATCGTCATCATCTTGAACTTCAAGATCGATATCCATTTCCAATAAACGATGCGCTTCAGAGAAGAGCGGTAAAGCGATGTTACTACTTGGCTCAAGAGATACCCGGTTAACCGTTAAACCGTAACGCTCCGCATAATCTGAAAACAATCCAAAAGAGTTACCTGCTTCTACAATAAACAAGCGAGGACGGTGCACAGCCATCAGTTGCGCCATTTGTGCGGTTAATGTTGCCGATTTACCTGAACCTGTAGGGCCTAAAATGAGCTTATGCGCATTTTTAGTCCGGTCTTTAGGGTTTAGTGGGTCAAAATCTAATGGGCTTCCACCGCGGTTAAAATAGGTGATTCCTGGGTGTCCCGTTCCGGTCTCACGGCCAAATACAGGTAACATATTCGCAATGTGTTGCACCCAATAATATTTGGTATAAAAACGAGATTTTGCATCTAATTGAGGATTAAAATTCATCGGTAGCCAGCGTAAATAGCTATTAAGAGGCGCAACTTCGTTGCCTTCTTTTACCGGCACTAAATTATTACTGAGTAAAACCGTTCTTAATTCTCTTGAGCGAATGCGTAGCTCTTGATCGTCTTTCCCTCTTACATAGAAAACCATGCCAGCTTGATAAAGCTTGTGTCCGTCTTTTAAATATTCAGTTACTGTGAGGGCATCTTGTTTTAAATAGATAGACTCATAGTTATTACCGACAGCTCGACTACTTAATTTGTCTAAATGCGCCTGTAATTTATCTTGAGGATGAATGACTACAGTGATAGCCATAATGGTTGATTCCGGCAATAAATCAAATAGTGCATTAATATTACGACCTCGAGTGACTTCGCCTGTCATGTGGCCAACATCTGGCTGCTTACGAATATTATCAACTACAATGACTTCGTGAGGTTGCTCATTAAAATACCAATAGCCATTTTTACTTTCCGGTGGCGTAAAAAAGAGATTTTCACTAAAATCTTGGTCTTGTAATGGTAGAGCAGAGTCATCCTTAGAGAGTGATAAAAGATCATAGCAAGCTTTATCATCGAGTCCGTTAAAATAGCGTGATGGATTTGGATTAAACCATTCTAATAACCAACGATGAATTTGAGTTTCATTTTGGCGTTCCATGGTTAATCCTGCTGTGATAAAAGCACTTTGAACACGATCACAAGCTGTATTTAATTTCTCGATTGTATCTGTCTCATTATTTCCAGCATAACGATAAATAACCATGCGTGTTTTACGCACTTTTCCAGCCCATGCCGTATTTGTTACCCGGTCATCAACAAAAAGCCCACCTGGTTTACCTACTGCTTTTAAGTGACGCTCCATTTCACCAAGCCACTGTTCTGTAAACTCACTACCGCTCGCTTCAGGTGAAGTGGTTTTAATGTACTGTCTCAGATTCTCAACATAACCGCTTAAATCCTTGTCATCCTGGCAATAGAATTGTACAACGTAAGGATTGGTATCAAGTTCATCGAAACTATCCTGTAAGGCATCTTTAACCAATGTGCGAACGCGATTAAGATAGTCGCTGCTTCTTCCCTCAGTTCCTATAGGCTTAATATCAAATACCGCACCTGCACTTTTAGCATCATCAAAAAGCATTACGCCTTCTTCTTCCAAATATTCCGCATAAGGAAGATTGGAGATAAAAGAGGGATCGCGCCCATAAAGCATTTTAACATGTTGCTCTCTGGTCATTTTTCTATTACGCATAACAGGAGTGATTTCAATCGTCTCTTCTACGTTATTGGTATCATCCTGCTGTGCTTCTTCCGGTGCAATGGATGTTAGGATAGGTTCCTTTTTAGGTTGAGGCTTATCACCCTTTTTAGCAGGGAAGAAAGCCTCTAACACGTCTTGGAATAATGCCATCGTTTCTTACCTCATCTAGTACATTCTTGTACGCTCACCCGGTTGGGCATATTGCACACGTCCATAAAATGGAATTACTGAAGAATAACCTGGTACAGGCATTTGCTCTGAGGAATCAGTTAAGTGCGGATAAACATACATCACTAAATCAGGGTTTGGTAAACGAGGGAAAAGGTTTTTCACCTCGTTTTCTGCTGTACGGGTATAAGTTTGTTGTTCACGAGATGAAACGTAATTTGGTGCATCAATAAGACGGCCATTCGGTGTCCGATAAGATGTAATATTGCTATCATTACCACCTTTATTCCAAATATCTTTCATTGTTGCATCACCAGTTGGCAATAAATCACCTTGAGAAGTTGAGCAGCCAGTCAAAACACTGCTTGCGGCTAAAATCACGCCCATCATCATTAAAACTTTCATTATTGCTCCTTAATCCAAGTTAGGTTGTCTTGAGGCTTGTCCGTATTTCACTTTTCGAGACATGCGGTCATAATCAATATCAATTTGTTTTTCGATGTGTACAGCCACTTCTTTACCCGGTGGAACATATACCGCATCAAACATTTGGCCATAACGCTGACGGAACCAGTCTGCTGTTTCTCTCAAACCGCCACCTAACGCTTGACCAAGAATATACTTACCGTTATTACCCGTTACCGCACCAATTACTGCACCGCCATCAACCACTGTTGTTGATTGAGAAGATGATAAGCCTTGTGCAGCTGCGGAAGCCCCCGTTAAGAAGAAGTTGGTCGTTAGATATTCCGGAGCATTCGTTCTGCGTTCTCCAGGAATGCAAGGCACACCATGTGGATCAGATAACCAGCCAATTTTATTGTTAGAATCATCCGTTGAAACAATGCGCCCATCGCTAAACACAAAAGTTAAGCTTTTCACATCACCACGAACACAAGATAGCGTCCAGTCACCGCTTGCTGTTCCAGAGACAATTGCGCCTTCAATATCCGGCAGTTCAATACCATTTGCAATTAAGTTATCTCGACCAATAAGCAATTTAAACGGATAAGGCTCGGTCACATTATTATCAATCGGCACACGCCCAACAAGCGCAGTCATAGCAACAGAATTAGTTAAAGTAGAGTTAGCTGCAATTGTGAAAAATGGTGTAGCGGTATTAAATATTGCATTATTACCTGTACTAGATTGCAATCCATCATTAGATTTTCGGATGTCATTCACATTGTTATCGAAGGTTTTGGGAAAACCGATTCCTGCACCATTTACACCAATACCTTGTAGAGCATTCCCTTGGCTGTCTGTAGTTGGCATATCACTAGGGTTCACCCAATTAATTCCCCCTCGAGTTTCAACCTGAGGGCCAGTTGTTGCTCCGTTTATTGGTAGAGGAGCATTGGGATTTGCCTGGGCATTTCCATTCCCTACAACTTGATTACCAGCTTGTACAACCTGATCTTTTAACGCATTAATCTCATTAATTAACGCCCCTGTTTCTGCTTGTACCGCCTGTTGAATTTGATAATCCGTATTATTTGCTTGATTTTTTAACTGCTCATTCTCTTTTACCAAGCGGTCATTTTGTAAAATCACTTCATCAAAGCGTTTGTTATTTTCCTTCACTTTACCAATAAGTGTTCTCACCGTATCTTTAGATGTATCACCCTCAAGCCCCATTGAGCGTAGCTCTTCCGGTGATAAATCTTTGAGAGAGAGATCTAAAGCATCTTCTTTTTTGGTTTCTGCTGTAGTTGTTGAGCTACTACCGGAGAAAAGAAATCCAGCCATCAGCGTCACGACAAGCGCGGTAATCCCACCAATAACATAGAACGCTTTATTTGCTTTCATTTGCATTGTTCTCTCCTTATTTCGTTTGAGTTGTCACTGTTGTGGTGACTTTTTTCAATTTTTTCGGTTTATATGAATTTGACTGAGGGATAACAGAATGATTAGGTGAACCTTCTGTCACAAGATATAACGTTGTGGTATCTTCAGGTGTACCATGCCCCCCAAGCCAATTATGCTGAAATGTTGCTGCATAGAATCGACCTTGAAGCTCTCGAGGATCTAAATCAATGCGAGATTGCCCCTGGTTTTGCAAGCGAATCGCAGTGACAACATATCCATCAAGTTGCCAGCTGAGTAATGGAGTAGCTCGCACAGGCAATGCAGGTAAGAGCGTTTTAAGCGGTGTAGGAAGGCGATGTGAAACTTGGCGCACACCTTCCAAAGGCTCAACTGAACGTAAAGGCGCATAAAACATTTGTGCGGCATAACGTGTTAATGCAGCTGGAGCGGGGAGTGCCGGACGCGCATTTGGTATTGGTTCGTTATATGCATTTGCATCTTGGCCATAAGCAGTTGTTTGTTTTTCAACTTTATTTTCATAAACAAAACGAATTGGCTCACTTGCATTGGCAACAGAATGCTTCGCTTGCACATCAAGTAAGATTATTTCTCCGGTTGCAACATCCATAAGCTGTAAGCGTGTTTTTGGGAAATCTGCAGTTGCTTTTAAATAAACCGCACCGCCAGTTGATTGAATGCGAAGCTTGCTATCTAATTCAGGTGGATAACCTACTTTTACATTTTTATCTACGAATAGAATACGTTCTTTTTCGATTTGTAAGTCAATAGGTAACGGTTTGCGCGCCCATTTCATTAACACATCGGCAGATGCCGTCATTGGTGAAAAGATAAAAGCCGCGCTCAGTAACAAAGTGAGTTTTTTCATTATTGGTTATCCCCTTCTCTAAATTCTTTTGCTTCTAAACGTAATGGAATTGAGCTGTAGCAGTTAAATCCCAATCCCCAAGGATTGTTCTGTAAATCTGTTTCCATGCGCACGATATTGACCGGGAAGCGGGTTAAAACACGTTTTACTGGTTCATCTTTGAAATACTCATCTACACTTAAATCAAGATTAACCGTCCAGCTATCGGGGCTATGAACAATCACACTATTATCTTTAAATCCACGTCCCACAATTTCATAAACACCACGTGCACGTTCCCGTAATTCACCGTTAGATAAACGGTCATAGTAGTCTTTCTTCAAAAATTCTTGGCAACTTGGCGTAATAAAGGCTTTATTTCTTTCAATATTTAATTTGTATTCTTCCTCGCCATTCTCCATCCAGCGGTTTAACTGCTGGAAGGTTTGATAAGCAAAGGCATAAACGGTTGATTTTGGCACTTCCCACCAAGGGCGTTGACTTCCCGCACGTAAATCCGGTGGGTTATAAATCATTAACCGACTTGGCGCGGTAAAAATAATGGCACATAGCACCAAACAAATCACAAGCAATGCACCGATAGCAATTCGCCCGGTCATGATTTCGCGATTTTTTTGATGAACAATCCCTTTTAAGTCTTTCATAATAAACTCTCTTATTTTTTAACTCGGCGAATAGACCAAGTGCCTTGACGGGAGATAAAGCGATTCCCCCCTAATATTCCATCTAATTTAACCTCAATCATTCGATTCAAGTAGGCTTCCGGCTTACCTCGTTTAAGGCGCGCAATAATCACTTTGCCAATCACCACAGAAAGAATGCAAAACAACATGGCGAGAGACGGAATTAACAACCAAAAATCAAAGCCTAAGGCAAAACAACAAAGGAGGCCAAGCACTGCACCTAAGATAAATCCCATTGCTGCAGCCAACATAAATTCACTTACAGATAACCCGCCATACACACTCGATTCACGATTTAATCGAGTAGGAAGAAAGGGGATCGTTTGCTCTTTATCACTTGACATCTTGACCTCACAGAGATAATTAAAACAGACCGATAGCCAATTTCACCAACCAGAGGCTGAAGAAAATTAAAATGAAACCAAGAATAAGAGCGATAATAAATGGGCCCCATCCTTTTTTGTCATTTTCGTCAGTCGCTGCGTTATAGGTTTTAATTAATGCTTTAACCACTGTCATGATTGACCATGCTGCAAATAAAATTGCAAACAGGGTTGCCAATGATTTAGCAACAAGATAGATAATTTCCATCGGGTCTTTGGTATTGCTATCTACGCCTGGGATTTTAAAATCAGGGATTTTAGAGGCATTGATACCATTACCACCGCCTGTAGCAAATGCATTTTCAACGGATAACCAAAGTAAAGTTACTACCGCAAGAAAACGACTTGAAACATTCTGAAAGAAGGATTTAATCAACTTCATGAGATGTCCTTATGGTTTATTAAATAAAAAAGCTGACAACACATATAATTAATGCTGCGCCCCATAGAATCAGTTTAAAGAATGACCAAATGTCACCATCATTCACCATGCCTTTGTAGCCATGATTAGTTGACCACATATACGCAAGTAGTAATACGGCAATCAAAATAATGGCCAACATGATTTTCAGTTTTAGCGGATCTAAACCACTTACAGCATAAAAGCTGTCTAACGGTGAAACAGAAGGGAAATTAGCGTTACTCATGTCCTATTGACTCCGAAGATTAAGATAATCTTCTTTTAAGTTACGAATAGCTTTAGGATTTCTAGGAATAGCCCGGGAAGGGTTAATATATTGTTTAATCCCTGCCTGCACAGTAGTAATATCTTGATGCGCTGAAGCGTAATCAAAATATTCTCGACTTTTCGCAGAAACCTTTGCACTTGCAGCTGCTCGCTGTAATGAGAGTTTTGCTGCATCCAACTGTTTAATTGCTTGCGCTAAATGCTCTTGCTCTGTTGCTTGAGCACTTATAGCGCCAAACAATAACCCTATTGCTAGAGATAAACTGAAAATATTTTTAGTCACGGAGAACTCCTTACTTGAAACAGATTCCAAGCAAAGAGTGCCAAAGAAGAGAGGGAAATTTAATGAGAAACTCTTTTTAAATTCAAAACAGTTTTTAGTGATAAAAAAGGGCGCTTATTCTTGGAAAAATAAGCACCCATAATGACAACATAGAGGAATATTAAAGGTATTTTTTAAAGCTCGCTGCCGTTACACAGATGGATAGTCCAAATAGAAATGCAGCTGGCACCAAAATTATATTCGGGTAAATAGAAATTGGGATAGAAAGATACAATACCCATGCCGACAACATAATCGGGCCAATTAATCGACGTGCATGATGATAAAGAAAACTAGACTCTCTGCCCGCACCAAATTTACGACGGTCACGCATCATTAATCCTTCAGTAAAGCCCGCAAATGCGGCTAACAAAAAGAGTGGGGACGTAAAAACAATCACTACAAGTCGAATAACAAAGGTGATAAAAACATAAATCACTGACTCAATATAAGCTCGCCCATAATGATACACCCACAAACCTACGCCACTATGCTCACGAGGGTTGGCTAACCAATCTTTTACACCTGTTTTCACAAAAAGCCATTCATGTAATGACAAAATAAGACCTTCAGCCAGCTCTTTTGGAGAATGATAGAAAAGACCTCTCGTTAGACTATCAGAAAGCCATCCAAGCTCAGTTAGCATCATTTTTTGACTGTGTAAATGACCTTCTTCAGGCCATAAAAATGCAATACCTAACCATTCAAGAATAATGCTCAAAATCAGGGAACCCAATAAGGCGGCTAATACCGCATTAATGTAGTAAAAAAGACCCTTTTTCTTTTTTTTGACTTGTTGTTCTGCCATTACTGTAATGTTCCCGCTGGAGATAATTTACAGTGAAAGAAAAGATAACCTTTTACTTCACCGTCTAAAAAAATTTGAATTGCCTGGATGCCATTTTCAGATTTTTTTACATCATTAGCCGTCCAAAGTGAGATGCCTTTATTTGCATACTTTTTCGCAAATTCATGTGTGGTATAACGCTGATTATTCCAATCTTCCAAATAAGGTAAAAAGTAATTAAGTAATTCATCAGCGTTTTCCAGCCCACAAGAACAGCTAGTGACTGAATTGAAATCTACGCTCATATCCGGAATATCAAGCAAGTTCATATCCGGCTGATTAATTATCTGTGTCATCAAAATCATCCTCATCTGTATCATCATTCTGATCAATATCTTCATCTTCCATATCTTCAGCAACTGGAGCTTCAACATCCCCGAAAAGCATTTCTTCTCCTGCGTGTGAAGGTGCACGATTTAATGACATTGACTGAAAAGCGGTTGCTATATCTTGACTTGGCGCATAATCAGAAAATGCAGATTGCCACCAATTTGGAGAAATATGGTAGTTTTTGCGCATATAAGCCGTCAATTCTTGAAGTGATTCCGGCATCACATCATCTTTATCAACCGCAGGTAAAGGCATTCTTAATTTATAAAGCGTACTCCCTTCAAGAAGAGCAAATGCCTGTCCTTTTGGTAAATTTGTAATATGTGCTGGCGATAGCATTGGCACCATTTTTTCAGAAATACGTTCACCAGTATTAGACGTAAACGCCTTGCCATCATCCGGATTGCTGTTATCTGTCGTACTTGATGTCACCATGCTTTGATAAATTGTGACATCGTTGAGCTGACGCGTTAAAAACTCTGCAGTGGCCGGCTCTTTTACCCGGAACATTAAAAGTGTATTGAAGTTACCTGTTGTTTGTCCCGTTTTCGCTTTACTTCCAATACGAGCTTCAATATCTGAAAGTGTTTGAGTATAGGCTGTTACCTGCATTCCCGCACCACGACCTTTATTGATCAGTGGAATGAATTCATCCCCCATTAATTCATTAAACTCATCGCAATGAAGGTTGATTTTAGGCGGTTTGCTTTTAGTTTTAAATGCATCTGGCAACCCCTCATCTACGCCAAATTTATAAATATGACCAGCCATTGATACCAAATCAGCAAACATACTATTACCCACAGCTGCAGCGACAGTCGCATCAGATAGCGCGTCTAAACCAACGTAAACAATCCCTCTTTTACGAATAATAGATTCCCAATCAAAGATAGGGCGCTCATCATGAATATCAGTGTAATCAGGCGAGAGAAGCTCTGCAGTTTTACCTGTAGTGAGTTTTTCAAGTAACGGTAAAAGCGATGCCACAATTTTATCAAAATAGGTTTTGTCGTAACGTACCGCACTTGATAATCCTTCAAGTACTGGGTCAAAAATTTTATTCTCTAAAATATATTGGTTAATAACAGCAATAAGCGGTCTATCTTTCATCGAGAACGGTAAATTTTTTACATCTAAGTTAGCCGCAACTGAAGCCAACGTTGGCCATATTTTCTTATCGACGGCATCGAAATGAAGTTTTGCGTAGTCTAAGAAAAGTGCATCAATATTTTGTACAAAACGCGAGATTTGCACATAGTCCGGGCGTTTTCCCATTTCAACCAATGCACGGGAGACAATATTCACAAAACGCCACGCAAACTCTTTAAATGCTGCACTATTTCCAGCTCCACTTAATTGCCCGGAAATACGTCCTGCCACTTCAGAAATTCGACCAAAGCGACCAACGGGGTTATAACGAGCAGATATTTCAGGATGTCCTAAATGGAATACATAAAATTCATTTTCACGCCCCGCACGTTTCGCTTCGGCATACATTCGTTTTAACATGTCCGGGTCGCCTTTCGGATCGAAAAAGACAACCACTTCACGCTCTTCAGGTGTTTTACCTCGATGTATATCTTGTGTAACAAGCACTTCAGCAAAACGCGTTTTCCCTACGCCAGTTGTACCAAATACTAAGGTATGACCGCCACGGTCGCCTAACGGAAGCATAATATCGCGTTCATTCGGCTCCACACCATGCATCACCGGAATGCCGCCAACTGGCGGTAGCGGTCTGACTGGATTTAATGGAGAGTCCATTGAAGTGAGTCTAGATAACCAATTATCATGCACTTTTTCATAATCACGAGCGGCTTTAAACCACTTCCCATTTTTCCAATAAATTTGCCCATTTGCAGAGAAACAGTCATAAAGACGTTGCGTATGCTTTGGCTCCCATTCAAAGCCTCGTCCTAAGAACAAGGCTTTTTTACTTACTGGAATTTGACGACTGGTCAAAGCATAGTGAGGGAGTCTGCGTAAATTTCGGTGATAGCGTACAATTTCCATGCCTTGACGAAAACGCATAACCCCCATACCTGCGAAAGCGGCCCCTAATCCATATCCAATAAGAGGATTTAATGCGAGCGACCAAGGCGCACCGCAACAAACAAAAGCACAAGTACCATGGACGGCAGCTGGAAAAAATTCAACAGGCGGTCTAAGTAAACCTTCTAAAACGTGTTTTTGACTCATTGCGACAATCCTTCTGAAGTCAATAAAGCAGGGTAGTGAGCAAGATTCAATCTTGAAGCTAAGTCATCCCCTGGCGTTGGCATTAAGGTTAAATCAGGTGCTAATTGGCGTAACTCGCTTAATTCGTTTGTTGTTTTAACACTTACCACAAGTCCCATTGCACCAATTTTTTTAAGGTAATTATAATTAGCGTGTAGCCAATTTTTAGATAAGTTATCTGTTCCAATAAGAAAAATAGGCAACATTCCAGGAAGATTCATTCTGACTGGTTGTATTTGGCCCGGTGTCATTCTATGTGAGATAACAGGTAAAATATCCGCTTCAGTCAATGTTGAAGGAACGCTATTAGGGTAGGTTTGAACCATCGATTCATCCGGTTGTAATGCTTCATAAAAACGGACTGCACTTTCTCCGCCAAAATCACCAATAACTTTTAATTCAGCTTGCGCCTGAACTACTGCTCCTAAGCAGACCAAAGAGAGGAAAAAGGATTTATACTGCATAATTCTGTTCTCGTATTAATTGGTTGGATTTTGCCAACGAATAGCTTGTTGATTTGTTTGATTTGACGCTGGCTCAACCCAACGCATAGCGGTTTCTGTTGGAGAAACCCAATGTAAATTGGCTGGTAATGGTTTGTTCTCAATTTGATAACGTGGTGATACTGAAGGGCGCTGGAAGTTAGCTATTTGTTTACTGACATTAAAACGCTCACTTTGATAAACAAGAAAGCCTTGCACCGACATTCCTTTTTTCATTCCATTGCGTTTCATGTTAAGAATATCCTCACGAGTTGCTCTACCTTGTAGCGCTCGATGTAACCCATCTATACCAATATTGTGAGCAAGATATAAATTTTCATGTGACGGTTTTATCCCTCGCTCAAAAAACTGATTAATATGCCATCTAGCTAAAAGTGCGGTTGCTAGAGTGTTAAGTTGATTGTTTTTTCGAGGGTCGAAAGGTGTATCACGATTGTAACGAGTGATTTGAGTCATGCCTAAGGCTCGCCCCTCATCAGTTGTTGCAAGCCAATTCCAGGTGCCCCGGGTAAATTGCCCCACACCGGTTGCCCCGGTTGGGGAAACATTTCCATACCACCCATCTTCAATTTTTACTAACCCACGTAGCATCGCTTCATCGACCTGGTAGCGATTAGATGCATCTTTAATATAGCCATCAATATCAGTTCCAAAGCCATTAAATGCAACGGAGTGAGTCGCAACGCCAAGACCGATTAAGCTAAATACGATTTTTAATAGACGATTTGTTGCCATTGCCCATCCTGTTGAATTTGGAATGCAGCAGGCATTTTGCCATCTGCATACTGTAACCAGGCTCCATTATCATGATTAAGGGTAATTAATTTTCTATTCACTTTATTTGGGTCGATATTATGTTTTTTCGCCCAATTATAGATTTGCTCATTATTCTTCACGCCAACAAAATAAATATCTATAGGCGTTTTATCATTCACATATTGCAGTACACGATCAGCATTCGCTTCACATTTGTCACAATTTTCTAGGCGAGTAAAATAAATCACCCGTCCAAACCGCTCTGAAATATGAGGTTCAACCTTAAATGGTTGCTCATTTGGATACATTTCAGCAAATACGCGATCATAAGTGCGTTGGAACTGCAGCTCTCGCTCCATGCGGTCGTGCATTTTTTTTGCCAGTAGTCGAGCATAACGCTCTCTTTCCTGCTCATTTCGAGACTCCACACCAAGCGAGGTTAAAGGGTCAAGACCTGGCGACCATATACCACGAGCACCTTGATTAAGCTCTTGGTAGCGTTGCCATTCTTGCTCAGTTAAACCCCACTCCTGAGACTTAGCTAATAACTCTTGTTGATTTAATTTATTTGTCACCAAGTTTTGCTGGTTTAAGGATTGAGTAGCCAGCGTATTCGCTGCTGTGACATCAGCAAATACAGCAGTAGAAAACATCCCTAATATCATCGCCACATAGGATATTTTTTTAACATGATTCATTGCTTATTCCTCGATGATTTCTGTTGTGGTTGTTGTCGTTGTTGTGGTTTCTACTTTCGGCTTTTCCCCTGTAGCACGTTCCGGTACAGCTGGGCGTAATTTAAAACAAACGGTACGAGAAACGTCATTGATAGTAATTTCATAAGCCGGCCCTGCTAACATTTGAAGGGCATCACGTAAAGCCATCGGGCCAAATTGATAATGTACTTTTGGTAATGGACGGGAATAAAGCGTAGAAAGTGTTGGTTCATTCTGACCAAAGCCATGGCAAAGTGAAAGGCCTGTATCTTTTAACGTCGTGCGTAATCCCTGCTCAACGGTTGCCGTTAAGGCTCGTTTCTTTTTACCTAACATGTTGACAGTGACACTTTGGTCTAGAAGGTATTTTTGACCTTCTTCTGGAGAGAAATTAATTAAAGTGTATCGACCTTCACGTAACACTTCTGTACGTTCAGGCTGATAGTCTGTGTAAATATCCGGACGAACAATTCGATCTTCCGGTTGTAAAACTTGATGCTGACCTTGTTGAATATTTGGATTTTCTAGTGCTTGTTGCTCATCGGCTGTTTGTTGTTTATGTGCACAACCTGAAAGCACAACCAATGCAAAAGTGGTTAATAGAAATTTTTTCATGATGAGGCTCCAATTAAGGTATTTAAATAATGCCTTAATATGGATAACTCTCACCTGAATTTGAATAATTTATTCTTCTTGAAGTAAAGATAGAAAAATTAGCTGAGAAAAATATATTTAATGCCAATAATAATTGTTAAGTGCACCGGGTAAAAAAGATAAAAGAAAAGCTTAGGCATTCGAGAGATTGAGATATTACATTGACGAAGGCCTTTAGGGTGAAGAATAAATATCATTGTACCGACCACAACAGTAACAACACTGATTGTTTCAACAATAGTTTCCCCGAAATTATCAATAAAACTGTGATTGACGAAAAGTGCGAGCAATACACAGGTTAGCATCGTAATAAGACGAAATTGAGTATCTTTTGTTTGCAAGAATAGGTAACAACCAATGCAATATAAAAGCCCAGGTAAACCATAATCAGAGAGTGCGGAAAGAATAATAAAAAAGCCCAATCCAAAAAACATGACCCAGCTATTTAAGTCTTGACGGTTTTTATATACCCATATTACCCCGATTACAGACAAAAACTGAAATAGGACATTTAAACGGTCATAATTAGGCTCGAAAAGCGTAAAACTGATTTCAGATAAAAATGCGGTTGCTATCATCCAAGTGAAATAACTTTTAAAGTTTACTTTATCTCGAGATAAATTAAGCGCGATGATAAATCCAAACGCCACGTAGGAAAATCGACCTATCACCCGACACCAGGATAGGGCTGGGTAAGCATTTGAAAAAGCCACACCAATGTGATCGATAATCATCGTGATAAGAGCTAACCATTTTAGGCATTCAGTTTGTGAAGAAGTTAAATAAGGCATCGTTATACTGTTAAAAAGAGTTTTATTTATCATATCCTAAAAAGGAAAAGCCTATCTACATAAAGTAGATAGGCTTTCAAGGTAAATAGATTAATATTCATATCCGAGCATAATCGTTGTAGAACTACGATCTGCTTCAGTGATGACAAAAACACTTTCGCCATCAATAAAATGCTGGCTCACAATGCGTTTATCCTTCTCTACGGCATGATCGTTTTCAATCCAATCTTCAACGCAGGTAGCACCCCAATCATAACCTAATTGTTTTTCAATTAAGCGATGAATGGTTGGCATTCCCAATAACTGTTTAGCGCAGATAGTACACGAAACATCCCCTAACTTAAGTGGTGTTCTTTTTGATTGATATATATCCCAATCAAAGTGTCCTCTTTGCTCATCTTCACTTTCATCAGAAAAAGAAATCTTAGTTGTTCGATTCCCGTCATCATCTACTGAAGTAGAGAGTTGAATGGTGTCTTTACCATTATCTGCTTGATAGAAATTCATAACAATTTCTGAAAGCGGATGTGGCGGTTTTTCAATCCAATCTTTATTCCCCAGCATGATAATGCAGCCATTTTGATGCCACGAGATGACCTCATTGATCTTTTCGGTAGTTAATTCCGCTAAGATACGACGAGAGACGAAGATTTTTCCAAGTTCTAAAATACGATTTTCCTTACACATAAGTGTTTCTCCTAAATTTTTAAAATGTAAAAAGTAAAGGGGATAACACTGCCATTGAGGGTGTTATCCCCCAATGGGTGAAAGGTTGTTAGCTAAATAAGATGATTATCAGTAAAGCAAAAAGATGCTGAACCAGAAACGATAAAGTGATCAAGTAATTTAATATCCATTAATTCACAAGCTTCCTTTAATCTCTTGGTTATATATTTATCAGCATCACTAGGCTCAACATTTCCAGTTGGATGATTGTGCCCAATGATAATTGCTGATGCATTTAGCTTTAATGCTTGTCGAATAATCTCCCGAATTGACACAGAAGTTTCTGAAACAGATCCTTGAAACATCACCTCAGATTTAATCAATCTGTGGATTCTATCCAAGAAAAGTACCACGAAATTTTCTCTTTCCTCATTACCTATAATGGTTTGAAAATAGAGTTTAGCTATTGATGGCTCAGTAAATTCCTGTGCACCTTGGTAAAAGGGCTTTTCTTCCATCACTTTAGTTAAAATAACCTGTGCCTGTTCTAAAATAGCTTGTTGTTGCTCGTTTAATTTAAACATTCGATATTCCTTCTAAAATAGGGAATATCGCCCATAAGGGATATATCCCCTATGGGTAAGGTGCGAAAAGAATGCTTATCGCACATTAAAGTTAATGTTATTAATCAGAAGTTTTTAAACTGTCGATAATCTGTTTAATTTTTGCTGCAAATTCTAAATCGTGCTCAGATTCATCATCTATACAATATTCCAAATAATTACTCATATCAGCAATTAGTGCTTCTTTTGTTGGCGAAGGTTGGAACATAATTGATCCATCCCCATTATTACTAGCATTTTCCAATGCCAATTCAACAAGTAAAGCTTCTGCTTCTTGAGGTGTATATTGGTACTCAGAAGTTGCTACACATTTGCCAGAGTACCATGCATAAACTAGCTTGGTTTGAGGATCATAGAAATGATTTGGCTCAATCCCTTTAGGGGTAGTTGCCTTTCCTAGAAACTCACTTATAAACTCTTGCGTTGTTAAAGTAATTAGCTCTAATCCACTATTTACATAGTAAAACATATATTTCTCCAATTTATGTTTTCAAAAGTTAAATTTACGCCCAAAGTAATTCGGCTAATTTTACTTTTTTCTCAAGCTCATTGACTGCTTTTTTAGCATAAGTGAGAGAAAAAGCATGTGTTCGCAATTCAGGTTTATCTTTAAGCTCTTGGTGTTTTTCTTTGGCTTTTTCCAATTCAAACTTGAAGAACTCAAGACTTTCCGGCATGGATAAATCAATTTTCCCTGCCATCTGTTCCCAATAAGCGATTTTACCGTCATAACTTTCTGCTTTACGCATTTCTTCAATAGACTTATCCATGCGTCTTGCATTACGTTCAATCAAGGCTCTATGGCGTTTTTCGCTATGATGACCAATTTTAATTGGTTCTCCCAAGCTAAGAAATTCACGGCCTTCATTAGCAGCTTCACAATATTGTTCACTGCGTTTTAATGCATTATTAGCTGCGTTTTGATAACGCTCAGCTTTTTGTTCTGCACGAACTTGACTATTCACTCCATCACACCGGGTGAAGGAATAAAAATACGCATCCTCAGAGGTTTTTACGAGATTATGAATCTCCACTTCAGTCTCTTTACCGTATTTACTGGTTAAGATGATAACGTCACCTTTTTGGTGAGCATCCGGACATTTAGCAACAAAAACATTAGGGCAAAATTTAGCGTAAGTATTCATAGGTTTCTCCTCAAATAGAAATAAAAAAGGAGAAACCACCCATAAGGGGAGTTTCCCCTTCAGGGTAAAGAAAAAGCCAACAAATTTTGTTGTTGGCTTTCATCAGTTTATAGGTTAGTCATTCCCTTGCTCATCTTGGCGTTTTGCTTGATATTTCAACTCACCATCAACTTTAATAAAGTTAATACGATAGAGTCGTCCTTTAATCGACACGCCAGTATCACCTTTTTTGTGATATTCGCTATCTTTTGAATAAGTGAATGTGTCATACCACAAATCACTCATTACAAAGGAAACCAAGACTTTTTTCTTAGCTTCAACAGCTTCTTGACAGCGTTTGATTAAATTTACAGTTTCTTCACCGGATACGTTCATATCAAAAAAACGATATTCCGGAGAATCGGAAGAACCTGTAAGAGCAGCAATTCGACAAGCCCAAAATGCATCTCCTTTTTTCGGCTTGATTTCGCGAATATCGCTTAAATAACCAATGCCAGAAGTATGAAGATTGAAATATTTTGGTTGTGCGTTTTGAGTAGACATAATGTTTCTCCTAAGTAGTAAAAAAGCGGAGAAACATCCTTACCCAACACGGGAAAAATGTTTCCCGCCAAGGGTTAAATTGTGATTAAACTAGAATAAGTAATCTTATTTTAGGTTAAGGGTAGTTTAAGGTGGCACACCTACGAATTATTCGTAGATTCTCCTTTCAGTGTGCTGGAAAAAATTTTGGCTATGATTCTACTTGCGCTAAGGCAAGGCGTTGCTTCTCAAGAATCG